>NZ_DKHD01000006.1:0-146293 GCF_002453565.1 Pseudomonas sp. UBA6753 | reverse complement strand
GCCCGCGAAGAGGCCCTTGAATCCCTCCATCATAAGCTGGAAGCTTGCTTCATCAGCTCCCGAGAGATTCCGCCCATGGCCCGCCTGCCCACCGCCATCAACCTGCACAAAGCCTCGAAAACCCTCAGCCTCACCTACGCCCCCGGCGAGGTCTACCACCTGCCTGCCGAATTCCTGCGCGTGCACTCCCCCTCCGCCGAGGTCCAGGGCCACGGTAACCCCATCCTCCAGTTCGGCAAGATCAACGTCGGCCTCAGCGGCCTGGAACCTGCCGGGCAATACGCACTGAAACTGACCTTCGACGACGGCCATGACAGCGGCCTGTTCACCTGGGAATACCTCGAGCAGCTGTGCCTGCGCCAGGAACAGCTGTGGGCCGAGTACCTCGACGAACTGCACAAGGCCGGGAAATCCCGCGACCCTGCCGAGTCGGTGGTCAAACTCATGCTCTAGCGCAAGGCCTGCAGGATTTAGAGCGCATTTTCTAAAATCATCTGTTTGAATGACTTACAGACAGCCCAGTGACGGGCTGTCTTGCGCATTACATGAAAGTCGGGTAACCAATGGGGGTGGCAAGTTCCCTGCATCAAATTGCAGGTAGTCAGAACCCTCGCAGCACCGCTGTTCCTTATCACTGGTCACCCGAGTAGCAGTACCGGGCTCAGAACTGTGCACCCGCCACAGCAACCGGTACTCGTCTCAGGACAACGGAGCGTCGTAGATGAGTAACAAGAACAACGATGAGCTGCAGCGGCAGGCCTCGGAAAACACCCTGGGGCTGAACCCGGTCATCGGTATCCGCCGCAAAGACCTGTTGAGCTCGGCACGCACCGTGCTGCGCCAGGCCGTGCGCCAACCGCTGCACAGCGCCAAGCATGTGGCCCACTTTGGCCTGGAGCTGAAGAACGTGCTGCTGGGCAAGTCCAGCCTTGCCCCGGAAAGCGACGACCGTCGCTTCAATGACCCGGCATGGAGCAACAACCCACTTTACCGCCGCTACCTGCAAACCTATCTGGCCTGGCGCAAGGAGCTGCAGGACTGGATCGGCAACAGTGACCTGTCTCCCCAGGACATCAGCCGCGGCCAGTTCGTCATCAACCTGATGACCGAAGCCATGGCTCCGACCAACACCCTGTCCAACCCGGCAGCAGTCAAACGCTTCTTCGAAACCGGCGGCAAGAGCCTGCTCGATGGCCTGTCCAACCTGGCCAAGGACCTGGTCAACAACGGCGGCATGCCCAGCCAGGTGAACATGGACGCCTTCGAGGTGGGCAAGAACCTGGGCACCAGTGAAGGCGCCGTGGTGTACCGCAACGATGTGCTGGAGCTGATCCAGTACAACCCCATCACCGAGCAGGTGCATGCCCGCCCGCTACTGGTGGTGCCGCCGCAAATCAACAAGTTCTACGTATTCGACCTGAGCCCGGAAAAGAGCCTGGCGCGCTACTGCCTGCGCTCACAGCAGCAGACCTTCATCATCAGCTGGCGCAACCCGACCAAAGCCCAGCGCGAATGGGGCCTGTCCACCTACATCGACGCGCTCAAGGAGGCGGTCGACGCGGTGCTGGCGATTACCGGCAGCAAGGACCTGAACATGCTCGGTGCCTGCTCCGGCGGCATCACCTGCACGGCATTGGTCGGCCACTATGCCGCCCTCGGCGAAAACAAGGTCAATGCCCTGACCCTGCTGGTCAGCGTGCTGGACACTACCATGGACAACCAGGTCGCCCTGTTCGTCGACGAGCAGACATTGGAGGCCGCCAAGCGCCACTCCTACCAGGCCGGCGTGCTCGAAGGCAGCGAGATGGCCAAGGTGTTCGCCTGGATGCGCCCCAACGACCTGATCTGGAACTACTGGGTCAACAACTACCTGCTCGGCAACGAGCCGCCGGTGTTCGACATCCTGTTCTGGAACAACGACACCACGCGCCTGCCGACCGCCTTCCACGGCGACCTGATCGAAATGTTCAAGAGCAACCCGCTGACCCGCCCGGACGCCCTGGAGGTTTGCGGCACTCCGATCGACCTGAAACAGGTCAAATGCGACATCTACAGCCTTGCCGGCACCAACGACCACATCACCCCGTGGCAGTCATGCTACCGCTCGGCGCACCTGTTCGGCGGCAAGATCGAGTTCGTGCTGTCCAACAGCGGCCACATCCAGAGCATCCTCAACCCGCCAGGCAACCCCAAGGCGCGCTTCATGACCGGTGCCGATCGCCCGGGTGACCCGGTGGCCTGGCAGGAGAACGCCACCAAGCATGCCGACTCCTGGTGGCTGCACTGGCAAAGCTGGCTGGGCGAGCGTGCCGGCGAGCTGAAAAAGGCGCCGACCCGCCTGGGCAACCGTGCCTACGCCGCTGGCGAGGCGTCCCCGGGCACCTACGTTCACGAGCGTTGAGCTGCAGCGCCGTGGCCCCCTGCGGGGCGCCACGGTGTTCATTTCACCCCATGAGTCACGCGCATGCCGCAACCCTACATCTTCAGGACCGTCGAGCTGGACAACCAGTCCATCCGCACCGCCGTCCGCCCGGGCAAGCCGCACCTGACGCCGCTGCTGATTTTCAACGGCATCGGTGCCAACCTGGAGCTGGTGTTTCCGTTCATCGAAGCACTGGACCCGGACCTGGAAGTCATTGCCTTTGACGTACCCGGGGTCGGCGGCTCGTCCACGCCGCGCCACCCATACCGCTTCCCCGGGTTGGCCAAGCTGACGGCACGCATGCTCGACTACCTCGACTACGGCCAGGTCAATGTCATTGGTGTGTCCTGGGGCGGCGCCCTGGCCCAGCAGTTCGCCCACGATTACCCCGAACGCTGCAAAAAACTGGTGCTGGCCGCCACCGCAGCCGGTGCGGTGATGGTGCCAGGCAAGCCCAAGGTGTTGTGGATGATGGCCAGCCCACGGCGTTACGTGCAGCCGTCGCATGTCATCCGCATTGCGCCGACGATCTATGGCGGCGGCTTCCGGCGTGACCCCGAACTGGCCATGCAGCACGCCGCCAAGGTGCGCTCCGGCGGCAAGATGGGCTACTACTGGCAGCTGTTCGCCGGGCTCGGCTGGACCAGCATCCACTGGCTGCACAAGATCCAGCAACCGACCCTGGTGCTGGCCGGCGACGACGACCCGCTGATCCCGCTGATCAACATGCGCCTGCTGGCCTGGCGGATTCCCAATGCCCAGCTACACATTATCGACGACGGTCATTTATTCCTGATCACCCGGGCCGAGGCCGTCGCCCCGATCATCATGAAGTTCCTTCAGCAAGAACGACAGCGCGCCGTCATGCACCCTCGTCCGGCTTCGGGCGGGTAAATCGATGCGGCCTTCTTCGCGGGCATGCCCGCTCCCACAGGGATGGCGCCGAACCTGTGGGAGCGGGCATGCCCGCGAAGGTCTCGACAGCGAAATGGCTTAGACGAGGGAGTGTTGCCATGAAAGACAAACCGGCCAAAGGAACGCCAACGCTTCCCGCCACCAGCATGAACGTGCAGAACGCCATCCTCGGCCTGCGCGGTCGTGACCTGATTTCCACGCTGCGCAATGTCAGCCGCCAAAGCCTGCGTCACCCGCTGCACACCGCACATCACCTGTTGGCCCTGGGTGGCCAGCTGGGCCGGGTGATACTGGGTGACACACCGCTTCAGCCGAACCCGCGCGATCCGCGCTTCAGCGACCCGACATGGAGCCAGAACCCGTTCTACCGGCGCGGCCTGCAAGCCTACCTGGCCTGGCAGAAGCAGACCCGCCTGTGGATCGAGGAAAGCCACCTGGACGAC
This sequence comes from Pseudomonas sp. UBA6753, assembly GCF_002453565.1. Classification (NCBI taxonomy): domain Bacteria; kingdom Pseudomonadati; phylum Pseudomonadota; class Gammaproteobacteria; order Pseudomonadales; family Pseudomonadaceae; genus Pseudomonas; species Pseudomonas sp. UBA6753. The sequence goes on along the minus strand of NZ_DKHD01000006.1, from coordinate 142,513 downwards.
GATGACCGGGCCCGTGCGCACTTCCTGTTCAACCTGATCAACGATGCCCTGGCGCCGAGCAACTCGCTGCTCAACCCGCTGGCGGTCAAGGAACTGTTCAACAGCGGTGGCCAGAGCCTGGTGCGCGGCATGGCCCACCTGCTCGATGACCTGCGCCACAATGACGGCCTGCCACGCCAGGTCGACGAGCGCGCCTTCGAAGTGGGCGGCAACCTGGCCGCGACTGCCGGCGCCGTGGTGTTCCGCAACGAGCTGCTGGAGCTGATCCAGTACAAGCCGATGAGCGAAAAGCAGCACGCCCGGCCACTGCTGGTGGTGCCGCCACAGATCAACAAGTTCTACATCTTCGACCTCAGCTCGACCAACAGCTTCGTCCAGTACATGCTCAAGAATGGCCTGCAGGTGTTCATGGTCAGCTGGCGCAACCCCGACCCACGCCACCGCGAATGGGGCCTGTCCAGCTACGTGCAGGCCCTGGAAGAAGCGCTCAACGCTTGCCGCAGCATTAGCGGCAACCGCGACCCCAACCTGATGGGCGCCTGCGCCGGTGGCCTGACCATGGCCGCACTGCAGGGCCACCTGCAGGCCAAGCACCAGCTGCGCCGGGTGCGCAGCGCCACCTACCTGGTCAGCTTGCTGGACAGCAAGTTCGAAAGCCCCGCCAGCCTGTTCGCCGACGAGCAGACCATCGAGGCCGCCAAGCGCCGCTCCTACCAGCGCGGTGTGCTGGATGGCGCCGAGGTGGCGCGGATCTTCGCCTGGATGCGGCCCAACGACCTGATCTGGAACTACTGGGTCAACAACTACCTGCTCGGCAAGACACCACCAGCCTTCGACATCCTGTACTGGAACGCCGACAGCACGCGCCTGCCCGCCGCGCTGCATGGCGACCTGCTGGACTTCTTCAAGCTCAACCCGCTGACCCACCCAGCCGGCCTGGAGGTATGCGGCACACCCATCGACCTGCAGAAGGTCGAGCTGGACAGTTTCACCGTGGCCGGCAGCAACGACCACATCACCCCGTGGGATGCGGTGTACCGCTCGGCCTTGCTGCTGGGTGGCGACCGGCGCTTCGTGCTGGCCAACAGCGGGCACATCCAGAGCATCATCAACCCGCCCGGCAACCCCAAGGCCTACTACCTGGCCAACCCCAAGCTGTCCAGCGACCCGCGTGCCTGGTTCCACGATGCCAAGCGCAGCGAAGGCAGCTGGTGGCCGTTGTGGCTGGAGTGGATCACCGCGCGCTCCGGCCCGCTCAAGGCACCGCGCAGCGAACTGGGCAATGCCACCTACCCACCGCTGGGCCCCGCGCCGGGCACCTACGTGCTGACCCGATGAGCATGCCGACTGGATGAAGACTCGCGACCGTATCCTCGAATGTGCCCTGCAGCTGTTCAACCAGCAGGGCGAACCGAACGTATCCACCCTGGAAATTGCCAACGAACTGGGCATCAGCCCTGGCAACCTCTACTACCACTTCCACGGCAAGGAGCCGTTGGTGCTGGGGTTGTTCGAGCGCTTTGAAGAAGCGCTGATGCCCTTGCTCGACCCGCCGCTGGAGGTACGCCTTGACGCCGAGGATTACTGGCTGTTCCTGCACCTGATCGTCGAACGCATGGCGCAGTACCGCTTCCTGTTCCAGGACCTGTCGAACCTGACCGGGCGCCTGCCCAAACTGGCCCGCGGCATGCGCAACCTGATCAACGCGCTCAAGCGCACACTGGCGGCGTTGCTGGCCAGCCTCAAGGGCCAAGGGTTGGTAGAGAGCGAGACCCAGGCGCTGGGGCAACTGGTGGAGCAGATCACCCTGACACTGATGTTCTCGCTGGATTATCAGCGGGTACTGGGGCGCGAGGGGGATGTGGGGATTGTGGTGTACCAGGTGATGATGCTGGTGGCGCCGCATCTGCAGGCCCAGGCGCGGGGGGCGGCGGAGCAATTGGCGGTGCGGTATCTGGAGGGGTAAGCCTGTTGATTCGGTGTCGCGGCTTTCGCGGGCATGCCCGCTCCCACAGGTGAAATGCAGTGCTCGAGTGCACACAGGACCTGTGGGAGCGGGCAAGCCCGCGAAGATGGCGACGCGGTATCAGATCAGGGTACCGGTGCCTGTCTGTGCCGAAGGCGGGTTGCTGGCCGGAGCCGCAGTGGGCGCCGAAGCTGCGCTAGCGGCCGGAGCGGCGCTGGCCGCTGGAGCTGCCGGCTTGGCGGCTGCCGGCTTGGCCGGTGCTTTCTTCACTGCAGGCTTCTTCGCCACAGCCGGTTTGGCCGCTGCCGGTTTCGCCGCAGGCTTGGCCGCCGCAGTCTTGGCAGCAGGTTTAGCCGCTGCGGCCTTGGCTGCCGGCTTGGCTGCCGCGGTTTTTGCCGCAGGCTTGGCCGCTGCCGTCTTGGCCAGTGGCTTGGCCGCCGCCTTGCTCGCAGCCGGTTTGGCTGCAGTGCGCGACGAAATCGGGGTAACCGAAGCGCCGGTGAGTTTCTCGATCTGCTTGGTCAGGCTGTCCACCTGCTGGTGCAGGGCCTTGATCTCGTTGCGGCTCGGCACGCCAAGGCGCGAGATGGCACTGTTCAGGCGCTTGTCGAAGGCCTCTTCGAGTTCGCTCCACTTGCCTAGCGCACGGTCCTTCACGCCCGACACACGCGAAGTGGTCGACGACTTGGCAGTTTCAGCAACATCTTCTGCGGTCTTCTTCGCCTGTTTCTCGGCCTTCTCGCCATCCTTTACCAGCGAGTCGAACAGCTTCGGGCCGTCCTGGTCGATCTTCGAATAGATACCAAGCCCCGCCAGCCAGATCTTGCGGGAGTACTTCTCGATCCCGCCGACCCAGGAGCTGCCTTCTTTCTCGGAATTCTTCTTGCCAGCCATCCTGCTCTCCTTATGGTTTGTGCGCGACGCGCTCGAGCAGCTCGTGCAGCTGTTCAAGCTTGATGGACAACGCCTCAACGTCATGTTTAGACGGAATGCCAAGGCGATTCAAGGCGCGACCTACCCGCGCGTCGAAAGCTTTTTCGATCTTGTCCAGTTGAACTTCGACCTTGCCGCGTACGCGACTGACTTCCTGGGTCGCTTCGTCGATCTGGTTGTTGGCAGCATCGAGCTCCTTGTCGATGCGCTTCTTGCCACGCTTCTCGACGCCTTCGCCGGCCTTGACCAGCTCATTGAAGTAGTCGGAGCCTTCCTGGCCCACGCGCGCATAGGCGCCGATGCCCGCCAGCCAGATCTTGCGCGCGTAGCCGCGCACCTCGCCCAGCGTACCCGGGGCGTCGTCCTTTTTCTTCACAGTCACTTTGGCCATGCTCTGTACCTCATGCTCATGAGTGGAGGAGGAACCGCCCATGGAGGTTGGGCTTGAGCACAAGGTAGAGAGGGAAATTAGAATCTTCACCCTAAGGTGAACGAGCATGGCCCGGGAAGGGGTGTCAGGCCAGGGCTTTGTCCAGCGCCCGCTCGATCTCGCCCTTGATGGTGCCGCTCATCATCGACAGCATCATGCCCAGCTTCAATTCGACGCGGATGCGGTCATCGAAGATGTGCACGCTGCCGTTGGCACCGCTGCGCGCCACGTCGACCCGGTCACCGTTCCAGGTGGCCTTGAGGTCGTATTCGCGGGTCAGTTTGTCGACCAGCGCTTCAGCCTTGGCACGGGCGGCATCACGGCCGAGGGAATGTTTGCGTTCGACGCTGATCTGGGTCATGCGGGTGTTCCTGAAGATGAAGACATAATGGGCATTATGCCCGCCCCTGCCCACTGGCACACCCCGCCAAGACAAATCCGCCCGTTCGCCCTAGAATGGCGGTAATTTTTTCCGGTGAAGCGATATGAACGACCAGCGCAAAGGCGACCACGCCGAACCCACCACCCATTTCGGTTACCAGGACGTCCCTGAAAGCCAGAAGGCGAAGAAAGTCGCCGAGGTGTTCCACTCGGTAGCGGCCAAGTACGACCTGATGAACGACGTGCTTTCCGGCGGCATGCACCGCCTGTGGAAGCGCTTCACCATCGAGCTGTCGGGCGTACGCGCCGGCAACCGTGTACTGGACATCGCCGGCGGTACCGGCGACCTGGCCGCCAAGTTCTCGCGGCTGGTCGGCCCGACCGGCCAGGTAGTGCTGGCCGACATCAACGAGTCGATGCTAAAGGTCGGCCGTGACCGCCTGCTCGACCGTGGCGTGGCCGGCAACATCGAGTTCGTCCAGGCCGACGCCGAGAAGCTGCCATTCCCGGACAACCACTTCGACTGCGTGACCATCGCCTTCGGCCTGCGCAACGTCACCCACAAGGACGAAGCCATCCGCTCGATGCTGCGCGTGCTCAAGCCGGGCGGACGCCTGCTGGTGCTGGAGTTCTCCAAGCCGACCAACAAGCTGATGTCCAAGGCCTACGACGCCTACTCGTTCGCCTTCATGCCGCTGGCCGGCAAGCTGATCACCAACGACTCGGAGAGCTACCGTTACCTCGCCGAGTCGATCCGCATGCACCCCGATCAAGAAACCCTGAAGGCCATGATGGTCGAGGCCGGTTTCGACCGCGTCACCTACCACAACATGACCAGCGGCATCGTTGCCGTGCACCGGGGGATCAAGCCCTGATGCTGCTGGCCGGGCTGCTCGCCAGCGCCGAACATGGCCTGAACCGCGTCCTGCGCATGGACAGCACGGCCCTGCCGCGGCTGGCCGCGCTGGAGGGCAAGGTCATCGAGATCGACTGCCGCCAGCCAGCCTTGCAGGTGTTCATCCTGCCCGATGAAGAGGGCCTGATGCTTGCCGCCCACTGGCAAGGCGAGGTCGACTGCAGCCTGCGCGCCCCGGCCGGCAGCCTGGCGCAACTGGCCCTGGCCAGGGACAAGACTGCCGTGCTGCACAGCCCGCAAGTCGAACTGCATGGCGACAGCGCCGTGCTGCTCGACCTGTTCGGTGTGCTGCAGGACCTGGAGCTGGACTGGGAGCACGAGCTGCAACGCTGGCTCGGCCCGGTCGCCACGGCGCTGCTGGCGGGCCACATCCGCCTGCGTGCACGCTGGACCCGCCAGGGCCTGGCGCGCTTCAGCCAGAACCTTTCCGAGTACCTGGCCGAAGAGTCCCGTACCCTGGTCGGCAAGCGCGAAGCCGAAGCCGCCTTCAGCGAGCTCGATGCCCTGAAGCTCGATACAGAACGCCTCGAGGCGCGCCTCAAGCGCCTTTCCCGAACCCTTGATACCAGCGATAACGCATGAAGCTGCTCGCCGTCCGCCGTCTTTTTCGCATCCAGCGTGTGGTGATCCGCTACCGTCTCGATGACCTGCTGTTCGACCTGCCGCTGCCCTGGTGGCTGATGAGCCTGCGCCTGCTGATGCCGTGGCGCTGGCTGCCGCGCAAGCCGTCCGAGCTCAGCCGTGGCGCGCGCCTGCGCCTGGCCCTGCAGGACCTGGGGCCGATCTTCATCAAGTTCGGCCAGTTGTTGTCCACCCGCCGCGACCTGCTGCCCAACGACATTGCCGATGAGCTGATGCTGCTGCAGGACCGCGTGCCGCCGTTCGACCCCAAGCAGGCCGTGGCACTGATCGAGGCGCAGTTGGGCGCCCCGGTAACGCAACTTTTCAGCCGCTTCGACGTCGAGCCACTGGCCTCGGCCTCGGTGGCCCAGGTGCACGCTGCGCGCCTGAAAAGTGGCGAGGAAGTGGTGGTCAAGGTGGTGCGCCCGGGCCTGAAGCCGGTGATCGCCCAGGACCTGGCCTGGCTGTTCCTGATCGCCAAGGCCGCCGAGCGCGCTTCGGCCGACGCCCGTCGCCTGCACCCGGTGGAAATCGTCGGCGATTACGAAAAAACCATCTACGACGAGCTCGACCTGCTGCGCGAAGCGGCCAACGCCAGCCAGCTGCGGCGCAACTTCGAAGGCTCCGAGCTGATGTACGTGCCCCAGGTGTACTGGGACCTGTGCCGCCCCAAGGTGCTGGTGATGGAGCGCATCTACGGCGTGCCGGTGACCGACATGGCCACCTTGGCCGACCAGCGCACCGACATGAAGCTGCTGGCCGAACGGGGTGTGGAGGTGTTCTTCACCCAGGTGTTCCGCGACAGCTTCTTCCATGCCGACATGCACCCCGGCAACATCTTCGTCAGCACGGTCAAACCATGGAGCCCGCAGTACATCGCCATCGACTGCGGCATCGTCGGCAGCCTGACCGCCGAGGACCAGGACTACCTGGCGCGCAACCTGATCGCTTTCTTCAAGCGTGACTACCGCCGCGTCGCCCAGTTGCACATCGACTCGGGCTGGGTGCCGGCGCACACCAAGGTCAACGAGTTCGAAGCGGCGATCCGCACCGTGTGCGAGCCGATCTTCGAAAAACCGTTAAAGGATATTTCCTTCGGCCAGGTGCTGATGCGCCTGTTCCAGACCGCCCGGCGCTTCAACATGGAAGTGCAGCCGCAGCTGGTGTTGCTGCAGAAGACCCTGCTCAACATCGAGGGCCTGGGCCGCCAGCTGTACCCCGAGCTGGACCTGTGGAGCACCGCCAAGCCATTCCTCGAGCGCTGGATGCGCGACCGCATGAGCCCCAAGGCCGTGCTCGGCAACATCCACAGCCAGGTCGAGCAACTGCCGCACCTGGCCGACATGGCCCGCGACCTGCTCGAGCGCCTGTCGCAACCGCACCTGCACGATCCGCAACTGCCGGAGCGGCGCCGCCAGGGCGACCGCTGGGCGCTGCGCCTGCTCGGCGCCGGCCTGCTCGGCGGTGGTGCGGTACTGGCTGCTGGTGCCGCCGCGGCCACCAGCCTGGCCGCCCCTGCCGCCTGGCCGGCCTGGCTGATGCTGGCCGCCGGCCTTTACCTGATCGTGCGCCAATAGCCAGCCGCGCCCTTGGCTGGCACACTAGCGCAAAGGGCCCGGCACAGGAGCGGGCCCGCTTTGGAGTCGACGATGAAAGACTGGCTGGACGAGATCAAGTGGAACAGCGAGGGCCTGGTACCGGCGATCGCCCAGGACCACAAGACCGGACGCGTGCTGATGATGGCCTGGATGAACCGCGAATCGCTGGCCCTGACCGCCGCCGAGCAACGCGCCATCTACTGGTCGCGTTCGCGTGGCAAGCTGTGGCGCAAAGGCGAGGAATCCGGGCATGTGCAGAAGCTGCATGAAATGCGCCTGGACTGCGATGCCGACGTGATCATCCTGATGGTCGAGCAATTGGGCCATATCGCCTGCCATACCGGCCGTGAAAGCTGCTTTTACCGCGTCTTCGAAGACGGCCAGTGGAAAACCGTCGACCCGGTCCTGAAAGACCCGGATGCCATCTACAGCGCAGGACACTGACATGAGCGACACCCTCAACCGCCTGGCCGAAGTGCTTGAAGAACGCAAGCAAGCGGCGCCCGACAGCTCCTACGTGGCCAGCCTGTACCACAAGGGCCTGAACAAGATCCTCGAAAAGCTCGGCGAAGAGTCGGTCGAGACGATCATTGCCGCCAAGGATGCCGCGGTCAGCAAGGATTACAGCGATGTCATCTACGAAACCGCCGACCTGTGGTTTCATAGCCTGGTAATGCTCAGCGCGCTGGGCCAGCATCCGCAAGCCGTGCTCGATGAGCTGGAACGCCGCTTCGGGCTTTCCGGGCATGATGAGAAGGCAGCACGAACGCCTTCTGCCTGACGTATTTTGGGGCGCCTGTGGGAGCGGGCGTGCCCGCGAAGAATACGACGCGGTGCATGGCACCGGCTACGCCGGTGTTCGCGGGCATGCCCGCTCCCACAGGGGCCGTGTTGCCGGATCGATTTGCTGTACACACATTTTTCAGGAGTACGAAATGGGTATCTTTGACTGGAAACACTGGATCGTCCTGCTGGTGGTCGTGGTCCTGGTGTTTGGCACCAAGAAGCTGAAGAACTTCGGCAGTGACCTGGGTGAGTCGATCAAGGGCTTCCGCAAGGCCATGAGCGACGAAGAGAACAAGCCGGCCGAGCAGACCCCGCCGCCTGCCCAACCCGTTCCACCGGTGCAGAACACTGCCCAGCAGAACCAGGGCCACACCATCGAAGGCCAGGCCCAGCCGGCTCAAGAGCCGCAGCGGAAAGACTGACCCATGTTCGGCATCAGTTTCAGCGAGCTGCTGCTCGTCGGCCTGGTCGCCCTGCTGGTGCTCGGCCCCGAGCGCCTGCCCGGTGCCGCGCGCACGGCAGGCCTGTGGATCGGCCGGCTCAAGCGCAGTTTCAACAGCATCAAGATGGAAGTGGAGCGCGAAATCGGCGCCGACGAAATCCGCCGCCAGCTGCACAACGAGCACATCCTGCAGATGGAAGAGGAAGCCAAGCGCATCCTCAACCCGATGACGCCACCGGCGCAGCCGCCTGTCACCACCGCAACCGTTCAGCCCCCCGCCGGGCTCGAAGCCAGGCCGGTCGAGACCGCTGCCACCCCGGCCACGCCTTCTGAACCGCCTCAACCGCCGCGAGCCCCATGAGCGAAAATCCGGAACACGACCAGCCAATGCCGCTGGTTTCGCACCTGACCGAACTGCGCACCCGCCTGCTGCGCTGCGTTGCCGTCATTTTCCTGATCTTTGCCGGGCTGTTCTCCTTCGCCCAGCAGATCTACACCTTGGTCTCCGCGCCGCTGCGCGAGCACCTGCCGGCCAATGCGACGATGATCGCCACCGACGTGGCCTCGCCGTTCCTCACGCCGTTCAAGCTGACCATGATCGTCTCGCTGTTCCTGGCGATACCGTTCATCCTCCAGCAGATCTGGGGCTTCATCGCACCCGGGCTGTACCGCCATGAAAAGCGCATCGCCATTCCGCTGTTGGTGTCGAGCATCTTCCTGTTCTACGCCGGCATGGCCTTCGCCTATTTCCTGGTGTTCCCGCTGATCTTCGGCTTCTTCGCCAGCGCCACGCCGGAAGGCGTGTCGATGATGACCGACATCGCCAGCTACCTCGACTTCGTGATGACGCTGTTCTTCGCCTTTGGCGTGGCCTTCGAAATCCCGGTGGCGGTGGTGCTGCTGGTATGGATCGGCGTGGTCGATGTGAAGTACCTGAAGAAGATTCGCCCCTACGTGATCATCGGCTGCTTCGTGGTCGGCATGGTCCTCACCCCACCGGACATCTTCTCCCAGACCCTGCTGGCCGTTCCCATGTGGCTGCTGTTCGAGATCGGCGTGCTGTGCGGCAGCCTGATCCGCAAGCGCAGCGCCCACGACGAAACCGCCAACGACCACAACGACCAGCCACCAGCGACCCAACCGTGAACCTGTTGCTCCTTGAAGAGGCCGACTTCGTCTCGGCCGACCGCGTCGTTCTCGCAGACCGGCGCTTCACCCACATGCAGGACATCCACCGTGTGGCGGTGGGCGACAATCTGCGCGTGGGCCGCATCAACGGCCTGATGGGCAAGGCCACGGTGCTGCGCCTGGAAAAACACGAAGCCGAACTGGAAGTCGCCTTTGACCAGCAGCCACCGGCCAAGCTGCCGCTGACCCTGGTGCTGGCCGTACCTCGGCCGAAAATGCTGCGCCGGCTGTTCCAGACCGTGGCTACCCTTGGCGTGCCGCGGCTGATCCTGCTGAACAGCTACAAGGTCGAGAAAAGCTTCTGGCAAACACCGTTCCTGCACCCGGACAGCATTCGCGAGAACCTCATCCTGGGCCTGGAACAAGCCCGCGACACCGTGCTGCCCGAAGTGATCATCGAGAAGCGCTTCAAACCGTTCGTCGAAGACCGCCTGCCGGCCATCGCCGCAGGCACCCTGGGCCTGGTCGGCCACCCCGGCCCCTACCCCGCCTGCCCGCGCGCCGTGGAGCAGCCCGTGACCCTGGCAATCGGCCCGGAGGGCGGCTGGATCCCCTACGAGGTGGACCTGCTGGGCAAGGCAGGCCTGGCTCCGGTCCAGCTGGGCGACCGCATCCTGCGGGTAGAGACCGCGGTGACAGCGATGCTTTCACGAGTTTTCTGACACTCAAGTCAACTTTTACCCATAAAGTTTCCCCTCCCCAGGCCGATTGTCTTGGCAACACAACAATTAATCGTGCTGCCAAGGCGCCGGGGAGTCGTACATGTATCAATGGTTCGCCCAATCATTGGGCAATGTGAGCGTCAATCGCAAACTGGGGCTGGGCTTCGGCCTGGTGCTGCTGTTGACCCTGGCCATCACCCTGGCGGGCTGGCACGGCATGGACAGCATCATCAACCGTGGCGACAAGCTGGGAAACATCTCGGTCATTCAGCAGTACACCCAGGAACTGCGCATCGCCCGCCAGCATTACCAGCGCCAGCCTGACGAAGCCTCGGTGGCAGAGCTGGAAAAAGCCCTGGGCAATCTCGAGCGCCAGGTGCAGCTTATGCTCGGGCAGATCGAGCAGCCCGCTGACAGCCAGCGCCTTGAGCAGCAGCGCGAGGCCGTGCGCGGCTACCAGCAGGCGTTCAACGAGCTGAAACAGGCCGGCCAACACCGCGAGGCCAGCCGCGCCGTGCTAGGCGACACTGCCGACAAGGCCGCGGAGCTGATTGGCCGGGTGCAACGCGGCCTGCTGCAGGGTGGCGATATCAGCCAGTACCAGCACGCGGTGGAAGTCAGCGCCCTGTTGCAACAGGCGCGGTTCCAGGTACGCGGTTACACCTACAGCGGCAACGCCGACTACCAGCAAACGGCGCTGAAGGCCATCGACCAGGCCTTGGCCGAGCTACGCGCGCTACCGGCCAAAGTGCCGGCGGAGCATGCTGCCAGCCTGGACGATGCCACCACCGCCCTGGCAGGCTACCGCGACGCGGTCACCCAGTTCGGCAGTGCCCAGGTCGCCAGTGAGCAGGCCCTGCAGAGCATGGTCGAGCACGGCACGGTACTGCTGCAGACCAGCCAGGCGATGACCACCTCGCAAACCGCTGTGCGCGACGCCGGGGCGGCCCAGGCCAAGACCGTGCTCGCCGTGGCCACCGTGCTGGCGCTGACCCTCGGCCTGCTGGCGGCCTGGGCCATCACCCGGCAGATCATCGTCCCGCTGCGCCAGACCTTGCACGCCGCCGAACGCGTGGCCAGTGGCGACCTGACCCTGAACCTGCAGGTACAACGCCGCGACGAACTGGGCCAGTTGCAAGCCAGCATGCATCGCATGACCCAGGGCCTGCGCGAACTGATCAGCGGCATCGGTGATGGTGTGACGCAGATCGCCAGTGCTGCCGAGGAGCTGTCGGCGGTGACCGAGCAGACCAGTGCCGGGGTCAACAACCAGAAGGTCGAGACCGATCAGGTGGCGACCGCCATGAACCAGATGACCGCTACCGTGCATGAGGTGGCGCGCAATGCCGAGCAGGCCTCGGAAGCTGCGTTGATGGCCGACCAGCAGGCCCGCGAGGGCGATCGTGTAGTGGGCGAGGCGGTTGCGCAGATCGAGCGCCTGGCCGGCGAGGTGGTCAACTCCAGCGAAGCGATGAACCAGCTCAAGGCCGAAAGCGACAAGATCGGCAGCGTGCTCGACGTGATCAAGTCGGTGGCCCAGCAGACCAACCTGCTGGCCCTCAACGCGGCGATCGAGGCGGCCCGGGCCGGCGAGGCCGGGCGTGGCTTTGCCGTGGTGGCCGATGAAGTGCGCAGCCTGGCGCAGCGCACTCAGCAATCGACCGAAGAGATCGAAGAACTGATTGCCGGCCTGCAGAGCGGCACCCAGCGCGTGGCCAGCGTGATGGACAGCAGCCGCCAGTTGACCGACAGCAGTGTCGAACTGACCCGCCGTGCCGGCAGCTCGCTGGAGACCATCACCCGGACCGTATCGTCGATCCAGGCCATGAACCAGCAGATTGCCACTGCAGCGGAAGAACAGACGGCCGTGGCAGAAGAGATCAACCGCAGCGTGATGAACGTGCGGGATATTTCTGACCAGACCTCGGCGGCCAGTGAAGAGACGGCCAGCTCCAGCGTGGAGCTGGCGCGGTTGGGTACCCACCTGCAAGGGTTGGTGGGGCGGTTCAGGCTGTGATCTGAAGCATGAGCCATCTGTGCCGGCCTCTTCGCGGGCTTGCCCGCTCCCACAGGCTCTGCATGGCCCTTGAAGCCTGTGCGATCCCTGTGGGAGCGGGCGAGCCCGCGAAGAGGCCGGAACAGGCAATAAATCCCACCCAATGAAGTGAAATTTCCTACCTGATTATCAGGTCAAGTCCTACAGCTCCGCTGCCGATTGGCAAAGGTGTGATGCCAGCAATGCGCCTGCATCCTCGCCCCCAATCGCACGGAGATTCCTCATGCTCGGCTACCTCAACCGCAAGCTCGGCAACATCAGTGTCGCAGCCAAGCTCGCCCTCGGCTTTGCCGTAGTCCTGCTGCTTACCCTGGCCACCACCGTCAGTGGCTGGCGTGCACTGGATGACGCCATTGTGCGTTCGCAGCAACTCAGCGAAATCGGCCTGATCAACGACCTGACCAAAGACTTGCGCGCAGAGCGCATCACTTACCGCGTACTCAACGACAACGCCAGCAGAACGCGGATAGCCAACATTCTCGACCAGCTCAACAGCATGCTGAGCACCTTGCAACAACGTAGCAGCGTGGATGAATCCCGGCAGATGCTGACCGAAAAACTGGCGTTGCTGCAGCGCCTGCGCGACGATTTCAGCGAACTGGAGAATACTGTCGCCAAGCGTATAGCCCTGCGCCAGGCCATGCAGGCCCATGAGCAGAAGCTCACCGAAGTGATCGACGATCTCCAGACCCAGGCCTTGCTGAGGATGCCTGCCGACAGCCAGCAAGGCGGTGTGCTGGGGCTGATGGACACGCTTGCCCGACATGTCGACCGTACCAACCAGCAGAGCCTGGTTCCGGCCTATACCTTCTCCCCTGTGGAAAGCTTCGCCAAGGTCGGCGACACCTCCCTGGATGCCGCCGCCAGCAGCCTTGCGCAACTGCTCAAAGGCCTTGCTCCACTTGGCTTGCCCCGTGCGCTCACCCAGCAGCCCGGCGAGCAGCTGGCCAAGTACCGCGCCAGCCTGGATGAGTATCGTCGGGCTGCGGTGCGTGTCGAACAGCTGCAAAACAATATGGAGAACATGGGCAACGAGCTGCGCGCGGTAAGCCTGGAACTTGGCAAACGCAAGGTCGAGCAGCGCGACAGGGAAGCCCTTGAGGCCCGCTCGCTGCTGACCACTGTAGCCCTGCTGGCGTTGGTCGTAGGCGTGGTGGCCGGCTGGCTGATCACCCTGCAGATCACCCAGCCTTTGCGCCAGACCCTGGCCGTGGCCGGGCGCATCGCCAAGGGCGACCTGAGCCAGGTCGAACCTGTGCAACGCCGCGACGAGATGGGCCAGTTGCAAACCAGCATGCGCGAAATGACCTTGAGCCTGCGCGAGCTGATCGGTGGCATCGACCAGGGCGTCGGCCACCTGTCACAGGCCGCCACACAGCTGGCAGCCAGCAGCGAAGACACCAAGCTGCGCATCAACCAGCAACGCGAGGAAACCGACCAGGTGGCCACGGCCATGAACCAGATGAGCGCCACCGTGCAGGAAGTGGCGCAGAACGCTGAACAGGCCTCGCTGGCGGCGACCAACGCCGACCAGCAGGCGCAGATCGGCGACCAGGTGGTGGCCGAAGCTATTGGCCGTATCGAACAGCTGGCCGGGCAGATGGACCATTGCCTGGCGGCCATGCAGCACCTGGCGGGCGAGAGCCAGCGCATTGGCAGCATCCTCGATGTGATCAAGTCAGTGTCCGAGCAGACCAACCTGCTGGCCCTGAACGCGGCGATCGAAGCGGCACGGGCGGGTGAAGCCGGGCGTGGTTTTGCCGTGGTGGCCGATGAAGTGCGCGGTCTGGCCCAGCGCACCTCGACGGCAACCGAGGAAATCGGCCAACTGATCGACAGCCTGCATAACGGCACCGACGAAGTGACCCGCCTGCTGGACAACAGCAAGAACCTGACCGAGCAGAGTGTGGAGCTGAGCCGCAAGGCGGGGCATGCGTTGAGCCAGATCACCGACACGGTGTCCAGCATCCAGGGCATGAACCAGCAGATTGCCACGGCCAGCGAAGAGCAGAGCGTGGTCGCCGAGCAGATCAACCGCAGTGTGCTGAATGTGCGCGATGTGTCGGATCAGACCAGTGCGGCCAGTGAGCAGACGGCGGCTTCGAGTGGGGAACTGGAGCAGCTGGGGCAGCAGCTGCGGGGGATGGTGGGGCGGTTCAACATCTGAAACCGAGTCGTCCTCTTCGCGGGCATGCCCGCTCCCACAGGTATATCCCCCCCCTTCAAGGCGGTGGTGGACCTGTGGGAGCGGGCGTGCCCGCGAAGAGGCCGGTGCGGGTTAAAGCACCTGACGCAGGAACGCCTGCGCACGCGGGTCTTTCGGCGAGGCGAAGAACGCGGCCGGGGCCGAGTCTTCGAGCAGCTTGCCATGATCGAAGAACAGCACCCGGTCCGCCACTTCACGGGCAAAGCCCATTTCGTGGGTAACGCAGACCATGGTCATGCCTTCCTGGGCCAGGGTCTTCATCACGTCCAGCACCTCGCCGACCATTTCCGGGTCAAGCGCCGAGGTTGGCTCGTCGAACAGCATCACTTTCGGGTCCATGGCCAGGGCGCGGGCGATCGCCACCCGCTGTTGCTGACCACCGGACAGGCGTGACGGGTATTCGTTGGCTTTCTGCGCAATGCCCACCTTCTCCAGCAGCGCCCGGGCCTTGGCCTCGCGGTCGGCCTTGTTGCGCTTGCGCACCACCTTCTGTGCCAGGCACAGGTTCTCCAGCACGGTCATGTGCGGGAACAGGTTGAAGTGCTGGAACACCATGCCGACTTCGCGGCGGTAGGCGTTGATGTCGGTCTTCGGGTCGGCCAGTTGCAGGCCGTCGATGGCCACATGGCCTTCGTCGAAATGCTCCAGGCCGTTGAGGCAGCGCAGGAAGGTAGACTTGCCCGAACCCGACGGGCCGAGCACCACCACCACTTCGCCCTTGGCGACCTGGGTGGTGACGTTATCCACGGCCCGTACCACGTGGCCACGGGTGTCGAAGACTTTCAGCAGGTCACGGACTTCAATCACTTTGCGCAAGCCTCCGCTCGAGCCGGCTGGCCAGGTGCGACAGCGGCAGGTTGATCAGCAGGTACAGGCCTGCCACGCAGAACCAGATCTCGAAGGTCGAGAACGAGGTGGTAATGGCCTCGCGGCCGCTCTTGGTCAGTTCGGTGATGGCGATCACCGAGACCAGCGAGGTGTCCTTGACCAGGCTGATGAACTGGCCGGCCAAAGGCGGCAGCACGCGCTTGAAGGCCTGCGGCAGGATCACATGGCGCATCGACTGGCCCGCGTTCAGGCCCAGCGAGCGGGCCGCTTCGTTCTGGCCCTTGGCGATGGACTGTACGCCGGCACGAACGATTTCGGCCACGTAGGCGCCGGTGAACAGCGCCAGTGCAGCCACCCCGGCAAACTCGCGGGACAGGTTGAGCACGGTACCGATGAAGAAGTAGAAGATGAAGATCTGTACCAGCAGCGGTGTACCGCGCACCAGTTCGACATACACCGTCGACAGGTCACGCAGCGTAGGGTTGCTGGACAGGCGGCAGAGGCCGGCGAACAGGCCGATCAACAGGCCCAGGGCACCGGATACCACCGAAATCCAAAGCGTGGTCCACAGGCCCCAGGCCAGCGGGCCGGCCGCCCAGTGGCGGGTGACGCCAATCTGGTCGCCTTCGGAAACATCGTCGCCACGGGCCAGCTGCAGGCTGTCCTTGTCCACATCGAGCACCTGCTCGGCACCGCTCTCGTCTTTCAGCGTGACACGGGCATTGTCGCCAGAGATGACGATGTCCTGCACGGTGCCGTAACCGGCGGCGCGCTGTGCTTCCTCGGCCTTGTAGGCGAAGTACTGCGGTACGCGGTTCCAGCGCCACTCGTAGGAAATCATCGAGGTGGCCATGTACAGGCTGAACGCCAGGCCCACCAGGACCAGGGCAGTCAAACCGTGCCAGGGCCACTGGGCTTTCTTGTGTTTGATCACGTGGGGTACTTCCGTAAATACGAACGCGCAGGGTTTGCCTGCGCGTCGGGGTCATAAAGCCGGCTTGTGGCCTGGGCCTTATTCCATTTCCTTCAGCCAGTCCTTGTTCTTGAACCACTTGTCGTGAATACGATCGTAGGTCCCGTCATGCTTGATCTGGTGCAGGAAGTTGTTGATGAAGTTGATGCTGTCGTAGTCGCCTTTCTTCAGGCCGAAGGCCAGCGGCTCGTAGGTGAAGGGTTCTTCGAGGAACAGCAGCTTGCCGGCACCGGCCTTGTCCACTGCCACCACGTTGTACGGCGCGTCGTAGACGAAGGCGTCAGCCTTGCCGTTGACCACGTCCATCACCGCTTCCTGCTCGTTGTCGTAGCCGTGGTACTTGGCCTTGGCGATCAGCTTCTTGGAAACCATTTCGCCGGTGGTGCCGAGCTTGGAGGTGATGCGGTACTTCTCGTTGTTCAGGTCCTTGTACGACTTGATCTCGCCTGCCAGTTCCTTGCGGATCAGCAGGGTCTGGCCAACCACGATGAAGGGTTCGCTGAAGTTCAGGCGCAGGTTGCGTTCCTGGGTCAGGGTCATGCCGCTGCCGATCATGTCGAACTTGTCGGTCAGCAGGGCCGGGATGATGCCGTCATAGGCCGTGGATACCGGCTCGAACTTGACGCCCATGGACTTGGCCATGGCTTTGAGGATATCGACTTCGAAGCCGATGATCTCGCCACGCTTGTTGGTCATCTGGAACGGCATGTAGGTCGGGTCCATGCCCACCCGCAGGGTGCCGCGCTTGACCGCGTCATCGATCGCGCCCGCCTGGGCTGCCGTCACGGCGACCAGGGCGGTGACACCGACCAGCAGTCGCGAAAGGTATTTCTTGATCATCACCAAGTCCCCTAGCAAGAAAAGTAGCGAATCTTATTGTTGGCATGGCCGTGGCGGCCGATGCGTCATATCGGAGAGGGATGCTAACGCATGGCGGCTCGGGGACCTAGAGCCGGGGGGGACTTTGTTGGCCAAAATCGGTGGGAGCCCTGAAAAGCTTCGCGGGCACGCCCGCTCCCACAGGTACAGCGCATGCCTCAAAGGCTGTGAAGTACCCCGTGGGAGCGGGCGTGCCCGCGAATAGGCCCGATCAGGCGCCGACGAGTGCCGGTTGGCCTTCATTCTCCGGATGCAGCGGCAACAGCGGCGAATGCGGGTCGTTCTTGATCGATGCACGCCACACGTTGATCCACGCCGCATTGTGCTCGGCCCAGACCTGCTCGTGCAGGCGGGTCAGCGCCACCGGGTCGCTGAGCAGGGCCAGGCGGGTATTGAGGTCCAGCCCTTGCGGCCCGACCTCCATCGCCTTGGCCACGCGCTCGACGCGCAGAGCCTCGATCGGCGCCGCCTGACCATGACGGGCAGTGGCCATGGCGCAAGCCAGGGCGTTCTGCCGCGGGTCGACCACAGCCCGCACGAAGCCGTCATGCAGGGCATGCCAGCGGTTTTCGTGGGTGTACTGGTCGGTGGCCAGCAGCTCCTGCGGAGTAGCGTATTCCTCGGGGATGAGGAACAGCTTCTCGTCCTTGGCCGCCAGGCCCAGGCGGGTGCGGCTGGAGATCACCGAAACCGGGATCGACAGCACCAGAGACCCAACGATTGGCGCCAGCCACCACAGGAAGCTCGGGTTCAGCCAGGCCACCAGCGCCGCCCAGGCAATGCCCAGCAGGGTCTGCGGGCCATGGCGGCGCACCGCTTCGCTCCACGGCGTGGAGTCGTCGTCACGCTGCGGCGAGTTCCAGGTCGCGGCCCAGCCGAGGAATGCGGCCAGCACGAAGCGGGTGTGGAAGATCATGCGCACCGGTGCCAGCAGCATGGAGAACAGCATCTCCATCAGCATCGACAGGGTGACCTTGATGCGCCCGCCAAACTCGGTCGCGCCCTTGGCCCAGATCAAAATGACGCTGAGCAGCTTGGGCAGGAACAGCAGCACGATGGTGGTGGAGAACAGCGCCACGGCCTTCTCCGGGTGCCACTGCGGCCACAGCGGGTAGAGCTGGTACGGCTCGATGAAGTACTGCGGCTCCATCAGCGTGTTGGTCGCCAGCAGCGCGGTCGACAGCACCAGGAACAGGAACCATAGCGGTGCCGACAGGTACGACATCACCCCGGTGAGGAAAACCGCACGGTGCACCGGGTGCATGCCCTTGACCAGGAACAGGCGGAAGTTCATCAGGTTGCCGTGGCACCAGCGGCGGTCGCGCTTGAGCTCGTCGAGCAGGTTCGGCGGCAGTTCTTCGTAGCTGCCCGGCAGGTCGTAGGCAATCCACACGCCCCAGCCGGCACGGCGCATCAGCGCGGCTTCGACGAAGTCGTGGGAGAGGATTGCACCGGCGAACGCACCCTTGCCCGGCAATGGCGCCAGGGCGCAGTGCTCGATGAACGGCTTCATGCGGATGATCGCGTTGTGGCCCCAGTAGTGCGACTCGCCCAGCTGCCAGAAGTGCAGGCCGGCGGTGAACAGCGGGCCGTACACGCGGGTGGCGAACTGCTGCAGGCGCGCATACAGGGTGTCCATGCCCGAGGCCTTCGGCCCGGTCTGGATGATGCCGGCGTCCGGGTTGGCCTCCATCAGGCGCACCAGGCTGCTCAGGCACTCGCCGCTCATGACGCTGTCGGCGTCGAGCACGACCATGTACTTGTATTCGCCGCCCCAACGACGGCAGAAGTCGTCGAGGTTGCCGCTCTTGCGCTTCACCCGGCGCCGACGGCGGCGGTAGAAGATACGGCCGAAGCCTTTGGTTTCGCGGCACACGTCCAGCCAGGCCTGTTGCTCGGCCACGGCGATGTCGGTGTCGTTGGTGTCGCTGAGCACGAAGAAGTCGAAGCGATCGAGGTTGCCGCTGGCGGCCACCGACTCGAACGTTGCGCGCAGGCCGGCGAACACGCGCGGCACGTCTTCGTTGCAGATCGGCATCACCAGCGCGGTACGCGCCTCAGGCGCGATCGGCTCGTTGCCTGCACTGCTACCCGAAATCTTGTACTTGTCACGCCCGGTGAGCAGCTCGAGGAAGCCCATCAGCGCGGTCCAGAAGCCCGCCGATACCCAGCAGAACAGGATGCCGAAGAGAACCAGGATGGACGTCTGCAAGGCATACGGCCAAACCTGCACCACGGTGTCCCACAGCGGCTGGTTGACGACTTCGTCAAAGTCCACGAACGACCAGCCCTGGTACGGCAGGATGCCCTTCATGTACCAGCCGGCAACGATGGTCTGGCCAATCATCAGCGCCAGCAGTATGTAGCGGCGGATCGAGCCGACCGTACGCCAGCGGGCTGGCGGCAGCTCGCGCTTGGGCGGCTGCGGGGCGTTGGTGCGGCCGGTCATGCGCCGCCACATGCGGATCAGCACGTTGGTACGCCATGGCTCGGGCACAACCTTGGTGCGCTTGATCGGCGGAGCGATCTTCAGGCACAGGCGGCCGCTGCCGTCGACACCAAGCATTTCGGCGTCTTCCAGCTCGGCGGCGCTGCCTACGGTCAGGCGCGGGCCCACCGAGGCCTGGACGGCCTCGGCAGAGCTGGCGGCCGGGTTGGCCGCCAGGCGTTGGTGCAGCTCACTGAATGACGTGCAGCTGGCGAGTTCCGCCCGTTGCTCGTCGCTCAGTGGTAGGTGGGCCAGGTACTCGCGAAGCGATTCCGGCCTTGCGCTTGAGTTACTCATCGGCAGGCAACTGATAGCTCCAGGTCTCGGTCAGCACCTTCTCGGTGGTGGCCGGGGTCCCGTTGGTGGGCGCCGCATCGGCGGCAGGTTGTTCGGCCTTGGCAGCTTTATCGGCCTTGGCTTGCTTGGCAGCAGCCTTGTCCTGCTTGGCGTCCTTGGCAGGCTTGGCGGCTTCGACCGGCACGTCACGCACCAGCGCGGCACGCATTTCGGTCGATTTGTTGGCTTCCTTGACCTTCAAACGCAGGGTCAGGCGCCAGCCCTTGGTCTCAGGGTTATAGCGCAGGTTGTTCTCGACCACCTCGGCGTTGTCGCCCACGCTGATCTGGCTGCGCACGGCGGTGTCTTCCGGCAGGGCGGCCAGCGCCGGGCCGGCGAAGTCGACCAGGAAGGCCACGCTGCCGTCTGGCTGGCGGATCAGGTTGGACTGCTTGACGTCGCCGGTGGAACGCAGGGTCTGCTTGACCCAGCCCAGCTCGGAAGCCTGGAACTTCGGCTCGTCGATGGTCCAGTGCAGGCGGTAGGCGTACTCGAATGGCTTGCCTGGCTCAGGCAGCTTCTCCGGGCTCCAGAAGGCCACGATGTTGTCGTTGGTCTCGTCGGCGGTCGGGATTTCGACCAGGTCGACGGTGCCCTTGCCCCAGTCACCCTTCGGCTCGATCCAGGCGCTCGGGCGCTTCTGGTAGTTGTCATCGAGGTCTTCGTAGTCGCTGAAGGCGCGCTGGCGCTGCATCAGGCCGAAACCACGCGGGTTCTCGACGCTGAAGTTGCTAACGGCCAGGTGTTTCGGGTTGTTCAGCGGGCGCCACAGCCATTCGCCGTTGCCGGCATGGATCGACAGGCCTTCGGAGTCGTGCAGGGCCGGGCGGTAGTTGAGGACCTTGGACGGCTGGTTGGGGCCGAACAGGTACATGCTGGTCAGCGGGGCAATGCCCAGGCGGCTGACATGGTCACGCAGGAACACGCGGGACTGCACGTCGACCACGGTGTCGTTGCCTGGACGCAGGATCAGCTTGTAGGCACCGGTGGAGCGTGGCGAGTCCAGCAGGGCGTAGATGACCAGGTGCTTGTCGGCCGGCTTGGGCTTCTCGACCCAGAACTCGGTGAAGCGCGGGAACTCCTCGCCCGACGGCAGTGCGGTGTCGATGGCCAGGCCACGGGCCGACAGGCCGTACACGTGGCCCTTGCCGACCACGCGGAAGTAGCTGGCGCCAAGCAGGGTCATGATCTCGTCCTGCTT
The DNA here is from genome assembly GCF_002453565.1 of Pseudomonas sp. UBA6753. NCBI lineage: Bacteria > Pseudomonadati > Pseudomonadota > Gammaproteobacteria > Pseudomonadales > Pseudomonadaceae > Pseudomonas > Pseudomonas sp. UBA6753. The sequence goes on along the minus strand of NZ_DKHD01000006.1, from coordinate 121,623 downwards.
GTCGGCCTTGTTGATCGGGTACAACACGCGGAAACCGGCGTAACCCAGGTTCTTGGTGGTTTCCGGGTCGTGTGGCACGTCACCGAACTCGAAACGGCTCGGGTCGTACTTGATTTCCTCGACCTTGGTGGCGGTGACCTGGTTGATCTTCACCGGGGTGTCGAAGTGCATGCCCTGGTGATAGAACGACAGCTTGAACGGGGTCTTGTCCTTGGCCCACTCGGCCTTTTCCTGCAGGAAATGAATCTTCTGGTAGTCCGCGAACTTCATGTCGCGGAATACGGCCGGCAGGTTGCTTTTCGGTGCTTCGTACTTCTGGCCGGCCAGATCCTTTGCCTTGGCTGCAACATCGTCAAGATTGAATGCCCACAGCTGGCCCGCGCTCATCAGGCCGACCACTGCCACACTGGCCATCAGGGCCTTGCGCAGCCCGGTACCGGGGATTCTTGATGCTTTTTGGGGACTAACAATCACGAGCAACCCTCGCCGAAAACAGATCATGAAACCAACGGCCAGCGACAAATGCCGGGTTGGCGAGCACTGTTCGGACCCCGTGAGGGCGTAATGATTCCCCAAACGGATCCAGACAATGCTCGAGTCAGAGTGAAACGAACCTGCGAACGCAGGTCCATGCAGCGCGCGATTATCCAGCAGGTCGCGTGACAACGCATCAGGCTGGAACAACTATTTATCGTACAAAACCCCTTGTTTTCCTGTGAACAAGGGGTTTTTTACACTCACATTTGTAACATAAATGTTACGGGGCCATCATTGACCAGGTGCACCTGCATGTCTGCACCGAATTGCCCGCTTGCCACATCGGCGTGCTGGGCCTTCGCCTGTTGCAAAAGATAGTCGAACAACTCGGCGCCGAGGGCCGGTGGCGCTGCCGTCGAGAAGCTCGGGCGCATGCCGTTGCGGGTGTCTGCCGCCAGGGTGAACTGCGACACCAGCAACAAACCTCCCCCCACATCCTTGAGCGACAGGTTCATCTTGCCCTGCTCGTCGCTGAACACCCGGTAGTTCAACAGCTTGTGCAACAACTTGTCGGCCTGCTCACGGGAATCCTCAGGCTCGACGGCCACCAGCACCAGCAAACCCTGGTCGATGGCACCTACCACCTCCCCCGCTACTTCCACCCGCGCACCACGCACGCGCTGCAGCAGGCCCCTCATGCTTCTTCCAGGGGCAGGTCGAGCAGGCGCCGGGCCATCTGGTCGGCGGCACGCACCAGGGCATCGGTGATGCCCGGCTCGGAAGCCGCGTGGCCAGCGTCACGGATCACCTTCAGTTCGCTGTTCGGCCAGGCCTGGTGCAGCGCCCAGGCGTTATCCAGCGGGCAGATCACATCATAGCGGCCATGCACGATCACGGCCGGCAGGTGGGCGATCTTCGGCAGATCGCGGATCAGCTGGTCCGGCTCGAGGAAGGCGTTGTTCATGAAGTAGTGGCATTCGATACGGGCGATCGACAGTGCACGCTGCGGCTCGGAGAAGCGGTCGACCACCAGCGGGTTGGGGCGCAGGGTGGCGGTACGGCCTTCCCAGGTGGACCACGCCTTGGCCGCGTGCATCTGGGCGATCTGGTCGTTGCCGGTCAGGCGCTTGTGGAAGGCCGTGACCAGGTCACCGCGCTCCTCCGGCGGGATCGGCGCGATATAGTCCTGCCAGTAATCCGGGAACAGGCGGCTGGCGCCTTCCTGGTAGAACCATTGGATTTCCTGGGGCCTGCACAGGAAGATGCCGCGCAGGATCAGGCCATGCACCCGCTCGGGGTGGGTCTGGGCGTAGGCAAGGGCCAGGGTGGAACCCCACGAGCCGCCGAACAGCACCCACTTGTCGATGCCAAGGTGCTCGCGGATGCGCTCAAGGTCCTCGACCAGGTGCCAGGTGGTGTTGTTCTCCAGGCTCGCGTGCGGCGTGGAGCGGCCACAGCCGCGCTGGTCGAAGGTGATGATGCGGTACAGGGTCGGGTCGAAGTAGCAGCGGCTCTGGGCGTCGCAACCGGCGCCCGGGCCGCCGTGGATGAATACCACCGGCAGACCTTCTGGCGAGCCGCTTTCGTCGACATACAGCACATGCGGCGCTTCCACGGCCAGATCGTGCCGGGCGTAGGGTTTGATCTGCGGGTACAGGGTCTGCATTGCGCACTCCGTGTGAGGATTATTCGGCCGTGGGCCATCATAAACCTGAATTGCGCTTTGAGCACTGCCCGCGCTGATGCCGCCGCACCTCGAGGGCACATATATCTACCTCCAGCAGCTCAGACAGGCCCGCGATAGTCCTTCGCCTCAAATCAAGCAAGGGCCTCGTCATGCCAACTGCAGTCACTGCCGTACCTAGTGTTCATTACGCCACCATCGAGCGCAGAATCCCCACCTGGCTCAAGCAGGCTCCGCCAGAAACCCAGAGCGCGATGCGCAACTGGCATCAAGCCCCTGCCTGGCTGGCGACGGCAATCCAGCAACAACCGGAAGTCGCCAAGGCATGGCAGGAAGAGCACGCACGTCACCGCGAGCACCAGGTGCAGGTGCACAAGCTGTTCGAAAAGCTTCCAACCCTGGAAGCGCACGCCACCAAGACACTCACCGAAGCCATCAAGCAGCGATTCAGGCTTGACCTGGATGTGCGCAACACCTACCTCGTCGATGCCCGCCTGATCGAAACGACCGACGCCATCGACAGCCGCCAGGCCGTCGACCGGGCTACACGCTCGCTGCTGCACTGCGCCTTGCACAACTTCGACCAGGCCGCCGCTGCCGAACATGGCATGGACGCGCCCGCCGCCCTGCTCAAGAGGTCGGTCATCGTCGATCACCGGCGCTTCATGGGCACCGTGCCGATCACCAATGCACTGGGTATCGCCGCCGAAGACTTCGCCGACTTGTGTCGCACGCTGGATATCGGCGGCAAGTATCACGAACAGGTACATGCCATCTACTACCCGGCGGCCACGCCGTCACTCGGCGCCGATGAAGCCGCACTGGCCGTTTATGAAACCCTGGGGCGTGCCGAGGTATCGGCATTCCGGCAATCCCTGCATTTCGCGCGCCTCAAGGGCGATATCAGCGAAGCGCTATATTCCGCCGCTCTCGCCACACCACTTGACCAGGCGCCATCGCCCTCTTCGCCGGTGACATTCAGCTTGCTCGAGTTGTGGGAAGCCGAGCTGACCGGCGTTGTGCTCATTACCCTGCAAGCTGAAGGGCATCAGGCCGTGGCGCTGTACATCCCTGAAGACAGCACAACGCCCCTCAAGGAGTTCACCAGCCAGCAAGCCATGCACGACGAATTGCGCGACAGGCTCCAAGCCGATATCGGCTACCTGGACAAGCACCTCGCCGACCGCGACAAGGCGCCGATAACCACCCGCCTGAAGGACCGGCTCATGCCCCTCGCCTGGAGTGCCCGCGGCTTGCATGAACGTGTTCCGGACCCGCGCGGCACCCTGTATCCGGTCATGAAGCCTTTCAGCCACGCCTTCCAAGGCGTGATGGCTTTCCAGAAGGCCCAGCGTCATGAAAAGGATGTGCTGTTCCACGCCACTCCCACCGAAATCGTCGACCGGCGCACTACGCAAGCCCACCGGGAACTGATCGCCGGCCGTGTGCTTACGGCCTTGAACATCGCCGGCTTCTTCGTGCCGGGGCTTGGCGAGGCAATGCTTGCCGTTTGCCTGGCCCAGCTGGCCCATGAGGTGTATGAAGGGATCGACGCCTGGGAAAACGACGAGCGTGATACGGCCTATGGCTATCTGCTCGATGTGATCGAAAACGTGGCCGTCATGGCCGCCCTCAGCGCAGCAGCCAAAGCATTGAGAGGCTCGCAGGGCAGCGAAACCGGCATGGCTTCGGAAGGGCCGGCGGTAGAAGAGCCAGAGGATGAGGGGCCAGGGATAACCCGTATTCCTGTAGAAACGCCTTCATTCATCGAAGAACTGGAAGACGTGGAAACATCCGATGGTCAGATGCGGCTGTGGAAACCCGACCTCACGTCCTACCAGAGCTTCGAGACACTGCCCCATGATCTGGTACCGGACGAACTGGGCCTACGGCATCACCAAGGCAAACGCTGGCTGGTACTGCATGGCAATCAGTACATCGTCAGCCAAGCGCCAACGACTGGTGAATATCGTTTGCAACACCCTGCAAGTCCTCGCCGTTACCAGCCGCCAGTGCGGCACAACGGTGCCGGAGCATGGTTGCACGTTACCGATAAGCCACTGAGTTGGTCGGGCATGACACTCCTGCGCCGCATCGGCCACTTGAGTGGGCACTTCGACGAGCCGACGCTGCAACGGATTATCGCCGTCAGCGGCGTACACGAAGACGAGCTGCGCCGCGCCCTGGCCGAAAGCCAGCGGCTGCCGGCCTTGCTGGAAGACACCCTGCAACGTTTCAAGCTGGACGAAACGGTCCGCCAGCTGGCGGACGAGAGCACTCGGCCCGCTGAGTTTGCCAGGGCCTACGCCGGCCTTTCGCGCGACCTGGCGCCGGGCGCCGAGGCCATCCAGAGGGCGTATCCGAAATTGCCGTCAGCAGTCGCCAATGAGCTGGCGCGCGAGGCCAGTGCCAACGAACTGCAGATACTCGACAACGGCAAGGTACCACTGCGCCTTGCCGAAGAGGCCCGCATCTACCAGCAACAAATTCGCCTTGCCCGCGCCTGCGAAGGGCTGTACCTGTCCAGCGTGCCGAACTGGGATAGCGACCTGTTGATCGTGCATACGCTCGAACGCTTGCCAGGCTGGCCTGCACAGACCAGGCTCCGGCTGCTCCAGCGCATGTCCTGGCCGACCCAGGATCATGCCATAGGCACACTGGACACCCGCCCATTCAAGACCATCACCCATGCCCAGGCAGGGTACATCGTCCACGACGAAAGCCTGCCCAGCGCGGCGGTCAAGGTGTATTCAAGCCTTTACGCTGCATTGTACGAGGCACTGCCAGCGGCCATGGCAAGCATGGACGTCGCCGATCAGCAAGCGCTGCAGCGCCTTGTACAGGAAAGCCCGTTGCTGCCTCGCCCGGCCTTGAGGGTGCTGCTGGGCATGCAGCCCGTACGCCCAGGCTACCGTTCTCCCATGCGCCTGGCTGATGGCCGCCTGGGCTACCCACTCAGTGGCGGCGGCCCGGCCACCCATGGCATCACCCGCCAGCAGCTGTTCGAAGCTATCGAAGCCACAGGGCTCGCCGAACGCACCGGCCGCTCGGCGGCTCAGGTTCTGCAGGCACTTGCCAGCCGCGGCCGTACGCAACTGCAGATATTCGAACATTTGCAGACACTACTGGAGCAGCGCAACGAGCTGCAAAGCAGCCTGGACGATTGGAGTGAAGCCATTTCGCCGGCAAGCGACCAAGCAGCACAGGACTACGACAGCCTGCGTGACTCGATCATGCAACACTGGTACGACACTGCGCTGGACGAGAGCACCGGGCCCACCACGGAACTGCGTATCGCCCGCGTCCCCCTTGCCGATGTGCCCCTCACCTTGCCCGCTTTTTTCAACGCACGCGTGCGCAGCCTGAGCCTGATCGACTTACCGTCAGGGTCCTTGGCGGGCTGGGCGCAAAACGAGCGCCTGCTGCAACGCCTGCTCAGGCAGATGCCGCAGATCGAGTCGCTGGAAATCAGCCGTCCGTTTGACCCCAGGGCAACGCCCTCGCCCTTCCTGTTCAGCGTGCCCACCATCACCGAGTGCCTGCCAGGCTTGCAACGACTGGTGCTCACCAACCAGAACATGGCGCTCTCCGAAAGCGACCTGAACCTGCTGTCAGGGCTTCGCCAATTGAGATACCTGGACCTGAGTGGTAACCGGCTGGCGCAGAGCAACAGGCCAAGTTTCCATGAGTTGACCCTGGACTACCTGGGCCTGGACCAGATGCAGCTGGCCCAATGGCCGATCGGGATTGGCAGCGACGCCCTGGCGCGCATTGCCCACCTGTCGTTGCGCCACAACAATCTCAGGTCTTTGCCCTCGTTCCTGCTTCATGAAGCGGACATGCTGACCACCCCACCGGTGATCTCGCTGGAAGGCAACAGCATCAATGAATCTCACCTGCAGCGATTGTTGCTGAACGAGCGCGTCGACACCTCGGGCATCACCACGGACCAGCCAGAGGCAATGTCCGAACAACTCGCACGCATTCGCGATGAGCGACGGCAGATGCGCGATGCGATCGATGGCTGGGCCCAGGCATCCAGTTCGAGCAACCCATTGACCCAGGCCGCACTGACGGACAGGCAACGTATCGCGTCAGCGATCGATCAATTCTGGGAACAACAGGAGCAGGGCCAGTCATACCTGCGCCTGCAACTCGAGGACGTGGCCATCGAGCATTTCCCCAGGCGGCTTCCAGCGTTCTTCGGCGCCCGCGTACACGCGCTCAGCCTGACGCGGTTGCGGGGCAGCGCCTCGCAGCTCGACGAACTACTCAGCCGGTTCCCTAACATCAGCCGGTTGACCATCGATGCACACCAGGCCGCCATGCCCTCGCTGGCATCTGCCCTGGCTCGCCTTCCCCAACTCACCTACCTGGAGTTTCGCAACATGGGGCTGGAGGTCGACCAGGCCATGATGGACATTTTCGCAGGGCTGCGAAACCTGACCTCGCTGGACCTGTCGGGCAACCGTGCAGGCAACATCGACCATGTGCCCGCATCGCTGGCCAGCAACCTGCAGTCACTCGCATTGACCAACATGAACCTCCAAGCCTGGCCCAGCTGGTGTGACAGTTTGCTGCCATTGGAACTTCTGGACCTGAGCTCGAACAACATCACCCAGTTGCCCGAGCACATCCTGACGAACCTGAACAATCCCATGCCAATCTCGTCGATCGCCTTGTTCGACAACCCGCTGCCTCCTGAAACCATCCTGCGGGTACGCAGCTTCTCGGACAGCCAGCACAGCTATTCCTTTGCCTTGGATATCCCCGACGACCTGATGTTCTTCGATACTTCCAGCGAAGGATCTCTCGACCACCTTCACTTCCCACTGCTGGGCGATGATACGCCCAGGCTGAAGGACTGGATGCTGGGTAGCGAAGCACAGAATGCCGCATTGCAGGACTGCTGGGAGCGGCTCGAAGGTAGTGATCTGTTGCGTCTGGTGGGCCGTTTGCACAATGCCGCCCCATACCTTGACCCAAATACGCAAGCCACCTTCTGCGAACGGGTGCGCTTGATGCTGGTGGTGGCTGCAAGCAACGAAACCGAACGCCCGATCATGGAGAGCATCGCCGCAGCGGCATTGCCAGACCCGGTAACCGGCTCGCAGACCTGCCATGACGGAGCGCTGCAGGAGTTCAACAATATTGAACTGTACCTGATGAGCCAACGCCTGTTGGTCGACGCCGGCGATTCCCTGCAAGCACTGCGTCGTCGGCTATTGCAGCTTTTCCGGATCGAACAGCTGGAGCTGCTGGCCAACCAACGGACTGGCCCGGGTGACCTGGTCTCGGTACGTCTGGCCTACCGCCGGGAACTGGCCAGGGAACTGGACCTGCCGATCGCCGATAGCATGCGTTTTCGAGGTGCTGCGAACCTGGCGCGGGACGAGCTATCCAGTGTGCTGGAAAAGGTTCGGAAAAGTGAACTGAGCGATGCACTGGTCGGATACATGCTGGCGAATACGGATTGGACCACGCGTCTGCGAGCCGAATTTGCCGACCGCTTCGCCGAAATAGAAGCACGTTTCCGCCTGCGGGTGCTTGAGCTGGCAAGCAAGGACCACTCGCTTCAGGACGAGTTGAACTTGCAGCAAGGCCTGCAAGATGACAAGGAGCAGGAAGAGAAGGAGCTACTGCGCGAACTTACCATCAAGCAGATCAACAACAACTGAGCAGTAGTGACTGGCGACGCGAACAACCTGCATCGCGTCGCCATTCTTACTGGCGAACTTCACCGCCCGTAATGCGCCTTGCCCCAGTCCAGCACTGCCTGCAGAAGCTGCTTCAACACCTCCTGTGTCGGCCGTGCCAGGTCTTCGCGGTAAGCGAACGGCTCGGCTTCTTCCATGTAAGTGCTCTGCGCCAGCTCCAGCTGCACCGCATGGATGTGGTTGGCCGGATCGCCGTAATGCCGGGTGATATGCCCGCCCTTGAAGCGGCCATTGAGCACGTGGCTGTAACCTTGGGCCTGGGCGCACACCTCTTTCAGCCGTTCGGCCAGGGCCGGGTCGCAGCTGGCGCCGTTGAAGGTACCCAGGTTGAAGTCCGGCAGCTTGCCGTCGAACAGGTGCGGGATCAGCGAACGGATCGAATGGGCGTCCCACAGCAGGGCGTAGCCGAACTGCTCGCGCAGCCGCGCCAGCTCGCGACGAATCGTGTCGTGGTAGGGGCGCCAGATCTGCTCCAGATACTGCTTGCGCTCCTCGCCTGTCGGCACCAGCCCGTCCTTGAACAATGGCTCGCCATCGAACAGCGTGGCCGGGTACAGGCCAGTGGTGGCACCGGCGTACAACGGCTTGTCGTCATCCGGCCGATTCAGGTCGATGACGAAGCGCGAATACTCCGCCGCCACCACGCTGGCGCCCATTTCACGGGCAAAGTCATACAGCCGTGGAATATGCCAGTCGGTGTCCGGCAGGCTGCGCGCCTGGTCGACCAGGCCGTCTCTTACCGCCGGCGACAGTTGCAGGCCGGCATGGGGCATGCTGATCAGCAGCGGCAGGCGCCCCTGGTGAAAACTCAGTACCTTGTCCATCGTGCCTCACTCAGTTGGAAATCTCGTGGCCCTTGCGCACCACGCGCTTGGGCAGGTCGCCGCCCAGCCAGTAGGCCAGGTCGGCGGGGCGTTCGATCTGCCAGGCGACGAAGTCGGCGACCTTGCCCACTTCCAGCGAGCCGTGGCTGTCGCCCAGGCCCAGCGCCGTGGCGGCGTGCACGGTGACACCGGCCAGGGCTTCTTCCGGGGTCATGCGGAAGCAGGTGCAGCCCATGTTCTGCATCAGCCGCAGCGACAACCCTGGCGAGGTGCCGGGGTTGAGGTCGCTGGCCAGGGCAATCTTCACGCCGTGGCGGCGCAAGGCGTCCATCGGCGGCAGCTGGGTTTCGCGCAGGAAGTAGAACGCGCCCGGCAGCAGCACGGCGACCGTGCCGGCTTTTGCCATGGCAATGGCGTCTTCCTCGGTCATGAATTCCAGATGGTCAGCCGAAAGCGCCTGGTAGCGCGCAGCCAGGCTGGAGCCGTGCAGCGACGACAACTGTTCGGCGTGCAGCTTGACCGGCAGGCCCAGCTCGCGCGCCTTGATAAACAGCCGCTCGACCTGGGCCGGGGAAAACGCCAGGTGTTCGCAGAAGGCATCCACTGCGTCCACCAGGCCTTCGGCGGCCAGGGCCGGCAGCATTTCATCGCAGATGTGCGCGATGTAGTCGTCAGCCCGGCCGACGTATTCCGGCGGCAAGGCATGGGCTGCCAGGCAGGTGGCGCGCACCGCCAGCGGCAACTCGTCGGCCAGGCGCCGGGCCACGCGCAGCATCTTGCGCTCGTTGGCCAGGTCCAGGCCGTAGCCGGACTTGACCTCGATGGTGGTCACGCCATCGCGCATCAGCGCCTGGACCCGCTGGCGAGCACTGGCGAACAGCTCGTCTTCGCTGGCCGCGCGGGTGGCCCGCACGGTGCTGGCGATGCCACCGCCCTGTGCGGCGATTTCGGCATAGCTCACGCCCTGCAGGCGCTGCTCGAACTCACCGCTGCGGTTGCCACCGAACACCGCGTGGGTGTGGCAGTCGATCAGCCCCGGGGTGACCCAAGCGCCGCCCAGGTCCACCGTACGCTCGGCATCGACCGACGCCAGCTCGACGCGTGGGCCGATCCACTCGATCAGCCCGGCGTTGGTGACGATGGCCGCGTCCTCGATGGCCGAGTAACGGCCCTCGGCCATGGTTGCCACATGGCAGTGCTGCCAGACGGTTCTCATACATTGACTCCTGTACTTAGCGGTGCAGCTCGGCCGGTTCCGCTACCGGTTTGCCCTGCCCTGCGCGCGGCTTGCACCACAGCAGGTAGGACGCCACCAGGAACACCACCCAGACCACGCCGACGAGCAGTGCCGCCTGGGTATCCGGGAAGTAACCGAGCACGCCAAAGATGAACACCATGAACGCAATGGCCATGGCCGGGCCGTAAGGCCAGAACGGTACCGGGAACTGTAGCTGGGCCACTTGTTCACGGCTCATGCTGCGGCGCATGGCCACTTGGGTGAGCAGGATCATCAGCCACACCCACACGGTGGCAAAGGTGGCGATCGAGGCGATCAGCAGGAACACGTTCTCCGGGATCAGGTAGTTGAGCAGCACGCCGATCAGCAGCGCAGCACCCATCACCACCACGGTCATCCACGGCACGCCGTGCTTCGACAGCTTGCTGAAGCCGCGCGGCGCGTGGCCTTGCTGGGCCAGGCCGTACATCATGCGGCCGGCGCCGAAGATGTCGCTGTTGATGGCCGAGATCGCGGCGGAAATCACCACGATGTTCAGCACCGCAGCGGCAGAGCCGATGCCCAGGTTACTGAAGATCTGCACGAACGGGCTGCCCTGGCTGCCGATTTGCGGCCATGGGAACAGGCACATCAGCACGAACAGGGTGAGTACGTAGAACAGCAGGATGCGCAGCGGCACGGCGTTGATCGCCTTGGGGATGACCCGCTGCGGGTCCTTGGCCTCACCGGCGGTGACGCCGATGATCTCGATGCCGCCGAACGCGAACATCACCACGGCAAAGGAAGCGATCAGGCCACCCACGCCATTGGGCATGAAGCCGCCGTGGTCGAACAGGTTGCTGACACCCACGGCCTGCCCGGTGCCTACCTGGCTGAAGCCGAAGGCCATGATGCCGAGGCCGGCCAGGATCATCGCCACGATGGCGCCGACCTTGAGCAGCGACAGCCAGAATTCCATTTCGCCAAAGACCTTGACGTTGCACAGGTTGAGGCCGCCGATCAGGAAGACGATGCCCAGCACCCAGATCCAGCGGGCCACTTCCGGGAACCAGAAGCCCATGTAGATACCGAAGGCAGTGACGTCGGCGATGGCGACGATGACCATCTCGAAGGCGTAGGTCCAGCCGAGGATGAAGCCGGCCATGGGGCCGAGGTAGGTGCTGGCGTAGTGGCCGAACGAGCCGGCGACCGGGTTGTGCACAGCCATTTCGCCGAGGGCGCGCATGACCATGAACACGGCGGCGCCGCCGATCAGGTAGGCCAGCAGCACAGCCGGGCCGGCCATCTGGATGGCCGAGGCGGAACCGTAGAACAGGCCAGTGCCGATGGCGGAACCGAGGGCCATGAAACGGATGTGGCGGGCACTTAGCCCGCGCTTTAGACCTTGAGCTTGTTGCATGTCACGTCCTTAAATTGTTTTTGTGGTCGTGAGATCGAGGGGGGCTGCCTTGCAGCCCAATCGCCGGCAAGCCAGCCCCCACAGAGATGGTGTGTCGCATCTCCATCTGTGGGAGCCGGCTTGCCGGCGATGGGCCGCACAGCGGCCCCTGGGGGCATTACAGGCTTGGCAGCACACCAGCCGGCAGCAGGCCGGTCAGGCGACCCTTGGCCAACAGTTCCACGGCCTTTTCGATGTCGGGCGCGAAGAAACGGTCACGGTCGTAGTGCGGCACTTCGCTGCGCAGCGCCTGGCGCGCCTGCTCCAGCTTGGCCGAGGTCTTCAGGCCCTTGCGCAGGTCCAGGCCCTGGCAGGCGCCCAGCCATTCTATGGCCAGCACGCCACGGGTGTTTTCGGCCATTTCCCACAGGCGCTTGCCGGCAGCCGGGGCCATCGACACGTGGTCTTCCTGGTTGGCCGAGGTCGGCAGGCTGTCGACGCTGTGCGGGTGCGACAGGGCCTTGTTCTCGCTGGCCAGGGCAGCAGCGGTGACCTGGGCGATCATGAAGCCCGAGTTGACCCCGCCGTTTTCCACCAGGAACGGCGGCAGCTGGGACATGTGCTTGTCCATCATCAGCGAGATACGGCGCTCGCTGAGCGAGCCGATTTCAGCGATGGCCAGGGCGATGTTGTCGGCGGCCATGGCCACCGGCTCGGCGTGGAAGTTACCGCCGGAAATCACGTCACCTTCGGCAGCGAACACCAGCGGGTTGTCCGACACGGCGTTGGCTTCGATGCCCAGTACCTCGGCGGCCTGGCGCAGCTGGGTCAGGCAGGCGCCCATGACCTGCGGCTGGCAGCGCAGCGAGTACGGGTCCTGGACCTTGTCGCAGTTCTTGTGCGACAGCGACACTTCGCTGGAGTCGCCCAGCAGGTCACGGAAGCAGGCAGCGGTGTCGATCTGGCCGCGCTGGCCACGCACTTCGTGGATGCGCGCATCGAACGGCGAGCGCGAGCCCAGTGCGGCTTCGACGCTCAGGCCGCCGCAGGCGATGGCAGCGGCGTACAGGTCTTCACCCTGGAACAGGCCACGCAGGGCATAGGCGGTGGACGCCTGGGTGCCGTTGAGCAGGGCCAGGCCCTCTTTGGCGGCCAGGGTCAGCGGCTCGAGGCCGGCCACGGCCAGGGCTTCGGTGGCTGGCAGCCACTGGCCCTTGTAGCGGGCCTTGCCTTCACCCAGCAGCACCAGCGACATGTGCGCCAGCGGGGCGAGGTCGCCGGAGGCGCCCACCGAACCCTTCAGCGGGATGTGCGGGTAGACTTCGGCGTTGACCAGGGCGATCAGCGCGTCGATGACCTTGCGACGGATGCCGGAGAAGCCACGGCTGAGGCTGTTGATCTTCAGCACCATGATCAGCCGCACCAGGTCGTCATCCAGCGGCGCGCCGACACCGGCGGCATGGGACAGCACCAGCGAGCGCTGCAGGTTTTCCAGGTCGTGGCTGGCGATGCGGGTCGAGGCCAGCAGGCCGAAACCGGTGTTGATGCCGTAGGCGGTACGGTCTTCGGCAATGATCTGCTCGACGCAGGCAACGCTGGCGTCGATGGCCGGCGCGGCGCTGGCGTCCAGTTGCAGGCGCACAGGCGCGGCATGGATGGCGCGCAGCTGGGCCAGGGTCAGGGTGCCGGGCTTGAGGGTCAATTCGGTCACTTCACTACTCCAATCGCGTGGAGCCGCAGGCCCGTTTGTGAGTGCCTGCGTGCTCCTTCTTGTTGTTCAGTATCACCCCTTGTGGGGTGCGATCCAAAGCGTGGCGATCAGCCAGTGATCATCGGCAGGTCCAGACCCTGCTCCTTGGCGCACTCGATGGCGATGTCGTAACCGGCATCGGCATGACGCATCACACCGGTCCCTGGGTCGTTGGTCAGCACGCGAGCGATACGCTCGGCGGCTTCATCGGTACCGTCGCAGACGATGACCATGCCAGAGTGCTGGGAGAAGCCCATGCCCACGCCACCACCGTGGTGCAGCGAAACCCAGGTAGCACCGCCGGCGGTGTTCAGCAGGGCGTTGAGCAGCGGCCAGTCGGAGACGGCGTCGGAACCGTCACGCATGGCTTCGGTTTCACGGTTGGGGCTGGACACCGAACCGGAGTCCAGGTGGTCACGGCCGATCACGATCGGTGCCGACAGCTCGCCGCTGCGTACCATTTCGTTGAACGCCAGGCCCAGCTTGGCGCGCAGGCCCAGGCCAACCCAGCAGATACGTGCCGGCAGGCCCTGGAAGCTGATGCGCTCGCGAGCCATGTCCAGCCAGCGGTGCAGGTGGGCGTCGTCGGGGATCAGTTCCTTGACCTTGGCGTCGGTCTTGTAGATGTCTTCGGCATCACCGGACAGCGCCGCCCAGCGGAACGGGCCGATGCCACGGCAGAACAGCGGGCGGATGTAGGCCGGCACGAAGCCCGGGAAGTCGAAGGCATTGGCCACGCCTTCTTCCTTGGCCATCTGGCGGATGTTGTTGCCATAGTCGAAGGTCGGAACACCCTGCTTCTGGAAATCGAGCATGGCTTGCACGTGCACGGCCATCGACTGCTTGGCGGCCTTGACCACTGCAGCCGGCTCGGTCTGCGCACGGTCGCGGTACTGTTCCCAGGTCCAGCCGGCTGGCAGGTAACCGTTCAGCGGGTCGTGGGCGCTGGTCTGGTCGGTGACCATGTCCGGGCGCACGCCACGCTTGACCAGCTCTGGCAGGATTTCAGCAGCGTTGCCGTGCAGGGCGATGGAGATGGCCTTGCCTTCGGCGGTGTACTTGGCAATGCGTGCCAAGGCGTCGTCGAGGTCAGTGGCCTGCTCGTCGACGTAGCGGGTTTCCAGACGGAAGTCGATGCGGCTCTGCTGGCATTCGATGTTCAGCGAGCAGGCACCGGCCAGGGTGGCGGCCAGTGGCTGGGCACCGCCCATGCCGCCCAGGCCGGCGGTCAGTACCCACTTGCCTTTCAGGCTGCCGCCGTAATGCTGGCGGCCGGCTTCGACGAAGGTTTCGTAGGTGCCCTGGACGATGCCCTGGCTGCCGATGTAGATCCAGCTGCCGGCGGTCATCTGGCCGTACATGGCCAGGCCCTTGGCGTCCAGTTCGTTGAAGTGCTCCCAGTTGGCCCAGTGCGGCACCAGGTTGGAGTTGGCGATCAGTACGCGCGGGGCGTTGCTGTGGGTCTTGAACACGCCGACCGGCTTGCCCGACTGCACCAGCAGGGTTTCGTCGTCTTCCAGGCGGGTCAGGGTCTCGACGATCTTGTCGTAGCACGCCCAGTTACGGGCAGCGCGGCCGATACCGCCGTACACCACCAGTTCTTTCGGGTTTTCCGCGACCTGTGGATCGAGGTTGTTCATCAGCATGCGCAGTGGCGCTTCGGTCAGCCAGCTTTTGGCAGTCAGCTTGTTGCCACGTGGGGCACGGATTTCAACGTCACGGTATTTGTTGTTGTCGGTCACGGGAAAGGTCCTCTGCGGTCGTCCGCGGGCGGGTATGTCGTGGTAGATATACAAACACACCTTTACTTGTATGTACAAGCATGGACAACCAAAATAATTGGACTTTTCCGCTGAGCGGCAAAAGAAATGGGGCCGCTGCGCGGCCCTTCGCGGGCTTGCCCGCTCCCACAGAGAGCTCCACTGCCTTCAAGGCGTGCGCTGTACCTGTGGGAGCGGGCAAGCCCGCGAAGGGCTGCGCAGCAGCCCCCGGCTATCTCAACGTGAAACGAGTTCGATCAGGCAGAACCGCCCCTGCACATCCAACCCGAGCAACTGGTCATTGCCCTCCAGCCGCAGGCAGTCATACAACCCCAACCGCTGCGTCTCGCGCCCGGCAATGCCCACCTCGACCTGGCTGCTGGCAGCGAACAGCAACACCGTCGACGCCGAACTGTACAAGCGGCTGGTGCCATCGAACCACTGCAACCGTGCCCGGTAGCGCTGCGGTGCATAGATCAGGTTGAAATCGCGGATCGCCCCGCCCAGCAGCTTGCAGCTGACCTGGCTCTCGCCACTGAAGGCGAAGGCATCGAACGGCAGCAAAGGCCTGCTGGCCTGGCCGTCGACCAGCAGGCGCATGCCGTCACCCTGCAGCACGGTGATGATCCGCTGGTAGCCGGCGAAGGTGGAAAACCCGCCGGACTCCTCAATATCGGCAATCGACAAGCGCCAGCCAAAGCCGTCCAGGCCTTCGCCACTGTCGCGGGTAATCTCTTCGGTGAAACCGCCACCGTTCTTCCACGGCATGCGCGGGTAGCCCTGCGCACGCAACAACTGCAGCTGACTCATTTACTGAAACGTCCTTCCAGGCGATGACGGGAACCGGGGTGGATCAGCCGCGCGGCGGTCACCGGCTGGCGGCCGGACCAGGTGCGACGGCGGATCAGCAGGCAGGGCTCGCCCCGCTCGATCTGCAACAGGCGGCATTCTTCCGGCTCGGCCAGGATTGCCTCGACCACGTGCTCACCCTCGGTCAGCGGCGCCACCTGCGACAGGTAGGCGTAAGGCGTCTGCCGGGTGAAGTCCTGCTTGAGGTAATCGGGGGCGATCGCCGCATTGACGTAGCGGTCCTCGATCTGCACCGGCACGCCGTTCTCGAAATGCACGATCAGCGAGTGGAACACCCGTTGGCCTTCGCGCATGTCCAGGGCCAGGGCCCGCTCGGAACCAGCCGTTTCCTCGGTGAGGGTGATCACCTGGCAGCTATGCTGGTGGCCACGCGCGGCAATTTCGTCGGCGATGTTGTTGACCTCGAACAACGCCGAACGCCCCTTGGGCTCGGCCACGAAGGTACCGACCCCTTGCATGCGCACCAGCAGGCCTTCGGCGGTAAGTTCGCGCAGGGCGCGGTTGATGGTCATGCGGCTGAAGCCCAGCTCGCTGACCAGTTCGCTCTCCGAGGGCACTCGGTGATGCGGTGGCCAGCTGCCGTTGTCGATCTGCTGGATGATCATCTGTTTGACCCGGGCGTACAGCGGAGCCGGGCCCTCGCCCATCTGGGCAACCAGCGCGGAGACAGGTGGTGTCGGCACGGCGTTGGATCCTTGTGCAAATGGAATGAGCGGTAGCTTGCCGCAGTTTACCCGGCAGGCAAACGCCTGTATATGTATATACAAGTTAACAATAACAGGATTTTCACCGATGTCCGCCTACTTCGCCGAACGCGCCCTGCTGCCCACGGGCTGGGCCAGCCATGTCCGCATCGAGGTCACCAGTGATGGCCATGTGGCCCGCATCGAACCGGGTGCCTCGGCCGAAGGCGCCGAGCGGCTGGCCGGCCCGCTGCTGCCCGGCATGCCCAACCTGCACTCGCATGCCTTCCAGCGCGCCATGGCGGGGCTGGCGGAAGTCGCCGGCAACCCCAACGACAGTTTCTGGACCTGGCGCGACCTGATGTATCGCCTGGTCGGCCAGATCAGCCCGGAGCAGCTGCAGGTCATCGCCCGTCAGCTGTACATCGAGATGCTCAAGGCGGGCTACACCTCGGTCGCCGAGTTCCACTACGTGCACCATGACCAGGCCGGCAAGGCCTACGCCGACCCGGCCGAACTGTCTCGCCGCATCAGCGCGGCTGCAGCCGACAGCGGCATTGGTTTGACCTTGCTGCCGGTGCTGTACAGCCACGCAGGCTTCGGCGGCCAAGCCCCGAATGATGGGCAACGGCGCTTCATCAACTCCACCGAACAGTACCTGCAACTGCAAGCGCAGCTGGCCCCGCTGCTGGCTGCGCAACCCGCGCAGCAACTGGGTCTGTGCTTCCATTCGCTGCGCGCCGTGACGCCCGGGCAGATCGCCGAAGTGCTGGCAGCCAGCGACAAGCAGTGCCCGGTGCATATCCATATCGCCGAGCAGCAGAAGGAAGTCGACGACTGCCTGGCCTGGAGCGGCCTGCGCCCGCTGCAGTGGCTGTACGAGCACGTGGACGTGGACCCACGCTGGTGCCTGGTGCATGCCACCCATGCCGAGCCGGATGAAGTCACCGCCATGGCCCGCAGTGGCGCGGTAGCCGGGCTGTGCCTGACCACCGAGGCCAACCTGGGCGACGGGATTTTCCCGGCAGTGGACTACCTGGCGCAGGGTGGGCGCATGGGCATTGGTTCGGACAGCCATGTGTCGCTGAGCGTGGTGGAGGAACTGCGCTGGTTGGAATACGGCCAGCGGCTGCGCGACCAGCGGCGTAACCGCCTGTATCGCGGCGACCAGCCGATGGTCGGGCGCACGCTGTATGACGCTGCCCTGGCGGGCGGCGCGCAGGCGCTGGGGCAGGCGGTCGGGGAACTGGCCGTGGGCAAGCGCGCCGACTGGCTGGTGCTCGATGGGCAGGACCCTTACATCGCCATGGCCGATGGGGATGCGATTCTCAACCGCTGGCTGTTTGCCGGCGGCGATCGCCAGGTGCGGGATGTGATGGTGAATGGGCAGTGGGTGGTGCGCCAGGGGCGGCATGCGCAGGAAGAGCAAAGCGCGCAGGCGTTTGCCGAGGTGTTGCGACAGCTTTTGGGTTGAGTGTATTGGGGCTGCTTTGCAGCCCTTCGCGGCGGTTCGGCGCCCCGACACGCCCGCTCCCACAGCGTTTAGCTCAGAACCTGTGGGAGCGGGCGTGCCCGCGATGGGTTGCAAGGCAACCCCCAGAAATTCAGTGCCTCTTGACGATCTGCTGGTCCGATGCCCGCCAGATCAGCCGGCTGGTGTCATACCCCTGCTGCCGGGCCTTGGACATCAGGTTCTCGCGCTCCCAGGCTGGTAGCGTCGGCGTACGCGATAGTAGCCACAAGTGCTTGCGGTCCGGGCTGCCGACCACCGCCGTGCGGTAGCGATCATCCACATACAGAATCCAGTACTCGCCCCTCGCCACCCCTGGCACCAGCTTGGTGAACCAGTTGTCGAACTCGACCCACAATTTGTCGGTGTGCCCTGGCTCCTGGATGTTCGCATGCCCTTCGGCGCGCAGCCATTCATCACCCATGGTGCGGCAGCGGTTGAGCACGCCGAGGCTACCATCGAGCCGGAGGTTGTAGTGCGCTTCGGACTGCTCGCAGCCAGTCTGGTAGCGCATCGGCAGGCGCGCCAACTCGTACCACTTGCCCTGGTAGCGCTTGAGGTCGATGTTGCCCGCGGTTTTCGGCGCCAGCGGGTCATGCACGGAGCCGGCACAACCGCCCAGCAGCAGCGCCAGGCATACCCCCATCAGCAGATACAGGTGCCTCATTTGAGACCCTGCCCTGAATACATGAGCACCTTGTCAGCCGCGTATTGCACACTGATGAAGCTCTTCTCGTCCCCCCAGGTGCAGCTGCTCATCCCCAGCGCGCCAGAGCACTCGGTCGGCGTGCCGAGCAACTGCTCGACCTCGGCCTTGTTCATACCGGCCTTGATCTTGGAATAGTTTTCCTGGTTGATCTTGCTGCAGGCAGTCAGGACGACGCACAGCGACAACAGGGCGAGGGAACGCAACGACATGAAGGACACTCCTGGACAGGGGATACAGGCGAGTGGCCTGCAGTGACCTTCGACGGTAAAAACCCTCCCAGGTTCCCTGACCTCCCTCCTCTACCCCTACGCCATTGGTCGGATGGCCACTACTGTGCGATTAATCACAAAGAATTACCCCGCCCAAACAAAAAGGCCGCTCCGTGAAGGAGCGGCCTTGCGTTGCGACGGCCTGCGCAGCAGGCCACGAAACCTCAGAACCTGGACCCAGGCTCCAGCAAAAAGTCCATCTCTTCGCTGGTACTCGGCCGCTCCAGCACCAGGTTGCGGTGCGGGAAGCGCCCGAAACGGGCAATTACCCGCTGGTGCTGCTCGGCGTAGTCGAGGAAGCCTTCGAACAACCGGCGGTTGGCTTCGGGCTGCTCGTCCAGCAGCACCTGGTAGCGCTCGACGCACAGGTTCTGCCAGTCCAGCACCTCGGCATGCTCCAGCACCAGCAGCACGAACACCCGCTGGATCGGCAACAGCTGGTAATCCCAGTTCTTCTGCAAACCCTGCATCGCCACCACCTGGGCACGCCGGTCGCCCTCGAAGGCACGCGGCGTGTCGCGATGGATCATGCGCGGCAGCTGGTCCAGCAGGATCAGCAGGCCCAGCCAGCCCTGCGGGCTTTGCTGCCACTCGTCGAGCCCACCCGCCAGGGCATGCTCGACCAGCTCGCCAAACAGCGCATGGGCCTCGGCATCATGATGCTTGCCGAACCACAGCGTGCTCTTCTCGTCAGCCACGGCCTGGGGACTGGTGCCCCAACCGAACCACCACTCCAGCAACGGCTGCCAAGGTGCGAGCATGACTTACTCCTTGTGGTAGGCGGTGACGCGCTCGACCTCTTCCTTCGAGCCCAGGATTACCGACACACGCTGGTGCAGGCTTTCTGGCTGGATGTCGAGGATGCGATCGTAACCGTTGGTGGAGGCGCCGCCGGCCTGTTCGATGATGAAGGACATCGGGTTGGCTTCGTACATCAGGCGCAGTTTGCCCGGCTTGCTCGGCTCGCGGGCGTCACGTGGGTACATGAACAGGCCGCCACGGGTCAGGATGCGGTGTACGTCGGCCACCATCGAGGCGATCCAGCGCATGTTGTAGTTCTTCTTCAGCGGGCCGGTCTCGCCTGCCAGCAGTTCGCCCACGTAGCGCTGAACCGGGGCTTCCCAGTGGCGCTGGTTGGACATGTTGATGGCGAACTCTGCGGTGCTTTCCGGCACGCGGATGTTTTCGTGGGTGAGGACGAAGCTGCCCAGTTCGCGGTCCAGGGTGAAGCCCTTGACGCCGTTGCCCAGGGTCAGGATCAGCATGGTCTGCGGGCCGTAGATGGCGTAACCGGCGGCGACCTGCTGGGTGCCTGGCTGCAGGAAGGCATTTTCGTTCAGGGTTTCGTTCTGGCTCAGGTATTCGTTAGGGCAACGCAGTACCGAGAAGATGGTGCCGACCGAAACGTTGACGTCGATGTTGGACGAGCCGTCCAGCGGGTCGAAGACCAGCAGGTAGGCGCCTTTCGGGTACTTGCCCGGGATCTGGTAGGCGTTGTCCATTTCTTCGGAAGCCATGCCGGCCAGGTGGCCGCCCCACTCGTTGGCTTCCAGCAGGATATCGTTGGAAATCACGTCCAGTTTCTTCTGGACTTCGCCCTGCACGTTTTCAGTGCCCATGCTGCCCAGCACACCACCAAGGGCGCCTTTGGACACGTGATGGCTGATTTCCTTGCACGCACGCGCCACCACTTCGATCAGGAAGCGCAGATCGGCAGGGGTATTGTTGCTGCGGGTCTGCTCAATCAGATAGCGACTCAGGGTAACGCGGGACATGTATGGCTCCGAAAGGATTGGGGGATAAAAACCCCCGCAGTTTACAGGGAGAGTTGCGGGCTAGCGAGTGATGAGACTCGCCACGGCTCTCAGACGGCACAATAGGTCGGTAGTTCAGCGCGCGCCAGGCCGGTGGTCTGGTTGTGGGCCCATTCGCGGGCACGCCCGCTCCCACAGGAGTTGCACAACCCTGGAAACCTTGTGCAGTCCATGTGGGAGCGGGCGTGCCCGCGAAGAGGCCGGCACAGGCTTACCTCAATCCAAAGCCTTCCAGATCTCGCTGGCATATTCCCGAATGGTCCGGTCCGAGGAGAACCAGCCCATCCGCGCGGTATTCAGCACCGCCATGCGCCACCATTCCTGCGGCGTGTGCCAAAGCTCCTCGACCCGTCGCTGGGCATCCCAGTAGGCATCGAAATCGGCACACACCAGGAAGCGGTCATGAGCCACCAGCCCGTCGATCAGCGCGCTATAGCGCGACGGGTCGTCCGGCGAGAACACCCCGCTGCGAACAGCCTGCAACACATCGTTCAGGCGGCTGGACGCGGCAATCGCCGCACTGGCGCCAAAGTCCCCATCGCGCCGTCTGGCCTCCACCTGCTGCGCGGTAAGGCCGAAGATGAACATGTTTTCGGTACCCACCTGCTCGCTCATCTCGACATTGGCACCATCCAAAGTGCCGATGGTCAGCGCGCCGTTCAGGCCGAACTTCATGTTGCTGGTGCCGGAGGCTTCGTAACCGGCGGTGGAAATCTGCTCGGAAAGGTCCGCCGCCGGGATGATGCTTTCAGCCAGGCTGACGTTGTAGTTGGGCAGGAATACCACCTTCAGCAGGCCGCGCACGGTGGGGTCGTTGTTCACCACCCGGGCAATGTCGTTGGCCAGCTTGATGATCAGCTTGGCCTGGTGATAGCTGGCCGCGGCCTTGCCGGCGAAAATCTTCACCCGCGGCACCCAGTCGGTACCGGGGTCGTTGCGCATGGCCTGGTACAGCGCCACGGTGTGCAGCAGGTTCAGCAACTGGCGCTTGTATTCGTGAATGCGCTTGACCTGCACATCGAACAGCGCTTCGGGGTTCACTGTAACGCCCAGGCGGTCCTGGATGATGCTGGCCAGGGCACGCTTGCTGTGCAGGCGCTGCGCGGCGAACTGCTTGCGGAAGCCGCTCTTGTCGGCGAACGGCACCAGATTGACCAGGCGCCCTTCCGGATCGTCCAGCAACTCAGGGCCCAGCGCCTCGACCAGCATGGCGGTCAGCTGCGGGTTGGACTGGTACAGCCAGCGGCGGAAGGTAATGCCATTGGTCTTGTTGTTGATCCGTTGCGGGTAGAGCTTGTGAAGCTCGGAGAACACCGTGCTTTTCATCAGCTTGCTGTGCAGCGCCGACACACCGTTGACGCTGTGCGAACCGAGGAACGCCAGGTTGCCCATGCGCACCCGGCGGCCGTTGTCTTCTTCGATCAGCGACACGGCCCGCAGCACGTCGAAGTCGTGCAGGCCTTTCGCCCGCAGCGCGTCGATGTGGTAGGCGTTGATCAGGTAGATGATCTGCATGTGCCGCGGCAGCATGCGTTCCATCAGCGCCACCGGCCAGGTTTCCAGGGCTTCGGGCAGCAAGGTGTGGTTGGTGTAGGCCAGGGTGCCGACGGTCAGCTCCCAGGCGGTATCCCAGGGGATTTCATGCTGGTCGACCAGCAGGCGCATCAGCTCGGCCACGGCGATCGACGGGTGGGTGTCGTTGAGCTGGATGGCCGCCGCATCCGGCAGGTTGAGTAGGTTGTCGTGCATGTTCAGGTGGCGGCGCAGCAAGTCCTGCAACGAAGCCGAGACGAAGAAGTACTCCTGGCGCAGGCGCAGTTCCTGGCCCGCCTCGGTGCTGTCGGCCGGGTACAGCACCCGCGAAATGCTCTCGGCCCGCGCCACCTCGGCTACCGCACCCAGGTGGTCACCGGCATTGAAGCGTTCCAGGTGCAGCTCTTCCAGCGCCCGCGCACGCCACAGGCGCAGGGTATTCACGCTGGCCCCGCGCCAACCGACTACCGGGGTGTCATAAGCCACCGCTCGCACGGTCTCGCCCGGCCACCACACCTGGCGCTGCTGGCCGTGGGTGTCGTGCACCGTTTCGACGCTGCCGCCAAAGCTGATCGGGTAGATCACCTCGGCGCGCTCGAACTCCCAGGGGTTGCCGAAGTCCAGCCAGTTCTCGGTCTGCTCCTGCTGCCAGCCATCGACCATGGCCTGGCGAAACAGCCCGTGCTCGTAGCGGATGCCATAACCGTGAGCAGCGATGCCCAGGGTCGACATGCTCTCCATGAAGCACGCCGCCAGGCGGCCCAGGCCACCGTTGCCCAGCGCGGCATCGGGCTCGAGCAGGCGGATGCGCTCCAGGTCCACGTCCAGCCCTTCCAGTGCGTCGCGGGCAATGTCGAGCAGGCCCAGGTTGCTCAGGCTGTCGTACAGCAAGCGGCCGATGAGGAATTCGAGGGAAAGGTAATAGACCCGCTTCTGGCTGCGGCGATAAGCCTGGCGGGTGTGGTCCATCCAGTGATCGACCATGTGATCGCGCGCGGCCAGTGCGATGGCTTCGAACCAGTCGTGGTCGAAAGCGTGCTCCGGGTCCTTGCCGACCGCGTAGGTCAGCTTGTCCAGTACAGCGGCGCGAAATTCGGCCACCTCGGCGTCACGAGCTTTGGGTTCCTGGGACATGCGGCATCCTCGGGCAAGTTGACGAAAGCGGAGGGAGACTGTTGAGCCTAGACCCTTCGACAGGGAGTGACAGTTAGCGTTCGCAGTTTTCATGCCCACTCTGCGATTCCGGCAAAAGGTTGTTCATAAATTGAACAATTCCGGTATGATCGCGCGCCCCAAGACCGTGATACACCCCCATAACGATGAAAACGACCCTGATCGCCGCGGCCGAAGTCGACCGCCTGGAGACCTGGCAGCGCTACACCAGCAACATGTGCCATGGCTGCCATTCGACCTGCTGCACCCTGCCGGTGGAGGTGAAGATCAAGGATCTGATCCGTATCGGCGTGGTCGACGAGTTCGAGAAAGACGAACCGCCGAAGAACATCGCCAAGCGCCTGCAGAAGGACGGCATCATCGAACGCTTCAACCAGAAGTCGGGGATCTTCACCCTGACCCGGATGAGCAATGATGACTGCCTGTACCTGGATCGTAAAAGCCGGCTGTGCACCATTTATGACAAGCGGCCGGATACCTGCCGCAACCACCCCAAGGTCGGGCCGCGGCCGGGGTATTGTGCGTACAAGCCCAAGGTGGTCGGGCGCTGATCGCTAGCCTTCAAGGGCCTCTTCGCGGGCTTGCCCGCTCCCACAAGGGTCGCGCAAATCATGGGTTCAGCGACACACCTGTGGGAGCGGGCAAGCCCGCGAAGGGCCGCAAAGTGGCCACTGCTGGCCAATTATGTGCCAAGCCGGATTTCTACTTTCCGCCAGAGGGAAAGCTCCTGCACGCACCACCCTGCTCCGCTGGTGGATGTTCGGGATAGGTCTGCGGCAGCACGCTGACCGGGCTGGTAGCGATAAAGCCATCAGCAAACTTCGCTTCGACGAACTGCGCCTGCCATCCCACCGCTGGCGGCGTGCGCTGCAGGGTGAAGCGCTGCATCGGAGCGAGCGTCTCGGATTGGTAGCGCACCCCGCAGGCAAAACGGAAGTCACGGTCCTGGCTGTTGCTCGCCGTCCACACCTTCACCGCCACTGGCGGCTCAGAGAAGTCGACGCTCATCTGCCCGCCATACCCGCTGGAGGACACCTGCACGCTTGGCAAAGGTGTGCCATCGCGCAAGCGCGTCAGCGCAGGCACCAGGGTGCTGACTACCGCCTGACGCACCCCACCATGGTCCGAATTCGGCAGCACCCTGAGGCTGGTCTGGCCCGGCAGGCGCTGCTGATAATCAGTAATCGGGTCAGGGGCGAAAAAATCATCACCACTGGCGGAAACCAGGTATTTGGGAATCGCCAGACGCTGCCCCTTCTCGTTCAGGTACTGCATCGGGTCCATCGTCGCCATCAGCTGATCGAAAGCTGGGGTGCCCAGTTGCTGCAGAACACCAGCCTGCTGGTAGGGACCCAGCGCCAGGGGCCAGTGACCACCATAGCGCTTGCGCAATCCGGCCAGCATGCCAGAGGTGTCCGCCACATCGATCACACTTGGCACGATGGCCATCACCCGTTCATCGGCCAAGGCCGTGAGCCACGCGCTCCAGCCGCGCTTTGAGGCACCTGTGATAATGAAGCGGTCCACCGTAAGCCCTTGCTTTGCCAGCTCCTGCTCAGCCAGATCCATCGCCCGGCTTGCCGCCGCGGCCATCGGCACGTGCAGTGGCAATTCCGGCACGGCGCCGCGTAGCGCATGAGCCCAGGTATGGGCAACGGCGTCATCCTCGCGCAAGGGCTTCTCGTTATCGCTGAAGGTCACGTACTGATTGGGCACATCGCTGATCATGACCACGGCCACCTGCGTCTTCAGAGCGACTTCGCGCAACACCTCTCGCGTGTAGTCCGGGTTTTGCGCCGGCCCATGCCGCACACCGTTGTTTACCACCAGCAAGGCATTGCCAGGCACCGCATTACCTGGGATGTGCAACTCGACATCATGCTCCCAGCGACGCGGCTCAACCACCGGGGTTGGATCCCACACCTGCGAAACCATCTGCAGGCGGCGGAATACATAGCCTGGCTCTGAGCTTTGCTCGAGCAATACGGATTCCAAGGGTGCCTGGCGCACCTTGCCAATATGGCACCGGACGACATCCTGAGGACGCGGGTTGGCACAGTCATGCACGGTGCAAGCCTGCAAACCTGCCATCAGGCAGGGGATGGCCAGCGCTAAACGGTAATTCATGGACATGCTTCCTGCTTTGAGAATTCATTCCACGCTAGGCATCACAACAAGCACGTACAAGACGCAAAAGGCCGTGGAAGATACAGCCTACTTGAGCTTGAGATATCCCCTACAAAAACCTGCGCCAAACAAACAAAAACGCCCCCGACCATGCGACCGGGGGCGTTTGGGACCCGGATGAGCAAGAATGGGAAGTGCTCTGCTTCTATATCAACCCTGCCGAGCAAGGTCGCGCAGATGAAGTACAACCATAACGATCGCGGCTATGGCGGTCACTATTGATGCCAAGGTACCCAACACGACCGTGGACATTATCGATTCATTGTTCCAAACCACGACCTGTTGATTGAGACGATCGTCATAAAGTACTTGCCCGTCCAACGTGGCGAGTTCACGCACGGTGCTACCATCATCCCCACGTTCCACTGTAAGAATAACCTTCGTATTGATACGAAGCCTCGATACCTCATACAACTTCCGGTAAGTATAGACACGTTTACCCTCCCGCTTTCCATCAAGCTTATATGCTACACCAAAATGTACTAGCGAACGGTTATGCTCCCAAACGTCTGGATAACCGGATACTCGCCCCTCGATAACTAGCAGCCTAGACAAATCAGGGGCCTTATATATTTCCAGCTGACTGTAATAAAGCGCAACACCTGCAAGCATCGTAATCGCGACAATCGCGAGCAATTGAGCTCGCTTTAAAGGAGGGGACACCCTGAGCAACTTGATGAATCCAGAAAATGACTGCACATGTCCCTCCTGCTATTCTAAATAGGAAAATCACCTAAAAATCTTTAATGATACCTATCAACTCCACCTACGCCCCCGCCAGGCGGGATGATCTCTATAGGACCTATATCAATATTCCACCTGGGGAGTTCCGGTAATGGGAATACCATAGGCCCGCCACCGAAGTCCGGCTCAATATAGCCACCCCCGCCACCGCCAGATATTCCGTACAGGTGAGAAAGGTCACTTCCAAGCACCACGCCTTGCGTATCGGGGTTCCACTGGGTTACCGCAACTCGGCCCGCATAGATTGCGCTGATTTGGGCGAGCGATGCAAGGGCCAAGTCCGGCGCTACCCAGTAATCAGGGTAGGTGGCATTTGTATTTGCAACGAAATGTTTTTGCACTACAGGTGAGATAAATGAATGATACAAATTTGTTGCCGCGTCGGAATTGAGTATTCCCAAGGCATTAGCCCCAACGCCCACAGCAGTAAAAATAACTGCGGGAGTGCCAGCCCCAGCAAGCAAGCTTATACTGCCGACAATCCCCGCAACATTTCCAACCAGGCTCAGGACGTCACCTTTTTCAAATTTCTGGTCGGTCTTGTACTGAGCAGTAATTTTTAGAAATACTGTAGTCGCAGCAAGCGTATTCACCTTGATATTGAGGAAGGGTGTAAAACCCGCAGTCAGCTTTACTATTGATGTGACCCCGGCGACTGCAGCTCCGGTTTGGGCACTCTGATTCACTAGAACGAACCCTGACGTGTCGCTATTGTACTGATCCGTCAGGGAAGTAGCTGCCGCACCCACCGCTACCGGTTTTTCAACGTAGCCCAAGATAATCTCAAGTGTTTTGATCATCTTTCGCTACTCCCTGATCAATGTCTTGAAGGCGATGCTCATACGCAGCCGATTACAACTCACACCAGGCGCCCGAGCACCATGCGGCACTTCCCCATTGAAGATTACAACCCGCCTCGGCTTAGGCTGTACCGACAGCACAATACTTTCTTTGTCAGCGTCGTAGAATACAAGCTCACCACCCCAGCAGGTGGCCCAGTACTCGCTGCAAAACAGCATTACAGTTTTCCCTGGCGCCTCGGCTGTATTGTCACGATGAATAGGACCATCCTGGCTGCTTGTTTGACCATTGGCGTATACCCCTAACAGGGTCGCCGAAGGCATATGCGCAGCCTTGATACGTGCCCAGATATTCGCCAGAAAAGCCCAGTCCGGTCGCTCTCGTAGTTCTTGCTCACAGTCTTCCAATTCATTTCTGCGAGTACCGGCGATAAAACTGTGCCAACATGGACGATCAAGGGGAGCATAAGGATAGGGCCAGCCATAACGCCAGAGCGAGCCAGTTAGGAGCCTCAATATTTTCGTGTGCTCTTCGTCCGTTATTCCATCATCAATCACACAGATATTTTTACAAGCAGTCAAACCTACCATTACTTCAATCTCCTGATCTCAACATAGCGATTGGAGACTGAAAGTTAAAATACCTTTAGATATTCTCACACAGGGAAACAGCCGCTCAGCCGGTGACCTTTACCATAGCCTTGACGTGATAAAAGATTTAGTCGCCATAACGAGTTCCCATTTCCCTTACCTCAAACAAACTTTTTTCAGACTGACACCAACCTGAAGCCCTACCAGGCCCCAAGCATTTACCATTGATAAAGGCACGTGTGCGTGAGAGACCGCAGGCAGCCACTACCCTTGGCTTCACTCAGAATTGGACATAAAAAAACGCCCCCGGCCTTTCGACCGGGGGCGTTTTTGTTTCAGCTCAAGCTAGACGATCAAGCCTTGGCTTTCTTGGCAGCGCGGGTACGCTCGCCTTCGTCCAGGATCTTCTTGCGCAGGCGGATCGACTTCGGAGTCACTTCGCACAGCTCGTCGTCCTGGATGAATTCCAGGGCCTGTTCCAGGGTGTGGCGAACC
The DNA here is from genome assembly GCF_002453565.1 of Pseudomonas sp. UBA6753. Classification (NCBI taxonomy): domain Bacteria; kingdom Pseudomonadati; phylum Pseudomonadota; class Gammaproteobacteria; order Pseudomonadales; family Pseudomonadaceae; genus Pseudomonas; species Pseudomonas sp. UBA6753. Next base: position 93,418 of record NZ_DKHD01000006.1, on the reverse strand, counting down.
GGCGGCACCAGGGCGATGACTTCGTCTTTGCCCGAAGCACGCATGTTGTCGAGCTTCTTGCCCTTGGTCGGGTTCACGCCCAGGTCGTTGTCACGGCTGTTCAGACCGATGATCTGACCGTTGTAGATGTCCTGGCCGTGCTCGATGAACAGCTTGCCGCGAGCCTGCAGGGTTTCCAGCGAGTAGGTCAGCGCCTTGCCGGTCTCGATCGAAACCAGTACACCGTTCAGGCGACCGGACATCTGGCCGGCTTTCATGGTGTCGTAGCGATCGAAGATCGAGGTCAGGATGCCAGCACCGTTGGTCAGGGTCAGGAACTGGTTACGGAAACCGATCAGACCGCGAGCAGGTACGTTGTACTCCAGACGTACACGGCCCTTGCCATCCGGCGCCATGTTTGTCAGGTCGCCCTTACGCAGGCCCATTTCTTCCATGACCTTGCCCTGGGATTCTTCAGGGATGTCGATGGTGACGTTCTCGAACGGCTCCTGCTTCACGCCGTTGACTTCGCGGATGATTACTTCAGGGCGGCCTACAGCCATCTCGAAGCCTTCACGACGCATGGTTTCGATCAGAACCGACAGGTGCAGCTCACCACGGCCGGAAACCTTGAACTTGTCAGCCGAGTCGCCTTCTTCAACGCGCAGTGCAACGTTGTACAGCAGCTCTTTGTCCAGACGTTCCTTGATGTTACGGCTGGTGACGAACTTGCCTTCCTTGCCGCAGAACGGCGAGTCGTTGACCTGGAAGGTCATCGAAACGGTCGGCTCGTCAACGGTCAGTGGCTTCATCGCCTCGACGTTGTTCATGTCGCACAGGGTGTCGGAGATGAACAGCTCGTCGAAACCGCTGATGCAGACGATGTCGCCAGCCTGGGCTTCTTCAACGTCGACGCGGTGCAGGCCGTGGTGGCCCATCAGCTTGAGGATACGGCCGTTACGCTTCTTGCCTTCGGTGTCGATGGCAACAACCGGGGTGTTCGGCTTGATACGACCACGGGCGATACGGCCAACGCCGATAACACCGAGGAAGCTGTTGTAGTCCAGAGCGGAGATCTGCATCTGGAACGGGCCATCGACGTCAACGTTCGGCGCCGGTACGTTGTCGACGATCGACTGGTACAGCGGGGTCATGTCTTCAGCCATGTCGGTGTGGTCCAGACCGGCGATGCCGTTCAGGGCCGAGGCGTAGACAACCTGGAAGTCCAGCTGGTCGTCGGTGGCACCGAGGTTGTCGAACAGGTCGAAGATCTGGTCCAGAACCCAGTCAGGACGCGCGCCCGGGCGGTCAACCTTGTTGATCACGACGATCGGCTTCAGGCCAGCTTCGAAAGCCTTCTTGGTCACGAAGCGGGTTTGCGGCATCGGGCCGTCCTGGGCATCGACCAGCAGCAGCACGGAGTCGACCATCGACATTACACGCTCAACCTCGCCACCGAAGTCGGCGTGGCCGGGGGTGTCGACGATGTTGATGTGGTAGCCGTTCCAGTTGATGGCGGTGTTTTTCGCCAGAATGGTAATGCCGCGCTCTTTTTCCTGGTCGTTGGAGTCCATCACGCGCTCGTCGTTGAGCTCGTTACGCTCCAGGGTGCCGGACTGGCGCAGGAGTTTGTCGACCAGGGTGGTTTTACCATGGTCAACGTGGGCGATGATGGCGATGTTACGCAGATTTTCGATCACAACTGTATCTCGATCAGAGGATTCGGTTGCCGCCAGTGTAGGCGGCGAATATGTAGGGTTTGAGGCTCAGCGGGCCCGATGGTCGGGAGGGCGATGGCGGATGCTGCCGCCATACAGCCCTGGCGTCTTATGTCGGACGATAAACACGCACATTGGCATGTCCCTCACTGAGCAGGTGGTGTGCGTGCAGACGGCTCATCACACCTTTGTCGCAATACAGCAAGTACTGGCGGTTGGCATCCAGCTGCTTGAACTTGCTGTTGATGGCATAGAACGGCATGGCCTGGACTTCGATACCGTCGAGCACCAGAGGTTCGTCTTCCTGGGCATCGGGGTGACGAATATCGATGACGATCTGGCCGGGCAGCGCCTCGGTCACTTCCTCGATTTCGATGTCCTTGCCCAGTTCGTCGATCACATGGTCGATGGAGATCAGCCGGGCGCGTTCCAGGGCGCGCTCCAGCACGGCCATGTCGAACTGCTTCTCTTCATGCTCCATGCGGTGGCGCTTGGCGTGGGTGGTCGGGTTTACCGAGATCACGCCGCAGTATTCTGGCATGTGCTTGGCGAAGTCGGCAGTGCCGATCGCGTAGGCCTGGTCGATGATGTCCTGCTTGTGGCTGGCCAGCAGCGGGCGCAGCACCAGCTTGTCGGTGGCCGAGTCGATGATCGACAGGTTCGGCAGGGTCTGGCTGGACACCTGGGAAATCGCCTCGCCGGTGACCAGCGCGTCGATCTCCAGGCGGTCGGCCATGTGCGCGGCACCGCGCAGCATCATGCGCTTCAGGGTCACACCCATGTAGCTGTTGTCGACCTTGTTGAGGATCTCGCCGACCACCTCTTCGAACGGCACGCTGATGAACAGCACGCGCTGGCTGCTGCCGAACTTCTTCCACAGGTAGTGAGCCACTTCCATCACGCCCAACTCGTGGGCACGGCCGCCGAGGTTGAAGAAGCAGAAGTGGGTCATCAGGCCACGGCGCATCATCTGGTAGGCCGCCACGGTGGAGTCGAAGCCGCCGGACATCAGTACCAGAGTCTGCTCCAGGGCGCCCAGAGGGTAGCCGCCGATGCCCTGGTGCTGGTTGTGGATCACGTACAGGCGCTGGTCGCGGATTTCGATGCGCACCAGCACTTCCGGGTTCTTCAGCTCGATGCCGGCTGCGCCGCACTGCTGACGCAGCTGGCTGCCGACGTAACGGTCGACGTCCATCGAGGTGAAGTCGTGGTGGCCGCCGCGCTTGCAGCGCACGGCGAAGTGCTTGCCGGCCAGCAGGTGACCGAAGTGCTGCTTGCACTTGGCGACGATGTCGTCGAAGTCGCCGAGCGGGTATTCCTCTACCTGTAGGAAGTGGGTGATACCCGGGGTGCAGGTGAGACGCTCGATCATCTCGCGCTGGACTTTTTCGTCTTCGACGCGGGTGACCACTTCGAGATTGTCCCAGACACCATCGACCACGAGCTCAGGATCGAGGTCCTTGAGCACGTTGCGGATGTTCTTGCCGAGCTGGCGGATGAAGCGCTTGCGCACCGGCCGGCTCTTGATGGTGATTTCTGGGAAGACTTTGACGATAAGTTTCATTGGTTAACAGCGCGCGCAGGGCCTGCCGAAAATGAGGGGCGCGAATTATAGCGGAAATTGCTCAGGATTTGACCAACTTTTGTACAGAAGGTCGGATTTATATTGCCTGCACCGGCCTCATCGCCGGCAAGCCAGCTCCCACAGGCCATCCGCAGCTCTCAAGACTTACGCCCTACCTGTGGGAGCGGGCGAGCCCGCGAAGAGGCCCTCAAAGAAAGCACACAACTCAATCGATGCACACTATTGGTGCGCCGCTACCAAAATTCGCATCTTAAGGGTGCATTTTTACCCGCCAGCCCTGCGCCAAATGCCCGCAAACGCCCCCTTTTATCCCGCCCTCGCCATTTTCGGGCACTGGCATGCAATTTGCTCCCTTGTGAGGCAGGTAAGCTTGGCCGACTATCCGCGCCCGGCAACACCCTTTTTCCAGGGCAGCGGCCCACCGCGCTCTAGACCATCCGGAGGACAACATGTCGAAGTCGGTTCAACTCATCAAAGATCATGACGTCAAGTGGATTGATCTGCGTTTCACGGACACCAAAGGCATTCAGCACCACGTGACCATGCCGTCGCGTGATGCGCTGGAAGACGACTTCTTCGAAGTCGGCAAGATGTTCGACGGTTCCTCCATCGCTGGCTGGAAAGGCATCGAAGCTTCCGACATGATCCTGATGCCGGTCGACGAAACTGCCGTACTGGACCCGTTCACCGAAGAGCCAACCCTGATCATCACCTGCGACATCGTCGACCCGTCGAGCATGCAGGGCTACGATCGTGACCCTCGCGCCATCGCCAAGCGCGCCGAAGAGTACCTGAAGAGCACCGGCATCGGTGACACCGTATTCGCCGGCCCGGAGCCAGAGTTCTTCATCTTCGACGAAGTGAAGTTCCAGTCGGACATCTCCGGCTCGATGTTCAAGATCTTCTCCGAGCAAGGCTCGTGGATGACCGGCGCTGACGTGGAAGGCGGCAACAAAGGCCACCGTCCAGGCGTGAAAGGCGGCTACTTCCCGGTTCCGCCGTTCGACCACGACCACGAAATCCGTACCGCCATGTGCAACGCACTGGAAGAAATGGGCCAGACCGTCGAAGTTCACCACCACGAAGTGGCGACTGCCGGCCAGAACGAAATCGGCGTCAAGTTCAACACCCTGGTGAAGAAGGCTGACGAAGTACAGGCACTGAAGTACGTCGTGCACAACGTTGCCGACGCCTACGGCCGTACCGCCACCTTCATGCCGAAGCCTCTGTACGGCGACAACGGCTCGGGCATGCACGTGCACATGTCGATCTGGAAAGACGGCAAGAACACCTTCTCGGGTGAAGGCTATGCCGGCCTGTCCGACACCGCCCTGTACTTCATCGGCGGTATCATCAAGCACGGTAAGGCCCTGAACGGCTTCACCAACCCGTCGACCAACTCCTACAAGCGTCTGGTCCCAGGCTTCGAAGCCCCGGTAATGCTGGCCTACTCGGCTCGCAACCGTTCCGCCTCGATCCGTATTCCTTACGTCGGCAGCCCGAAAGCCCGCCGTATCGAAGCTCGCTTCCCGGACCCATCGGCCAACCCGTACCTGGCCTTCGCGGCCCTGCTGATGGCCGGCCTGGACGGTATCCAGAACAAGATCCACCCAGGCGATGCTGCCGACAAGAACCTGTACGACCTGCCGCCTGAAGAGGCCAAGGACATCCCGCAGGTTTGCGGCAGCCTGAAGGAAGCTCTGGAAGAGCTGGACAAGGGCCGTGCGTTCCTGACCAAGGGCGGCGTGTTCTCCGACGACTTCATCGATGCCTTCATCGAGCTGAAGAGCGAAGAAGAAATCAAGGTCCGCACCTTCGTTCACCCGCTGGAATACGAGCTGTACTACAGCTGCTGATCTGATCGGCGCCTGGCGCCGATGACATGATCACGAACGGCCTCCTTCGGGAGGCCGTTTTCGTTTCCGTGGCTGCCTCATCGATTTCATACAGAACCAGCAGATGCCGCTGACATTTCGCCGCCCCTTCAGCACGCAGGGTAGGCGTCCCTTCAGTCAACGGACATCACGCCATGCGCAAACTTCTACCTGCAATGATTACCGTATCCGCCCTCCTCGCCGGCTGCGCCAGCAATGGCATCGCGCCAGGCCAGGCAACGTCACAGGTGCTTCACCGCGCCACCGGCAGTTGGGACGGCACCCCCTATCGCAATTACCCCGAAGGACGACCAGTGCTGTCGCTGGTGAAAGTCAGCATCCCCGCCCACACAACCCTCGGCTGGCACTGCCATCAGGCGCTCAATCTGGGCTATCTGGCGGAGGGCAGACTTGAGGTGGAAACCCGCGACGGCAAGCGCACAAGCCTGGTTGCGGGCCAGACGCTGGCAGAACTTCAAGGGGAAGTGCACCGCGGGCACACCACTGGGCAGCCCGCCACTGTCATGGTGTTCCACGCAAGCAATGAAGACCTGGCGTTTTCAACGCCAGAAGCCGAGTGCCCGCCAGCTGTGCGATAAACCCTGAAACCACCTATGCTCCATATTGGTGCATTCTGTGGACTGACGCCCCCGAATGCACCCCAAAAGCGATCACATGAACCGTTTAATCAGTTCATTCTGGTGCGGTTTTTCCCGTTTTCAGGGCTTTATCGGCAAATTCCGCTTCTTTTCGGAGCCTTGGTTTGGTTCTTGCATTTTTTGCCCAAAGACTGGAATCAGCGGATCCACCGCGCGCCCGACCATGGCCGCGCCCATGCCCGACACGCGCCAAAAGAGGTCGACGACGCCCTATGACCATCAGCGATGCCCAGCACCGTCTGCTTCTGGACAACCTGACCACCGCCACGCTGCTGCTCAACGCCGAGCTGCGCCTGGAGTACATGAACCCGGCCGCGGAAATGCTGTTGGCGGTCAGTGGCCAGCGCAGCCATGGGCAGTTCATCAGCGAACTGTTCACCGAGTCGACCGAGGCCCTCAGCTCGCTGCGCCAGGCGGTCGAGCAGGCGCACCCGTTCACCAAGCGCGAAGCGCAGCTCACCTCGCTGACTGGGCAGACCATAACCGTCGACTACGCGGTAACGCCGATCCTGCACCAGGGCCAGACCTTGCTGCTGCTGGAGGTGCACCCGCGCGACCGACTGCTGCGCATTACCAAGGAAGAGGCCCAGCTGAGCAAGCAGGAAACCACCAAGATGCTGGTGCGCGGCCTGGCCCACGAAATCAAGAACCCTCTTGGCGGCATCCGCGGCGCAGCCCAGCTGCTGGCCCGCGAGCTGCCGGAAGAAGGCCTGCGCGACTATACCAACGTGATCATCGAGGAAGCCGACCGCCTGCGTAACCTGGTCGACCGCATGCTCGGTTCGAACAAGCTGCCGTCGCTGGCCATGACCAACATCCACGAAGTGCTGGAGCGGGTCTGCAGCCTGGTAGAGGCCGAAAGCCAGGGCTGCGTCACTTTGGTGCGCGACTATGACCCCAGCCTGCCGGATGTGTTGATCGACCGCGAGCAGATGATCCAGGCCGTGCTCAACATCGTGCGCAATGCCATGCAGGCGATCAGTTCGCAGAACGAACTGCGCCTGGGCCGCATCACCCTGCGCAGCCGTGCCCTGCGCCAGTTCACCATCGGCCACGTGCGCCATCGCCTGGTGGCGCGGGTGGAGATCATCGACAACGGCCCGGGCATCCCGCCGGAACTGCAAGACACCCTCTTCTATCCCATGGTCAGCGGCCGCCCGGACGGTACCGGGCTGGGCCTGGCCATTACCCAGAACATCATCAGCCAGCACCAGGGCCTGATCGAGTGTGAAAGCCATGCAGGCCACACCGCCTTCTCGATCTACCTGCCCCTGGAACAAGGAGCCACCGCCTCATGAGCCGAAGTGAAACCGTATGGATCGTCGACGATGATCGCTCCATCCGCTGGGTCCTGGAAAAAGCCCTGCAACAGGAAGGCATGACCACCCAAAGCTTCGACAGCGCCGATGGCGTGATGGGCCGCCTGGCACGCCAGCAACCGGACGTTATCATTTCCGACATCCGCATGCCTGGCACCAGCGGCCTCGACCTGCTGGCACAGATCCGTGAGCAGCACCCGCGCCTGCCGGTCATCATCATGACCGCCCACTCCGACCTGGACAGCGCCGTGGCATCGTACCAAGGCGGTGCCTTCGAGTACCTGCCCAAGCCGTTCGATGTGGACGAGGCGGTCTCGCTGGTCAAGCGAGCCAACCAGCACGCCCAGGAGCAGCAAGGGCTGGATGTGCCGCAGAGCCTGGCGCGCACCCCGGAAATCATCGGTGAAGCGCCGGCGATGCAGGAGGTGTTCCGCGCCATCGGCCGCCTCAGCCACTCCAACATCACCGTGCTGATCAACGGCGAGTCCGGTACCGGCAAGGAGCTGGTGGCCCACGCCCTGCACCGCCACAGCCCGCGTGCGGCGTCGCCGTTCATTGCCCTGAACATGGCCGCCATCCCCAAGGACCTGATGGAGTCCGAGCTGTTCGGCCATGAAAAAGGCGCCTTCACCGGCGCCGCCAACCTGCGCCGGGGGCGCTTCGAGCAGGCCGACGGCGGCACCCTGTTCCTCGACGAGATCGGCGACATGCCCGCCGACACCCAGACCCGCCTGCTGCGGGTGCTGGCCGATGGCGAGTTCTATCGCGTGGGCGGCCACGTGCCGGTCAAGGTCGATGTGCGCATCATCGCCGCCACCCACCAGAACCTGGAGTCGCTGGTACAGGCCGGCAAGTTCCGCGAGGACTTGTTCCACCGTCTGAACGTGATTCGCATCCACATTCCACGGCTGGCCGACCGCCGCGAGGATATCCCCGCCCTCGCCCGCCACTTCCTCGCCCGCGCCGCCCAGGAGCTGGCGGTCGAGCCGAAGATCCTCAAGCCGGAAACCGAGGAATTCATCCGCAACCTGCCGTGGCCGGGTAACGTGCGGCAAATGGAAAACACCTGCCGCTGGATCACCGTGATGGCCTCCAGCCGCGAAGTGCTGATCGGCGACCTGCCGCCCGAGCTGCTGAACCTGCCACAGGACGCCGCACCGGTAACCAACTGGGAGCAGGCCCTGCGCCAGTGGGCCGACCAGGCGCTGGCGCGCGGGCAGACCAGCCTGCTGGACAGCGCAGTGCCGAGCTTCGAGCGGATCATGATCGAGACGGCGCTCAAGCACACCGCTGGCCGTCGGCGCGATGCGGCACTGTTGCTAGGTTGGGGGCGCAACACCCTGACGCGCAAGATCAAGGAGCTGGGGATGAATGTGGCGGGTGGCGATGATGAGGAAGGGGACGAGCACTAACGTCCGGTAAACCTTCAAGGCCATTGGGGCTGCTGCGCAGCCCTTTCGCGACACAAGGCCGCTCCCACAGGTACGGCGCTATCTCTGAACCGAGCGGCGTCCTGTGGGAGCGGCCTTGTGTCGCGATAGGCCTGCAAAGCGGGCCCCGCCATTCCCGCGCCCATGCACCGATCCTGTGCCCGATGCACCTCTCGAAGGCACAAATCCCCCGCAAAAACGGCCAAATCAACCTGAAAACCCATAATTCACGGGCTTTTCAAAACTGGCACGCCCCCTGCAATAACCCATACATATCCAGTTTCGGGGGCCCTGGTACAGGCAGGCCGGGTGAACCCCTCTTTTATTCGCAACATCGCCAGTTTTGGGGACCTCGGTACAGGCAGGCCGGGCCATCCCCCCTTTATACGCAGTACCCCTTTCGGGGACCCTGGTACAGGCAGGCCGGGATATCCCCTCTTTTATTCGTGCAGTTTCACCTGCAACCGCCAGCGCCCAGCGTCCTCTGCACCGGCCCACTCGCCGCGCAGGGGGCGCGCGGCCACCACCGTCAGCAACAGACCTTCCTTGCTATTCTGCACCCGCCAGCTCACAGGCTTGCCCTGCAAGCTCAGTTGCCCTTGCCGGGCCTTGCCCTGGGCCTGGAACAACAGTGCTACCGTACCTTCCACATTCTCGCCATGCAGCTGAGGCTCTTCGTTGAACCACAGCTCCAGGCCATCCTGCACCACCTCCACCTGCTGCAGCTCGCGCTCGTCGGGTGTGGTCAGGCGGCCGATCATCAGCCCCACCATCAAGCCGACGATCGCCAGCGACAGCATCACCCGCGGGAACGCCTTCGAACGCAGGTCCGGTTCGGGGGTAGAATGCCCGTCATCTTCACGCTTGGAGCCGTGCATGTTTCACGTCATCCTTTTTCAACCAGAAATTCCGCCGAATACCGGCAACATCATTCGCCTGTGCGCCAACAGCGGCTGCGACCTGCACCTGATCGAGCCCATCAGCTTTGAACTGGATGACAAGCGCCTGCGGCGCGCGGGGCTGGATTACCACGAGTATGCCACGCTCAAGCGCCACGAGAGCCTGGCCGGATGCCTGGAAAGCCTGGGCAACCCACGGCTGTTCGCCTTCACCACCAAGGGCTCGCACCCGTTCCACGAAGTGGCCTACCAGCCGGGTGATGCTTTCCTGTTCGGGCCAGAAAGCCGTGGCTTGCCGACCGAGGTACTGGACAGCCTGCCGGCCGAACAACGCCTGCGCCTGCCGATGCGGCCGGGGTGCCGCAGCCTGAACCTGTCCAATACCGTGGCTGTGACGGTGTATGAGGCGTGGCGGCAGAATGGGTTTGCCGGGAGCTGAGCTATAGCCTGTGCCGGCCCTTTCGCGGGCTCGCCCGCTCCCACAGGGACCGCACCGCCCTTGAAACCTGTGCAGTACCTGTGGGAGCTGGCTTGCCGGCGATAGGGCCGGAACGGGCCAACAAAAAAAGGCGACCGAAGTCGCCCTTTTTCAAATGCAGCTATTACTGCACAGTCGGCGCTTCGCCGGCTTCCTGCATGCGCTGCATTTCCTGCGCGTACAGGGCGTCGAAGTTGACCGGCGACAGCATCAGGGCCGGGAACGAACCGCGGGTCACCAAGCTGTCCAGGGTCTCGCGGGCGTACGGGAACAGGATGTTCGGGCAGAACGCACCCAGGGTGTGGCTCATCGAAGCCGCATCCAGGTTCTTGATCAGGAAGATACCGGCCTGCTGCACTTCAGCGATGAAGGCCACTTCGTCACCGTTCTTGACGGTAACCGACAGGGTCAGCACCACCTCGTGGAAGTCACCTTCCAGGGCTTTCTGCTTGGTGTTCAGGTCCAGGGCAACGCTCGGCTCCCAGGTCTGGCGGAAGATCTGCGGGCTTTTCGGGGCTTCGAACGACAGGTCGCGCACATAGATGCGCTGCATGGAGAACTGAGGGCTGTTGTCTTCTGCAGCAGCGCCGTTGGTCTGTTGGTCAGTCATGGCAGATCCTTATCCTAATGTTTTTGAATGCAGTGCAAATCAGGCCGCCAGCAGCGCGTCGAGCTTGCCGGCGCGCTCCAGGGCATAAAGGTCATCGCATCCACCGACGTGGGTGCTGCCGATCCAGATCTGCGGCACAGATGTACGGCCGGCCTTCTGGCTCATCTCGGCACGAACCTGTGGCTTGCCGTCGACCTTGATTTCCTCGAAGGCCACGCCCTTGCTCTCGAGCAGGTACTTGGCGCGCATGCAGTAGGGGCAGTAGTCGCTGGAATAGACGATGACGGGCTTCATATCACTTCACCAGGGGCAGGTTATCGGCTTTCCAGCTGGAAACGCCACCGCTCAGTTTGGCGGCGTTGTAACCAGCCTTGAGCAACTCGCGGCAGATGGTGCCGGACTGCTGGCCCATCGAGTCGACGACGATCAGGGTCTTCTCTTTGTGCTTGTCCAGCTCGCTCATGCGGTTGACCAGCTTGTCCTGCGGGATGTTCACCGCACCGACGATGTGACCGGCGGAGTATTCCTTGGTCGGGCGAATGTCGATGACCAGGGCTTTTTCGGCATTGACCAGGGCAGTCAGCTGGCCGTTGCTCAGGCTCTGGCCGCCGCGACGGATTTCGTTGACCAGCAGCGCGACCAGCAAAACAACGAAGATCGCCACCAGGATGTAGTGGTTTGTCGCAAATTGAATCAGGTTAGCAACCATCTGGGGTGTTCCACGCGATTGAAAATGCCGGCCAGTATACACAGCCCCCCAGTGCCACCAAAGCCCGACGGGCCGGCCGGAAAGGTACCTTCATGTTGCCACATTGGCCACGCTGGTCAGGGAACAGGACGAATATTCGCCGCCGGTGGCGCATTTGCCCTAAAATGCGTGTCTTTATCATCTTTGAACAACCGTGAGTTTGATTGATGACGAGTACGCCCAAACCCCTGGTCCTGATCATTCTGGATGGCTTCGGCCACAGCGAAAGCCCCGAATACAACGCCATCTACGCCGCCAACACACCGGTCTATGACCGCCTGCGCGCCAGCCAGCCGCATGGCCTCATTTCCGGCTCGGGCATGGATGTCGGCCTGCCAGACGGGCAGATGGGCAACTCCGAAGTCGGTCACATGAACCTCGGCGCCGGCCGTGTGGTGTACCAGGACTTCACCCGGGTGACCAAGGCCATCCGCGACGGCGAATTCTTCGAGAACCCGGTTCTGACCGGTGCCGTGGACAAGGCAGCCAGTGCCGGCAAGGCCGTGCACATCCTCGGCCTGCTGTCCGACGGCGGCGTACACAGCCACCAGGACCACCTGGTAGCCATGGCCGAACTGGCCGCGCAGCGCGGTGCGGAAAAGATCTACCTGCACGCCTTCCTCGATGGCCGCGACACGCCGCCACGCAGCGCACAGTCGTCCATCGAACTGCTCGACGCCGCCTTCGCCAAGCTGGGCAAGGGCCGCATCGCCAGCCTGATCGGCCGCTACTACGCCATGGACCGCGACAACCGCTGGGACCGCGTCAGCGCCGCCTACAACCTGATCGTCGACAGCGCTGCCGAATACACCGCCGACACCGCCCTGGCCGGCCTGGAAGCGGCCTACGCCCGCGACGAGAGCGACGAGTTCGTCAAGGCCACGCGCATCGGTGAAGCAGTCAAGGTCGAAGACGGCGACGCGGTGATCTTCATGAACTTCCGCGCCGACCGCGCCCGCGAACTGTCGCGCGTGTTCGTCGAAGCCGACTTCAACGAATTCCCGCGTGCCCGCCTGCCAAAACTGGCCGCCTACATCGGCCTGACTCAGTACTCGGCGAAAATCCCGGCCCCCGCCGCCTTCGCCCCGGCCAGCCTGAACAACGTGCTGGGCGAGTACCTGGCGAAGAACGGCAAGACCCAGCTGCGCATCGCCGAGACCGAGAAGTACGCCCACGTCACCTTCTTCTTCTCCGGTGGCCGCGAAGAGCCGTTCGAAGGCGAAGAGCGCATCCTGATCCCGTCACCGAAGGTCGCCACCTACGACCTGCAGCCGGAAATGAGCGCACCGGAGGTTACCGACCGCATCGTCGAGGCCATCGAGCAGCAGCGTTATGACGTGATCGTGGTCAACTACGCCAACGGCGACATGGTCGGCCATACCGGCGTGTTCGAAGCTGCGGTGAAAGCCGTCGAAGCCCTGGATGGCTGTGTCGGGCGCATCGTCGAGGCGCTGGACAAGGTCGGCGGCGAAGCGCTGATCACCGCCGACCACGGCAACGTCGAGCAGATGGAAGACGAGTGCACCGGCCAGGCGCACACCGCGCACACCACCGAGCCGGTGCCGTTCATCTATGTCGGCAAGCGCAACGTCAAGGTGCGTGACGGCGGCGTGCTGGCCGATGTGGCGCCGACCATGCTGAAGCTGCTGGGGCTGGAAAAGCCGGTGGAAATGACCGGCACCTCGATTCTGGTCGACGCCTGATTCTGTATATTGGGGCCGCTCTGCGGCCCTTCGCGGGCATGCCCGCTCCCACAAAAGCAGGTTGTGCCGCTGATTTTGTGGGAGCGGGCGAGCCCGCGAAGGGCTGCACAGCAGCCCCAACAACACATGAATTCCAGACAAACGCCCCTCTGCACCCGCAGCGAGGCGTTTTTTTTGCCCGCCCGCGCGGGCATACTAGGCCAGTCTCCATCCTTGGTACGCCAAACCCCATGCTTCGCGCCCTGATCCTCCTAGCCCTGTCTTGCCTCCTCAGCCCGGCCTTTGCCGATGAGCGTGCGCAGACCCAGCAGCAACTGGACGCCACCCGCCAGGACATTGCCGAGCTCAAGAAGACGCTGGGCAAGCTCCAGGAAGAAAAGGCCGGTGTGCAAAAGGACCTCAAAGCCACCGAGACCGATATCGGCAACCTCGAAAAGCAGGTGGAGGCCCTGCAGCAAGAACTAAAAAAGACCGAGGGCGAGCTGGAGCGCCTTGATACCGAGAAAAAAAAACTCCAGAGCGCCCGTGTTGAACAACAGCGACTGATCGCCATCCAGGCCCGTTCGGCCTACCAGAACGGCCGCGAGGAATACCTCAAGCTGCTGCTCAACCAGCAAAACCCCGAGAAGTTCGCCCGCACCCTCACCTACTACGACTACCTGAGCAAGGCGCGCCTGGAGCAACTGCGCACCTTCAACGAGACCCTGCGTCAGCTGGCCAACGTCGAACAGGAAATCGCTACCCAGCAACAACAGCTGCTGGCCCAGCGCGCCGACCTCGACAGCCGCCGCCAGGCCCTGGAAACCGAGCGCGGCAAGCGCCAGCAGGTGCTGGCCAAGCTCAACAGCGACATGAAGGACCGCGACCAGAAGCTGCAATCGCGCGAACAGGACCAGGCCGACCTGTCCAAGGTACTCAAGACCATCGAGGAAACCCTCGCCCGCCAGGCCCGCGAGGCCGAAGAAGCGCGCAAGAAGGCCTTGCTGGCCCAGCAGGAAGCGGAAAAGCGCCGCCAGCAGGAAGCCCTGGCCGCCGCTGCCGCCCGCGAACAGGCCCGCGAACCGGTGGAACCACCGAAAAAGGCCCGCACCACCTTGGGCCCGCTGGTTTCCAGCGACGGCGCGAACTACGGCGGCGCATTTTCTGCCGCACGGGGAAAACTTCCCTGGCCAGTCAATGGTCGATTGCTGGCACGTTTCGGTGATGCCCGCGGCAGCGATGCCCGTGCCAAGTGGGACGGGGTGATGATCAGCGCCAACCCGGGCACCCAGGTCCGTGCCGTGCACGGCGGGCGCGTAGTGTTCGCCGACTGGTTGCGCGGTGCCGGGCTTCTGGTCATTCTCGACCATGGCAACGGTTACCTGAGCCTGTACGGCCATAACCAGAGCCTGCTCAAGAGCGCCGGTGATATCGTCAAGGCTGGCGAGGCCATTTCCACCGTTGGCGACAGCGGCGGCCAGGACGCTGCCGGCTTGTACTTCGCCATCCGCCAGCAGGGCCGGCCTACCGACCCTTCGCAGTGGTGCCGGGGCTAGTCAAATTTCTACGGGGTAGCCCACGGGCTGCGCCGATGCTCCCCAGGGAGCGCTTACAGGATCAGGAGTTCGTTCGACATGCTGCACTCGCCTCGTCTCACCCAGCTGGCCCTGTCCATCGCCCTGGCGGTCGGCGCGCCCCTGGCCACTGCCGCGGAGCCGGCCAAGCCGGCCGCAGTACCGGCCACCGAGGTGACCGCCAAGGCGCCACTGCCGCTTGAAGAGCTGCGCACCTTCGCCGAGGTCATGGACCGCATCAAGGCGGCCTATGTGGAGCCGGTGGATGACAAGACCCTGCTGGAAAATGCCATCAAGGGCATGCTCAGCAACCTCGACCCGCACTCGGCCTACCTCGGCCCCGAGGACTTCCAGGAACTGCAGGAAAGCACCAGCGGCGAGTTCGGCGGGCTGGGCATCGAAGTAGGCCAGGAAGACGGCTTCATCAAGGTGGTCTCGCCGATCGACGACACCCCGGCCTCGCGTGCCGGCGTGCAGGCCGGCGACCTGATCGTCAAGATCAACGGCGCCCCGACTCGTGGCCAGACCATGACCGAAGCGGTCGACAAGATGCGCGGCAAGGTCGGCGAGAAAATCACCCTGACCCTGGTGCGTGACGGCGGCACCCCCTTCGACGTGACCCTGGCCCGCGCGGTCATCCAGGTCAAGAGTGTGAAGAGCCAACTGCTGGAGAACGACTACGGCTACATCCGCATCACCCAGTTCCAGGTCAAGACCGGCGACGAAGTAGGCAAGGCCCTGGCCAAGCTGCGCAAGGACAACGGCAAGAAGCTGCGCGGCGTGGTGCTGGACCTGCGCAACAACCCGGGCGGCGTGCTGCAGTCGGCGGTGGAAGTGGCCGACCACTTCCTGACCAAGGGCCTGATCGTCTACACCAAGGGCCGCATCGCCAACTCCGAGCTGCGCTTCTCGGCCGACCCGGCCGACGCCAGCGACGGCGTGCCACTGGTGGTGCTGATCAACGGCGGCAGTGCCTCGGCCTCGGAAATTGTCGCCGGCGCCCTGCAAGACCAGAAACGCGCCGTGCTGATGGGCACCGACAGCTTCGGCAAAGGCTCGGTGCAGACCGTGCTGCCACTGGCCAACGACCGTGCGCTGAAGCTCACCACCGCGCTGTACTTCACCCCCAACGGCCGCTCGATCCAGGCCCAGGGCATCGTCCCCGACATCGAAGTGCGCCCGGCCAAGCTCACCGCCGAAGCCGACACTGACAACTTCAAGGAAGCCGACCTGCAGGGCCACCTGGGCAACGGCAACGGCGGTGCCGACCGCCCGACCGGCAGCGGCAAGCGCAAGGAGCGCCCACAGGATGACGACTTCCAGCTGAGCCAGGCCCTGAGCCTGCTCAAAGGCCTGAACATCACCAAGGGCGACTGATCCACCCCATGCGTTATCTGCTGTGTCTGCTGTTCTGCCTGATGGCCGGGGTCGCGCAAGCGGCGCCGGCCGGCAAGGCCTACATGAGCATCATCATCGACGACCTGGGCCAGAGCAGCGAGCGCGACAGCCGCACCCTGGCCCTGCCCGGTCCGGTGACCATGGCGATCATGCCCGACACCCCGCATGCCACCGACTTTGCCCGCCAGGCGCACAAGGCTGGCAAGACGGTGATCCTGCACATGCCCATGGACCCGGCCACCGGCCCTTACGCATGGCACCCCGGCACGCCTCTGCCGGAGCTGGCCAGGCGCCTGGACGCCGCCCTGGCGCAGGTGCCGTGCGCAGTCGGCATCAACAACCACATGGGCAGCCGCATGACCGCCGAACCCGAAGCAATGGCGATGCTGATGGCTGACCTGCAACGCAGGCACCTGTTCTTTGTCGACAGCCGCACCAGCGCTGCCACGGTGGCTGCATTCCAGGCTCAGGCCCTGGGCCTGGCACAGGTATCCCGCGATGTCTTTCTGGATAACGTACGCACGCCCGAGGCCATTGGCAGCGAATTGCAGCTCGGGGTCGAACTGGCTCGCAAACAAGGCTCAGCCGTGCTGATCGGCCACCCTTATCCGCAAACCCTCGAAGTGCTCGAACGCGAACTGCCCCGGCTGAAGCGCCAGGGCATAGAGCTGATCGGTCTGGAACAGATGATTGCCGAGCGGGGCAATCAGACGATGCCTGCACATGTCAGGCACCACCCCACTGCCCCCGTTGGCAGGCTCAACGGAAAGGAATGATTCCTCGGGCCTCGGCCAGTGTAAGTCTTCCCCTGTGCACCCGCTGGCCCGAGCCAGCAGCGACCTGGCCGCCCCAAAAGCGCTGTTTCCAAGTCTTGAGGTGACCCACCGTGAAATCAACAGCTCCAGCGCCTTGCGTGGGCAAATGGAAGTGCGCAACCCAAAGGGGTTTCTTACTCAGTAGACTCCGGATCTGGTATTCGTCAAATGCGCTGCCATCCCGCATGGTGCACCGCTTCACATACTTAACCTGTATCAGGCCCTCTTTGTGAAGATACTGTAAACCTTTGGCCGACGGATAAAGGGTGCTGGTATAGAGCTCGATCATTTTCTGTTTCTTATCCGCTCTCAATTCTTTCAGATCCAATTCCAGCGCCCTGACCAGCTCGTCGTTTCCGCCAGCCTCACGCACCACACTGAGCGCCTGATTCAGCTTTCCCAGCTGCTGATCGAACAACTCTTCGAGCAACGCCCCTTTGATATGGGACTTGATAAAGCCCCCGGCCCGCGTTCGCACGGAACCGCTCTCGTCCAGGAGCGCCTGTACCCACTTGGGCAAATCTGTTGGAGCAGCTTCGTCCGGCAATGAAGGGCGCTTGCTTTCCCGCTGTCGCCATTCCCCATCCACCTCGTCGAAAGTTGCCAGCACTTCTTCACTGAAAGTCTCGAGCACTTCTACAATTTTGTGTTCGCCTATCGTTCTTTCCACCCCGATCATCAACTGCCCGGCAAGGTTGCGTACTACCTTCTGCTCTTTGGTAGA
This sequence comes from Pseudomonas sp. UBA6753, assembly GCF_002453565.1. Taxonomy (NCBI): domain Bacteria; kingdom Pseudomonadati; phylum Pseudomonadota; class Gammaproteobacteria; order Pseudomonadales; family Pseudomonadaceae; genus Pseudomonas; species Pseudomonas sp. UBA6753. Next base: position 75,926 of record NZ_DKHD01000006.1, on the reverse strand, counting down.
CACTTTGTATGGCGTGCGCTTTTGCACGACCTCTTCACCCTCCTGCTCCGAGATCGCGACAACCAGTTTCTGCCCCGCATCTTCCTTCAGTTGCTCTAGATGGTTGCGATACCGCTCGAGCATTGCGGGTTCGATAAGGTCGCCACCTTCGCGGAGAATGCGGGCACTATTGAGTAATGCGGCAGAGTACTCATCCCATGCCTCTTGCAAGATCACGATGCGGTCATCTGCCGACAGATTGGCGAAGTCAAGATCCCCGTGAGTCTCTGCGGCATTGCGCAAGGCCATGCTGACCAGTTCGTCCCGGTAGCGGGCGACTGTCTGAAGGCCGCCGGGAGCATTGAGGTGCAAGGCCAGGTCTGCCAGGTTCTGCACCTGATGGAAGCGCATCTGCACGGTCGAGAAGGCTCTTTCAGCGATCAACTGCTCAACTGTGCGATCGCCGCCAGGTGGGTTGGAAGGTATTACGCGCTCAACCGGCGTCTCGGCCAGCAAATTGTCCAGGTGCACTCGTATGGCGAGCATGCGGTCCTGATACTCCACCACCTGCTCCAGCTTGATACGAAACGCAGCATATTGTTCGCCGACCTCTGCCAATGGCTTCCCATCGATAGCCCGTTGCAGCGCGGCAAGTTGCGGATAGTCCGTAAGGCTCCACAGCTCGTTGTAAACGAACACACAATCGCGAATCAGCTCTATTCGAGCACTTTCCTGATGCTGGTCAAGAATTTCATCCAACCCCTTGTTATGGCGAGGCCTGGCATACTTTGGTTCTGCCATCGTGATCAACAGTTTTAGCTGTTCATCCATCTTGCCAATGGCCTCTTCAAGCAGCGAAACGATTTTCTCACGCTGCTGAGCGATGCTTTCCTTCACCTCCATTTCTCGTTGAGCATACTTTTCTATCAGCGACTCCTTCATTGACACATCAGTACCTGCAGGGGCCGAAGCCACCTCAGACTGCGCTTTCACCTTCAACCCCTCCATGGCCACAAGGTTTTTGTGCAAAGCCATCATCTGCTGGGTAACTGCCTGGACCTCCGCTTTCAACGCCGGAACGTCCTCATCCAGCTTGGAAACTTTTTCGTACAGTTTATCGAAGCGGCGCGATACCAAAGTCTTGGAGTCGGGAGCCCCTCCCGCAAGGCGCAGTTTCGTATCCACCCGCCAAGCCCCATCGACAAATGCCAGCCAAGGCCCGTAACCGCCAGTCGCATCGATTACCCGAACTCCCTCAGCCAGCAACTCCACGCTATAGAGGTCACCAGCCATGGCCGCGTAGTAGCTCTTATCGATCTGGTACAGGCCTTCACCATCACCCCCTGTCAAAGGGCTCAACCCATTGACCGAGACGCTGGAGCGCATGGCTTGCAACCTCTGCCGCTGTTGCGCGGGTAGCCAGTTGAACCCATGCTGGCCGCGCCAGGAAAAGTCCAGTACCTGGCTGCCCAGTTCGCCCAGTTTGCCTTCCGGCTCTTCACGCGCCTCGATAGCAAGTTCGGCAAACGCGCCGTTTTGCAGGTCAGGCCCTTCGAACAGTGAAACATCAGGCAGCCGCCTTGTGGGCACTGTCTCCTGTTTCGGTTGATGGGCATGCAGCAGCGTCATCCCAAGGTTAAGCAACAAGTCGGCCACTGCAGCAGACCGATCGAACTCACCACCCTGCTCCAACGCGGTCAAGTCGCTTTGCAGCGAAGCCAGAAACTGTACCAACCAGGCCACAGACGCGACCGGACCGCGTATCGCCTGAGTCACCACATCGAACAACAGCCAGGCGCCTTCGCACAGGAGCTGCCAGCGGCTCTCGGCGTCAGATACCGATTCCAGGCCTGCCAGCTCGACCAGCAGATCTCGATTGGCCTGGTATATTTTCTCGTCAACCTTGTTGAGCCACAGCTTCAGGTCGAGAATCGCCGGCTCCGGCTTGGCCGGGAGCGTATAAGGGTCGAGACCAATACTCACAATGTGCGGCTCGCTGAAACCACCCTCTGCATATACGTCGCGCGCTGTCGGGTCGATCCAGTCAAGAATGCTCTCTTGGAAGAGAGCCGACTCACGAATATGTGCAAGCAAGGCCTCAAGGCTTGCGTACTCGCGAACCGTGTCCTGTCGATATAGCGGGCGGTACAGCAGAACCCTTGCCGGCTCGGCGCAGAACAGCAAGTACATGCCGCGCACCTCGTCTTTCTTGCGCGAATGACGGCTGCGCCTGAAAGCCAGGGGGATCAAGGACATGCGCGGAACCAAGGGGTCCTGATGACCTGCGCAAAAATCCACCACGCACTGTAAACCCACTTCGGAGACCTTCGCGTCGAGCCTGGCCGAAAGGGCGCTGGAAAGAAACCCGCTTCGCCATTCCCTGGCCAAACGCACGATGCGCTCGGCGCGCATGGCCTGATCATCGAACTGTTCGGCAACATAGGTTGGGTAACGGCCACCAATGTCTACCTGGGTCACCAGTCGCTTCGCAGCATTGGCATCCAGCCACTTCGGGGGCGTGATGCCCTTCTGATGGCGGACCTTTTTGATCTCCGCGCCCTTGAGGGAAGCAAGGTTACCGATAGCAAATTCGGTAAGCGACTTGGTACCCACGAACGCCAGTGGCTCGCCGCCACCGGCACCTGTCGCAGCGCCGCCAGGCACACCCCGAGCGATATACAGGTCGAGAAGCAGGTGATCTGGAGAGGTTTCGTCCCCGTGCTCCTTTTTCATCTGCTCGCCTAGTTGCTGCGCGGTATACGCCGTCAATGACTGGACGCCGTCCAGCACCGAAACACCCCCGGCATCCAACTGGTCAAGGGCGAGCTGCAACAACGCGGCGCGACAGGCAAAGCTGTCCTGGGGAGCGCTGGCCCTGAGACCTGGCGGGGCCATGGTGGCTGGCGTGTCGTCTTCGTAGCGTACGAACCAGGCCGCCGGGTCGCTCAGGTCGGCGAAACGCCTCTCCATTGCCGCCACATCGGACAAGCCACTGAAGCGCATCAGGTCGAAAGACTGGAACATGGACTCAAGCAACAGCGAAACCTGCTGGGCAAAGACGTTGCCCTCAACCGGCTGACGCGTCCACGACATACTCTGAAAACTGTAGTGCTGCGCCAGTTCGTTGCGCAACGCTTCGCCGAAATCAGCCAGGGAAGCGAAGCTGCGCGTGATACCGGACGGCGCGCACCAGAGCACCACCTGCCGCTCATCGTAATCGCCAGTGACCAGCAGATGACTGAGCATCTGGTCGTACTGAATCGACCCACAAGTCAGGCTGGCTTTCACGAAACAGACCGATGGCTGGGCAGCACCACCGCGGATCAATCCGCGAATGCAGGCCTGCTCCTGAACGTCCAGCCCTTGCAGAGGCAGGCCACGCAAGAGTGCAGTCCGGAGCAGCAGTTGCAACCACTGGTCACGGCTCACCCCTGCACTGCCCTTGGCATTCCAGTATTTGAGCTGTGCCTCGCAGAAAAGCCGTGGCAACTGCTTTACCAGCTCGTCGAGCGCGTCGGACATGCCGCTCAGTTGGCGGGTGTCGAACGCGCTTTTCGAGCCAGGAAAACGGTATGAGGAGGTCAATGCAAGCTTGTGATGCCGCTCACCGACAGGCTCGATGTCCAGCGGCTGTGCTTCGAGCAATGCCTGGAGCACACGGTCGACCAGCGGTTGCGTGCCCCAGTAAGGCGTGCTGGGATCGGGACTATCCAGCATGAGAGGGTCGGCGTTGGACAGCGCCGGCTTCACAGAGGCAAGCCAGGGCAGCTTCCCCAGCAGCACGGTCCACAGCTGCTCGCTGGTCACCTGCCGCAATGTCGGCCGATCACTGAACTGACTGGCTGCGGCGTACTGAAAATCGAATGTGGAAATAGCGGAACGTTTCATGAAGCATGCCTCCGGAAGAAAACCGGCAGGCTGAAGCAAACTTGTACGACGCCCGGGCTAATTATTGCTTGCCCATGAAAAAGGCCCTGCGTCTTGCAGGGCCTCCTCATCGCTCAAGAATCAGCTGTACACACGCCCCAGCAACTGGCGGTGGCTTTCGAACTGATCCAGTACATCACGCACGATCTGCTCCGGCGCAAAGCCCATCAGGTCGTACTCCTGGCTGCCATCGTGCAGGTACACCTCGGCGCGGTAGAAGCGCTGGCGCACTTCCGGCTCACCTTCCACCGGCGCTTCGCTCGGCGCGGCCAGGTAGCCATCCAGGCTCACTTCATAGACGAACGGGTTGCCCTCTTCCATCATCACCCGCAGGCCCATCATGTTGCGCGACTGGCCAACCCGGGTTTCCACCTCGAAGCCCAGGGTCTGCAACTGCGCGGCGGCTTCTTTCAGCGCCGGGCTGACCTGCTTGTCCATGAAACGCTGCACCACGGCCTGGGTCGGCTGCAGTTCCAGCTGGGTCAGGCGCTCGCTGAAGCCACGACGGCCACGGGCGGCCAGCTCGGCACGCTCCTGCTCGACCGCCACGTCCTGTTTCATGGCCTTGTACAGGCCGAACATGAACAGCACCAGCACCACCGAGAACGGCAGGCCCGCCAGCACTACCATGGTCTGCATGGCTTCGAAGTTACCGGCGAACAGCAGGCCGATGGTAACCAGGGTGATGACCACCGACCAGAACACCACCATCCAGTGCGGGGCGTCTTCGTCGACCTTGCCACCTTTGCACGACAGGTTGGCCATCATCACCGCGCCGGAGTCGGCCGGGGTGAGGAACAGCACGAAGCCGACGAACACCGCTACACCGATCACGATCTTGGCCGCCGGGAAGTATTCCAGCAGCTGGTAGATCGACATCGACGGCTGTTCCAGGGCGGTCTTGCCCAGCTCAACGGCGCCCTGGTTGATCACCAGGTCCAGCGCGGTGTTGCCGAAGATCGACAGCCAGGCCAGGGTGAAGCCCAGCGGGATCAGCAACACGCCGCTGACCAGTTGGCGCACGGTGCGGCCCTTGGAGATACGGGCAATGAACATGCCGACGAACGGGCCCCAGGAGATCCACCAGGCCCAGTAGAACACGGTCCACAGGCCCAGCCAGCGCTCGGACTTGCCGGCTTCGCCTTCATACACATAGAGGTCGAAGGTTTTCAGCACGATGCCGTTGAGGTAGTCACCGATGTTCTGCACGAAGCCGTTGAGCAGGTGCAGGGTTTCGCCGCCCAGCAGGACGAAGATCAACAGGCCGCTGAACAGCATGATGTTCAGGTTGGACAGGCGGCGAATGCCGTTTTCCACACCAGAGACCGCCGCCACGGTGGCAACGCCGGCCATGACCAGGATCACCACCAGCAGGTTGGTCTTGCTGTGGTCCATGCCGAACAGGTATTCCAGGCCGGAGGCCACCTGCATCGAGCCGATGCCCAGGTTGGTCACCAGGCCCAGCAGGGTGACGAACATACCGAAGATGTCCACGGCATTGCCGGCAGCACCCTTGACCCAACGCTCACCGACCAGCGGGTACAGCGCCGAGCGCAGGGCCAGCGGCTGGTTGTGGCGGTAGGCGAAGTAACCCACGGCCAGGCCGACCAGGGCGTAGATCGCCCAGCCATGCAGGCCCCAGTGCAGGAAGGTCAGCTGCAGGCCCTGGCGCGCTGCGTCGAGGCTGGCAGAGGTGCCTTCCGGTGGGTTGAAGTAGTGGTCCAGCGGCTCGGAAGCGCCGAAGTACAGCAGCGAAATGCCGATACCGGAGGAGAACAGCATGCCGGCCCAGGCGCCATAGCTGAAGTCGGGCTGGTCATCCTTGCCGCCAAGCTTGAGCTTGCCGTAGTCGGAGAAGGCCAGGTAGATGACGAACAGCAGGTAACCGCCGATTACCAGCATGTAATACCAGCCGAAGGTGCGCGTCAGCCATTTCTGGGCCACGCCCAGCACTTGGCCGGCGGTTTCGGGTACAGCGATAAGCAAGGCAGTCAGAACGAGGATCATCAGCGCGGAGGTGAAGAACACCACGCGGTTGACCCGTACCCTCTCGGCCGGAGGGTTGGTAAGTGAGGCAGAACTCATTGCACGAATGCTCCGGGCAGTACGGCTGTGGAGGCTAATCAGTCTTTCCCGAGCAATTGGTGGAATATCCCCACTGCATCAGGTGTTATAAAAGCACCCTGGAAACCGTGATCCCGAATCGATACGTTGCAAAAAAACAGACAGGTGGCCTGCTGCAAATGCCACGCCTCAGCTGAGGTGCGCGCATTCGTCACAGATCACCCCGCCCGCTCCAAGGGCCCGCCGCAGGGTCCATGACCGCACGGCAGAATCTGCATTTCGCATCGCTCATGCCCGTCAACGCCTTGTATTCCGGGGGTTACGCGATTTCCTGGGGTGTCAATCCGTGCCTTCTCGACCGCCTGAAAAACTGTCAATGGCACAAATTGTCGCAGAGCTTATTCTTTATTGATTGAACGTTCAATCAAAACAAAATAGACTGGCCTTCGCCGAGTCAGCCGCCCGTCGTCTGCTCGCAGGCCTGAGGAGATAGCAAGATGCCCAAGGTCGGTATGCAACCCATCCGCCGCCAGCAATTGATCGAAGCCACGTTGCAGGCGGTCGATCAGGTCGGACTGGGCGACGCCAGCATTGCGCTGATTGCCCGTTTGGCCGGTGTGTCGAACGGCATCATCAGTCACTACTTTCGGGACAAGAACGGCCTGATCGCAGCGACGATGGGTTACATCATGAACATGCTCAACGAAGGTGTCAGAGCACGTCGCCAGGCCCTGACGGACGACAGCCCGCGCGCCCACCTGAAAGTGATCATCGAGGGCAACTTCGATGCCAGCCAGGTGAACGGCCCGGCGATGAAAACCTGGTTGGCCTTCTGGGCTTCCAGCATGCACCAGCCCGATTTGCACAGGTTGCAGCGGATCAACGACCACCGCTTGTATTCCAACCTGTGCTGCCAGTTCCGCCGCGCCCTGCCGCTCTACCATGCGCGCAAGGCAGCCCGCGGCCTGGCAGCTTTGATCGACGGCTTGTGGCTGCGTGGCGCCCTGTCGGGTGATGCATTCGACACCGACCAGGCGATACGGATTGCTTACGAATACATGGATCTACAACTGGCTAAGCAGCACACCCTGGGTACAAACGACCAGGCCGCTGAACCAACGCGCACGGCCCTTGCCAACCCGGCAGGAGCGTGACGCGCAAGCCAAACCACACACTGCACTTGCGAGGACACTATGGCCCGTTTCGGAACGCAAAAACTCTACATTGATGGCGCTTACGTCGACGCTGGCAGCGATGCCACCTTCGAAGCCATCAACCCGGCTACCGGCGAAGTCCTCGCCCACGTGCAACGTGCCACCGAGGCTGACGTCGAGAAGGCCGTCGAAAGCGCCGAGCGTGGCCAGAAAGTCTGGGCCGCGATGACCGCCATGCAGCGTTCGCGCATCCTGCGCCGCGCCGTCGAGATCCTGCGCGAGCGCAACGACGAGCTGGCCATGCTGGAAACCCTGGACACCGGCAAGTCGTACTCGGAAACCCGCTACGTCGACATCGTCACCGGCGCCGACGTGCTGGAGTACTACGCTGGCCTGGTTCCGGCCATCGAAGGCGAGCAGATCCCGCTGCGTGAATCGTCCTTCGTCTACACCCGCCGCGAGCCGCTGGGCGTCACCGCCGGTATCGGCGCCTGGAACTACCCGATCCAGATCGCCCTGTGGAAATCCGCCCCGGCCCTGGCCGCCGGCAACGCGATGATCTTCAAGCCGTCGGAAGTCACCTCGCTGACCACCCTGAAACTGGCCGAGATCTACACCGAAGCCGGCCTGCCGAACGGCGTGTTCAACGTCCTGACCGGCAGCGGTCGCGAAGTCGGCACCTGGCTGACCGATCACCCACGCATCGAAAAAGTCTCCTTCACCGGCGGCACCACCACCGGCAAGAAGGTCATGGCCAGCGCCTCGAGCTCGTCGCTCAAGGAAGTCACCATGGAACTGGGCGGCAAGTCGCCACTGATCATCTGCGCCGACGCCGACCTGGACAAGGCCGCCGACATCGCCATGATGGCCAACTTCTACAGCTCGGGCCAGGTGTGCACCAACGGCACCCGCGTGTTCATCCCGGCTGAAATGAAAGCTGCCTTCGAGGCCAAGATCGTCGAGCGCGTTGCCCGCATCCGCGCTGGCAACCCGGAAGACGAAAACACCAACTTCGGCCCGCTGGTCAGCTTCCAGCACATGGAAAGCGTGCTTGGCTACATCGCCAAGGGCAAGGAAGAAGGTGCCCGCGTGCTGTGCGGTGGCGAGCGTCTGACCGCTGGTGATTTCGCCAAGGGCGCCTTCGTGGCCCCGACCGTGTTCACCGACTGCACCGACGACATGACCATCGTCAAGGAAGAGATCTTCGGCCCGGTGATGAGCATCCTCACCTACGAAACCGAAGAAGAAGTCATCCGTCGTGCCAACGACACCGAGTACGGCCTGGCCGCCGGTGTCTGCACCAACGACATCACCCGCGCCCACCGCATCATCCACAAGCTGGAAGCCGGTATCTGCTGGATCAACGCCTGGGGCGAATCGCCGGCCGAAATGCCGGTCGGTGGCTACAAGCAGTCGGGCGTCGGCCGTGAGAACGGCGTCAGCTCGCTGGCTCAATACACTCGCATCAAGTCGGTCCAGGTCGAGCTGGGCGGCTACAACTCGGTCTTCTAAGGCCCTGTCCAGCCACGCCCGTGCCTCTGCGCACGGGCGTTCCCGCTCCCTGATCACCGCCAACACGAGGGTACTTTCATGTCCCAAGAATTCGATTACATCATCGTCGGTGCCGGCTCGGCCGGTAACACCCTGGCGACCCGCCTGACCGAAGACGCCGGCGTCACCGTACTGCTGCTGGAAGCCGGTGGCCCCGACTACCGCTTCGACTTCCGCACCCAGATGCCGGCCGCCCTGGCCTTCCCGCTGCAGGGCCGCCGCTACAACTGGGCCTACGAGACCGACCCGGAGCCGCACATGGACGGCCGCCGCATGGAATGTGGCCGCGGCAAGGGCCTGGGCGGCTCGTCGCTGATCAACGGCATGTGCTACATCCGCGGTAACGCCATGGACTTCGACGGCTGGGCAGAACTGCCAGGCCTGGAAGACTGGACCTACCTGGACTGCCTGCCGTACTTCCGTAAAGCCGAAACCCGCGACATCGGCCCGAACGACTACCACGGGGGCGAAGGCCCGGTCAGCGTGACCACGCCGAAAGCCGGCAACAACCCGCTGTTCCACGCCATGGTCGAAGCCGGCGTGCAGGCCGGTTACCCGCGCACCGAAGACCTGAATGGCTACCAGCAGGAAGGCTTCGGCCCGATGGACCGTACGGTGACCAAGAACGGCCGCCGCTCCAGCACCGCCCGTGGCTATCTGGACCAGGCCAAGAAGCGCCCGAACCTGACCATCGTCACCCACGCCCTGACTGACCGCGTGCTGTTCGACGGCAAGCGCGCCATCGGCGTGACCTACCTGGTCGGTGACAGCGAAGAGCGCGTTGAAGCCCGCGCCCGCAAGGAAGTCATCGTCAGCTCCGGCGCCATCGCTTCGCCGCAACTGCTGCAACGTTCCGGCGTCGGCCCGCGCGCCCTGCTGGAAAGCCTCGACATCCCGGTGGTGCACGACCTGCCGGGCGTTGGCGAAAACCTGCAGGACCACCTGGAACTGTACCTGCAGTACGCCTGCACCCAGCCGGTGTCGCTGTATCCGTCGCTGCTGTGGTGGAACCAGCCGGCCATTGGTGCCGAGTGGATGTTCAACGGCACCGGCATCGGCGCCAGCAACCAGTTCGAGGCCGGTGGTTTCATTCGTACCCGCCCTGAATTCAAGTGGCCGAACATCCAGTACCACTTCCTGCCGGTGGCCATTAACTACAACGGCTCCAATGGCGTGAAGGAACACGGCTTCCAGGCGCACATGGGTTCCATGCGCTCGCCTGCCCGCGGCCGCATCCAGGCCAAGTCGAAGGACCCGCGCCAACACCCGAGCATCCTGTTCAACTACATGTCCACCGAGCAGGACTGGCAGGAATTCCGTGACGGCATTCGCCTGACCCGCGAAATCATGGCCCAGCCGGCACTGGACCCGTACCGTGGCCGTGAGATCAGCCCGGGCGCGCACGTGCAGACCGATGAAGAGCTGGACAAGTTCATCCGCGAGCACGCCGAAACCGCCTTCCACCCGTCCTGCTCGTGCAAGATGGGGACCGACGACATGGCGGTGGTCGACGGCGAAGGCCGCGTGCATGGCATGAAGGGCCTGCGCGTGGTCGATGCGTCGATCATGCCGCTGATCATCACCGGCAACCTCAACGCCACCACGATCATGATCGCCGAGAAAATCTCGGACAAGATCCGTGGCCGCAAGCCGCTGCCGCGCAGCACTGCCAAGTACTACGTGGCGGGCGATGCACCGGTGAAGGGCAAGCCGATGCGTGAGGTCAAGCAGGCGTAAACCTGCACCGGCCCTTTCGCGGGCATGCCCGCTCCCACAGGATTCTCACAGAACTTGAGATTTGTGATTCACCTGTGGGAGCGGGCGCGCCCGCGAAGAGGCCCACCCAGGCAACACCAGAAAAGGCACCCACCGCGGTGCCTTTTTTTCATCTGCAGAAACGCTTTACAGCCTGCCAATTCATCAGGTTAGAATCATTTGGCACGCGACCTGCTAGCGCCATGCTATCAAGTCCCCTCCCCCCTGCGGTCCCCGGAGTACCTGCCTTTGGATGCAAGCACCATCAACAGCCTGTTCCTGATCGGCGCATTGCTGGTGGGCGCAAGTATCCTGGTCAGTTCGCTGTCGTCGCGCCTGGGCATCCCTATCCTGGTCATCATCCTCGCCGTCGGCATGGTCGCCGGGGTCGATGGTGGCGGCATCATCTTCAACAACTACCCGACCGCCTACCTGGTGGGCAACCTGGCACTGGCTGTGATCCTGCTCGACGGCGGCCTGCGCACGCGGGTGGCAAGCTTCCGCGTGGCGCTGTGGCCGGCGCTGTCGCTGGCCACCATCGGCGTGATGATCACCACCGCCCTTACCGGCCTGGTCGCCGCCTGGCTGTTCGACCTGAGCCTGATCCAGGGCCTGCTGATCGGCGCCATCGTCGGCTCTACCGACGCCGCGGCGGTGTTCTCGCTGCTCGGCGGCAAAGGCCTGAACGAGCGGGTCACCGCCACCCTGGAGATCGAGTCGGGCAGCAACGACCCGATGGCAGTGTTCCTCACCGTCACCCTGATCGACATGATCGCCAGCGGCCAGACCGGCCTGCACTGGAGCCTGCTCACCCACCTGCTGCGCGAATTCGGCATCGGCGGGCTGCTGGGCCTGGGCGGCGGCTGGCTGATGCTGCAACTGGTCAACCGCATCAAGCTGGCTGGCGGCCTGTACCCCATCCTGGTGATCGCCGGCGGCCTGGTGGTGTTCTCGCTGACCAACGCCCTGCACGGCAGCGGCTTCCTTGCCGTGTACCTGTGCGGCCTGGTGCTGGGCAACAAGCCGATCCGCAGCCGCCACGGCATCCTGCACATGCTCGACGGCATGGCCTGGCTGGCGCAGATCGGCATGTTCCTGGTGCTGGGGCTGCTGGTCACGCCCCACGACCTGCTACCCATCGCCCTGCCGGCGTTGGGCCTGGCGCTGTGGATGATCCTGGTGGCGCGGCCGCTGTCGGTGGTCGCCGCCCTGCTGCCGTTCAAGGCTTTCCATGGCCGCGAAAAGGGCTTCATTTCCTGGGTCGGCCTGCGCGGAGCGGTACCGATCATCCTCGCGGTGTTCCCGCTGATGGCCGGCCTGCCGGACGCCCAGCTGTTCTTCAACCTGGCCTTCTTCATCGTGCTGGTGTCGCTGCTGGTGCAAGGCACCAGCCTGCCGTGGATGGCCAAGCTGTTGAAAGTGACAGTACCGCCAGACCCGGCACCAATCTCCCGCTCCGCCCTGGAAGTGCACATCACCAGCGAGTGGGAAATGTTCGTCTACCGCCTGGGCGCCGAAAAATGGTGCATCGGCGCCGCCCTGCGCGAGTTGAAGATGCCCGAAGGCACGCGGATCGCCGCGCTGTTCCGGGGCGAGCAGCTGCTGCACCCGTCCGGCAGTACGGTACTGGAAGTAGGCGACATGCTCTGCGTGATCGGCCACGAACATAACCTGCCGGCCCTTGGCAAACTGTTCAGCCAGGCGCCACAACGTGGCCTTGACCTGCGTTTCTTCGGCGACTTCGTGCTCGAAGGCGATGCCGAACTGGGTGCGGTGGCAGCGTTGTACGGCCTGAAACTCGACGGCCTGGACGCGAAAATGCCGCTGGCCCAGTTCATCCGACAGAAGGTCGGAGGCGCTCCAGTAGTAGGTGACCAGGTCGAATGGCATGGCACGATCTGGACCGTGGCCACCATGGACGGGAACAAGATCCAGAAAGTAGGCGTCAGATTCCCCGAAGGAACGCGACCCGGACCAGGATTGTTCCTCTAAACTTCGTTTCTGCCGGATCCACAAGTAGTCTGCCTATGTCCCTGCGCGTGTACCTCCGCACAGCCCTGCTCGGGCTGTGCCTGTCTCTCTCGTTCGCCGCTGGTGCGGCCGAGCTTCCCACCACGACCAGCATCCAGAGCAGCCTGAACAAGATTTCCCAGCCCAAGGGTGCCGAGGCCGACCCCAAGGCTGCGCAACAGACACCGGAGCAGAAGGCCCAGCAACAGGTGCTGGAACAGACCTTGGCACTGCTGCTCAGCAAGGAAGACAGCGAAAAGAAGCTTGAGGCACTCAAGCAGCAATTGGCTGGCGCGCCCAAGGAAACCGCCGACAGCCAGCGTGAGCTGATCAAGCTCAAGGCCAGCAAGCCCCTGCCGGTGGCCCAACGCTACGCCACCCTGAACGTGCCACAGCTGGAGCAGATGCTCAGCGAGCGCAGTACGCAACAAGGCGAACTGCAAAAGGCACTGTCGGATGCCAACAGCCTGATCATCAACTCGCAGACCCGCCCAGAGCGGGCTCAGGCAGAAATCAGCAACAACCAGACACGTACCCAGCAGATCAACCTCAGCCTCAAGAGCGGCAAGGAGAACGGCAAGCCGCTCAACAGCGACCAACGCAACAAGCTCAATGCCGAGCTGGCGTCGCTCAATGCCCTGACCTCGTTGCGCCGCCAGGAACTGGCCGGCAACGGCCTGCTGCAGGACCTGGGCAATGCCCGTCACGACCTGCTGATCGAGCGCGCCACACGAATGGAGCAGGAAATCCAGGACCTGCAATCGCTGATCAACGAAAAGCGCCTGGCCCAGTCGCAGCAGGCGGTCACCCAGCAGTCGATCGAAGCGCAGAAAGCCGGCGGCAGCACCCTGCTGGCCAACGAAAGCGCTGCCAACCTGAAACTGTCCGACTACCTGCTCAAGAGCACCGACCGCCTCAACGAGCTGACCCAGCAGAACCTGCGCAGCAAGCAGCAGCTAGACAGCCTGACCCAGGCCGACCAGGCCCTGGACGAACAGATCAGCGTGCTCAAGGGCAGCCTGCTGCTGTCCAAGATCCTCTACAAGCAGAAGCAGGCCCTGCCGCACCTGAAAGTCGACCGCGACCTGGCTGACCAGATCGCCGATATCCGTCTTTACCAGTTCGAAGTGAACCAGCAACGCGAGCAGATGAGCAGCCCCGCTGCGTACGTCGACAACCTGCTGCTCGGCCAGCCGCAGGAGCAGGTTACCCCTCAGCTGCGCAAGGCGCTGCTGGAGGTGATGATTACCCGCGTCGACCTGCTCGAACGCCTCAGCCGGGAGCTGTCGGCACTGCTCAACGAATCGATCACCTTGCAGCTCAACCAGAAGCAGCTGCTCGGCACCGCCCAGGGCTTGCGCACCACGCTCGAAGAGCAGATGTTCTGGATTCCCAGCAACAAGCCACTGGACTGGGAATGGCTGAGCCTGGTGCCGGCACGCTTCGCCGACCAGGTAGCCAGCCTGCCCTGGGGTTCGGGCCTCAAGGAACTGGCCGATGGGCTGGGCCAGCGACCGTTGCTGTTCCTGCCCTTGCTGCTGGTGATCGGCGCCCTGCTGTGGCGGCGCAAGTACCTGTACCAACGTCTGGGCAAGGTGCACCAAGACATCGGCCACTTCCGCCGTGACAGCCAGTGGCACACGCCCCAGGCGATCCTCATCAACATCCTGCTGGCAATGCCGGTCAGCCTGGGCCTGGCCCTGTGCAGCTACGCCCTGCAGATCGACGCCCGCGGGCAGAATGCCAACCTCGGCGCCGCCCTCTGGCAGCTGGCCCAGGCCTGGTTGGTGTTCTACACCGCCTACCGCATCCTCGCCCCGGGCGGCGTGGCGGAAATCCACTTCCGCTGGCACAAGCCGCAGGTCGAGTTCCTGCGCGGCTGGGTGCGCCGCCTGGGCACCGTGGTACTGGCACTGGTCGGCGTGGTGGCAGTGGCCGAACATCAGCCTTCGGCGCTGGCCGATGATGTGCTGGGTATCGGCGTGGTACTGACCTGCTACGCACTGATGGCCTGGCTGCTCAGCCGCCTGCTGCTCAGCAGCCCGGCGCACCGAGACACCTCGCTGTTCCGCAAGGCCGTGGGTGTGGCCTTCACCGCCCTGCCCATCGCCCTGTTCGTGGCCGTGTGCTTCGGCTACTACTACACCGCACTGAAACTTACCGACCGGCTGATCTATACCCTGTACCTGCTGCTGTTCTGGCTGGTGATCGAAGCCGCGTTCGTGCGTGGCCTGTCGGTGGCGGCACGGCGCCTGGCCTACCAGCGCGCGCTGAGCAAGCGGGCGGCGGCCAAGGAAGGGCTGGATGGCGAAGTCATCACCGAAGAGCCGACCCTGGACATCGAACAGGTCAACCAGCAGTCGCTGCGCCTGATCCGCCTGGCCCTGCTCGGCGGCTTCATCGCCGGCCTGTACTGGGTGTGGTCGGACCTGATTTCGGTGTTCGCCTACCTCAACAATTTCACCCTGTACGAGTACTCCAGCGGCACCGGTGCCACCGCCAGCATGGTGCCGATCAGCCTGGGCGACTTCCTCGGTGCGCTGGTCATCATCGGCATCACCTTCGCGCTAGGTCGGAACTTGCCCGGCCTGCTCGAAGTACTGGTGCTGTCGCGGCTCAACCTGGCCCAGGGCAGTGCGTATGCCACTACAACCTTGCTGTCCTATGTCATCGTCGGCGTCGGTATCGTCAGCACCCTGTCGACCCTCGGGGTCAGCTGGGACAAGCTGCAATGGCTGGTGGCCGCACTGTCGGTGGGCCTGGGCTTCGGCATGCAGGAGATCTTCGCCAACTTCATCTCCGGCATCATGATCCTGTTCGAGCGCCCGGTGCGGATTGGCGACACCATCACCATCGGCAACCTGTCGGGCACGGTGAGCAAGATCCGCATCCGCGCCACCACCATCACCGACTTCGACCGCAAGGACATCATCGTCCCCAACAAGACCTTCATCACCGGTCAGCTGATCAACTGGTCGCTGACCGACACGGTCACCCGGGTAACGCTGAAGCTGGGCATCGACTATGGCTCGGACCTGGACCTGGTGCGCGACCTGCTGCTCAAGGGTGCCCACGAAAACCCACGCGTGCTCAAGGACCCGGAGCCGATCGTGTACTTCCTCAACTTCGGCGAGAGCTCGCTGGACCACGAGCTGCGCATGCATGTACGCGACCTGGGCGACCGCAACCCGACGCTGGACGAGATCAACCGCTACATCAACCGCGAGTTCAAGGCGCACAACATCAAGATCTCGGTGCGCCAGGTCGAGGTGTTTCTGATGGATCCGAAGGGCGGCAAACAGCAGCTGATTCCGGTGGAGCAGCCGAAACCGGATGGCACTCAACCTGTGTGAGTGGACTCCATAGAGCATGAACGCCCAGAATGCCTGCGAGGGCTTCGCCCTCGATCGCCGGCAAGCCAGCTCCCACAGTGACCGTGCCGCACCCAAGCCCTGCACATCCCCTGTGGGAGCTGGCTTGCCGGCGATGGGCCGCAAAGCGGCCCCCTAGGTACCGACTTCCAGGAGCAGCCCGTGAAAGCCCTCGACCAACTCACCTTCGACAATCGCTTCGCCCGCCTGGGCGACGCGTTCTCCACCCAGGTCCTGCCCGAACCGATCGCAGACCCACGCCTGGTGGTAGCGAGCGAGTCGGCCATGGCGCTGCTCGACCTCGACCCGGCCCAGGCAGAGCTGCCGGTTTTCGCCGAGCTGTTCAGCGGCCACAAGCTATGGGAAGAGGCCGACCCGCGGGCGATGGTCTATTCCGGCCATCAGTTCGGCTCCTACAACCCGCGCCTGGGTGATGGCCGCGGCCTGCTGCTGGCCGAAGTGCTGAATGACCAGGGCGAGCACTGGGACCTGCACCTCAAGGGCGCCGGGCAGACGCCCTACTCGCGCATGGGCGACGGCCGCGCCGTGCTGCGTTCCTCGATCCGCGAGTTCCTCGCCTCCGAGGCCCTGCACGCCCTGGGCATTCCCAGCAGCCGGGCACTGTGCGTGATCGGCTCGAGCACCCCGGTGTGGCGCGAAACCCGCGAAAGCGCGGCCATGCTCACCCGCCTGGCGCAGAGCCATGTGCGTTTCGGGCATTTCGAATACTTCTACTACACCAGGCAGCCGGAACAGCAGCGCGTGCTCATCGACCACGTGCTGGAGCAGCACTACCCCGAATGCCGCGATGCCGAGCAGCCTTATCTGGCCATGTTTCGCACCATCGTCGAGCGCAATGCCGAGCTGATCGCCCGTTGGCAGGCCTATGGTTTCTGCCACGGGGTAATGAACACCGACAACATGTCGATCCTCGGCATCACCTTCGACTTCGGCCCGTACGCCTTCCTCGACGACTTCGACGCCAACTTCATCTGCAACCACTCCGACGACCGTGGCCGCTACAGCTACGCCAACCAGGTACCGATAGCCCACTGGAACCTCAGTGCGCTGGCCCAGGCGCTGACCACGGTGATCGAAGTCGAACCGCTCAAGGAGGCGTTGGGCCTGTTCCTGCCGCTGTACCAGGCACACTACCTGGACCTGATGCGCCGGCGCCTGGGCCTGACCACCGCGGAAGAGAACGACATGGCGTTGGTCGAGCGCCTGCTGCAGCGCATGCAGAGCGGTGGTGTGGACTACAACCTGTTCTTCCGCAAGCTGGGCGATCAGTCCGTGGCCGAGGCGCTGAAGGTGGTGCGTGACGACTTCATCGACCTGGCCGGTTTCGATGCCTGGGGGGCGGACTACCTGGCCCGCTGCGAGCGCGAAGCGGATAATGCCAAAGGGCGGCGTGAGCGCATGCATGCGGTGAACCCCCTTTACGTGCTGCGCAACTACCTGGCACAGAAAGCCATCGAAGCGGCCGAAGCGGGGGATTACAGTGAAGTGCGACGGCTGCATGAGGTGCTGAGCCGCCCGTTCGAGGAGCAGGCCGGGATGCAGGGCTATGCCGAACGCCCGCCGGAATGGGGCAAGCACCTGGAAATCAGCTGCTCCTCCTGACCAACTCCGAACCCTGTGGGAGCGGGTTCACCCGCGAAGAATACGACGCGCTGGATGGCACCGGCTACGCCGGTGTTCGCGGGTAAACCCGCTCCCACAGGTACGGCGCTCAACCCAAGGCTTGCGCCGTACCTGTGGGAGCTGGCTTGCCGGCGATAGGGCCCGAACAAACAACACAAGGAATCGACATGTCCGACCCACTGGTAATCCCCTGCCCCCACTGCAACGGCCTCAACCGCCTGCCCGCCGAGCGCCTGGGCGACGCGCCGAAATGCGGCCGCTGCAAACAGGACGTGCTGCTGAGCACCCCCTTCGAACTCACCGAAGCCAGCTACGCCAGCCAGATCAAAGGCGACCTGCCACTGCTGGTCGACATCTGGGCGGATTGGTGCGGTCCGTGCAAGTCCTTCGCCCCCACCTTCGAACAGGCCGCCCGCCAACTGGCCGGCCGCTGCCGCCTGGCCAAGCTCGACAGCGAAGCCAACCGCAACCTGGCCGGGCAACTGGGCATCCGCTCGATCCCCAGCCTGCTGCTGTTCAAGAATGGCCGTGAAGTCAGCCGTCAGGCCGGGGCGTTTCCACTCCAGTCGTTGCTGGAGTGGTTGCGTAGCCAGGGGGTCTAAGCGTTCTCTTCGAGCAGCGAATGCAACTCGACAAACTGCTGGGTCAGCTTGTGCCTGGGCTCCAGGTGAATCAGCGGAAGGCTGGCATGGTGCGACTCACGCATCTTCACCGAGCTGCCCAGGTACACCGGTAGCACCGGGAGCCCTTCGGCCAGCAGCTCGTCGAGCATCTGCTGTGGCAGGCTGGCGCGGGACTGGAACTGGTTGACCACGATGCCTTCGACCACCAGGTCTTCGTTGTGGTCTTCCTTGAGTTCTTCGATCTCGGCCAGCAGGCCATACAGGGCTTGGCGCGAGAAGCTGTCGCAGTCGAAAGGAATCAGCACGCGATCGGCGGCGATCAGTGCGGAAACCGCATAGAAGTTCAGCGCTGGCGGGGTATCGATGTAAATGCGCTCGTAGTCCTCGTCCAGTTCGTCGAGCAACTTACGCAGCTTGTTGATCTTGTGCTTCGCCTCAAGCTTCGGCTGCAGATCGGCCAGCTCGGCCGTGGCGGTGACCACGTGCAGGTTGTCGAACGGGGTTTCGTAGATATCGACCTGGTTCTTCTTGCTGAACGGCCCGCTGGACAGGCTTTGCTTGAAGAAGTCGGCGATGCCCATGGGGATATCGTCGCCGGTCAGGCCAGTCAGGTACTGGGTCGAGTTGGCCTGGGCATCCAGGTCGATCAGCAGGGTCCGATAACCTTCGCTGGCGCTCACCGCCGCCAGGTTGCAAGCGATGCTCGACTTGCCCACACCACCTTTCTGATTGAACACCACGCGCCGCATGATTGACCTCCGTGTATCAACGAATGCCCGAGTATGTGGCGCCGCTGCGGCAATGACCAGTGCCATTTGCCCGGAACAACAGCCTTGTGCTGCCTGCCCTGGCCCTATCGCCGGCAAGCCAAGCGCGTCCCCTGTGGGAGCTGGCTTGTCGGCGATAGGGCCCGATCAGGCAACTACACTGCCCCCGCCAGCCACCTGCCCTGTGAGCAACTCGGCAAATGCCCGTGCCATCGCCGACCCACCATGCTCGCGCTGCACCAGCCACACCGCCGACATCGCCCCTTCATCCAGCAGCGTGCGATAGACCACCCCCTCGATGCGCATGCGCTGGAACGACGCCGGCAGCACCGATACCCCAAGCCCTGCCGATACCAGCCCGATGATGGTCATCGCCTCCCCCGCTTCCTGGGCAAAATGCGGGCTGAAACCCGCCTGGCGCGCCAGGCTCAGCAACTGTGCGTGCAACCCGCTGCCATAGCTGCGCGGGAAGAACACGAACGGCTCATTGGCCAGGGCGGTCATGTGCACGCCATGCTCCGTGCCCTCGGCCAATGGATGCGAGGCATTGATCACTGCCACCAGCGGCTCGCGAAACAGCTCGGTGGCCACCAGCCCTTCCGGCAGCGGCATCGGCCGCATCAGCCCGACCTCGATGGACTCGTCGAACACCCCTTCTGCCACGTCGCGACTGCTCATTTCCTTGAGGTTCAGGTGCACCGCCGGGAAGCGCTGGCGAAACGCGTGGATGGCCTTGGGGATCTTCGAGGTGAACGGTGCCGAGGAGGTAAAGCCGATCTTCATCTCCCCCAGCTCCCCCAACTGCGCACGCCGGGCGACATCGGCGGCCTTTTCCACCTGCGCCAGCACCTGGCGGGCTTCCTCGAGGAACAACCGCCCCGCCTCGCTCAGCTCGACCCGACGGTTGGTACGCTCGAACAGCCGGGCCCCCAGCTCCTGCTCCAGCGCCTGGATCTGCTGACTCAAGGGTGGCTGCGAAATGCCCAGCTGCTGGGCGGCGCGGCCAAAATGCAGCTCTTCGGCCACGGCGATGAAGTAACGCAGATGGCGCAGTTCCATGATCAGCTCCGAACAGGTCGCAAAACATCTCAAATAGGTCGAACAATATATTGGATCTAATCATTAGCCAGCTATATGCTTTTTTTCATTGCGCCAGAGGTACCCCCCGTGAAAACTGCTGTAGCTCCCCTTCCCGCCGAGCCAGAACCTGCCTCGCTGAACGAAATGTGGATCGAAAAAGGCACCCCCGCCTTCATGAAGACCGTGCTGGCGCTATTTAGCGGCGGCTTCGCCACCTTCGCCCTGCTGTACTGCGTGCAGCCGATGATGCCGTTGCTGTCGAAGGAATTTGCCATCAATGCGGCGCAGAGCAGCCTGGTGCTGTCGGTCTCCACAGCCATGCTGGCGTTCGGCCTGCTGATCACCGGGCCGATCTCCGACCGCATCGGGCGCAAGCCGGTGATGGTGTTTGCCCTGGTCTGCGCCGCCCTTTCCACCCTGGCCAGCGCGGTGATGCCGAGCTGGGAGCTGGTACTGGCCACCCGCGCTCTGGTCGGCCTGTCGCTGAGCGGCCTGGCAGCGGTGGCGATGACCTACCTGAGCGAAGAGATCCACCCGCAGCACATTGGCCTGGCCATGGGCCTGTACATCGGCGGCAACGCCATTGGCGGCATGAGCGGGCGCCTGATCACCGGCGTGCTGATCGACTTCGTCAGCTGGCACACGGCGATGCTGACCATCGGCGGCCTGGCCCTGGTGGCGGCGCTGGTGTTCTGGAAGGTGCTGCCCGAATCGCGCAATTTCCGCCCGCAGGCG
The DNA here is from genome assembly GCF_002453565.1 of Pseudomonas sp. UBA6753. Taxonomy (NCBI): domain Bacteria; kingdom Pseudomonadati; phylum Pseudomonadota; class Gammaproteobacteria; order Pseudomonadales; family Pseudomonadaceae; genus Pseudomonas; species Pseudomonas sp. UBA6753. Next base: position 55,266 of record NZ_DKHD01000006.1, on the reverse strand, counting down.
ATGAACCCACGCAGCCTGCTGGATGGCTTCGTCATGCACTTCAGGGATGCCGGCCTGCCCTGGCTGTTCCTCGAAGCCTTCCTGCTGATGGGCGCCTTCGTCACCCTGTTCAACTACATCGGCTACCGCCTGCTGGCCGAGCCCTATCACATGAACCAGGCGCTGGTCGGTTTGCTGTCAGTGGTGTACCTGTCTGGCATCTACAGCTCGGCGCAGGTCGGCGCACTGGCTGACAAACTGGGCCGGCGCAAGGTGTTCTGGGCCAGTATCGTGGTGATGGCGGGCGGCTTGCTGATGACCCTGGCCAGCCCGCTGGTGACGGTTATCGTCGGTATGCTGGTGTTCACCTTCGGCTTTTTTGGCGCGCACTCGGTGGCCAGCAGCTGGATCGGCCGCAGGGCTTTGAAGGCCAAGGGACAGGCGTCGTCGCTGTACCTGTTCAGCTATTACGCCGGGTCGAGCGTGGCCGGTACGGCGGGCGGGGTGTTCTGGCACCAGTGGGGCTGGAATGGCATCGGGCTGTTCATTGGCAGCCTGCTGGCGGTGGCGTTGCTGGTGGCACTGCACCTGAGCAGGTTACCACCGAAATCGGTGTGAAACATTCGCGGGCACGCCCGCTCCCACAGGGACGGCGCCTCACCTGAAGCCACCGCCAAACCTGTTGGAGCGGGCGTGCCCGCGAACTTGCCGTTGGATCAGTTGGTGATTTCGACCATATCCACATCCACTTCCCGGCTCATCAGGTGCTTCTCCACCTCACCGGTCAGCTTGACCTTGGTCTTGTCGTTGAACGGCGTCGGCGGCAGGTCTTCATCATCGATTTCCACAGTGATGGTGCCGGTGTTGTCCTTGAACTCGTACTTGTCGTCGTTGTTGATCTTCTTGGTCACGAAGCCTTGCAGCACCACTGGGGTGTCGTCGGCAGCATCGTTGGCCGCAGCTACGGTGGTGACCGACTGAGCGCCGGGGCCGGTGTAGCCGGCAGCCAGGGCGGCAGTGCTGAACAGAGGGGCGAGGATCAAGGCGAGGTAACGGATTTTCATGGGACAGGTCCTGATTCGATTTCGATGGAAACAGCCTACCGCTGCTGGCTGAAGCCAACCTTAATCAGCACTGGCCTCATCCAGCGCCAACCCCAACTGCGCCTGCAGCTGCTCCCCAACAACTTGCAACTGCAAACTGCGGACCTGCGCGCCGTCAAGCTCCAGCGCATGCAGCCACCCCAGCAGTGGCGCAGGCTCGCCCTCGAGGCTTACGTCCACCTGACCGGCCCGTGCCTGCAACCCGGTAATTTGCAAATCGGCGACCAGTGCGCGTTGGTTCAGAACAGCAGGTGTCAGCACCGTCACCGCTTCCCCGGCCAAGGCCGGGCCTGTCGAAACCCGTTGCAGATGCCCGCTGAGCTTCAGCTCATGCGCATGGGCGAGCTCGGCCTGTTGCGAGCGCTGCTTGCCGGGTACCCAGGCAAACTGCCAGAGCACGACCATGGCCAAACTCCAGAGTGCGGCCATGATCACGGCCCTTCGATCACCGGGTATCGATTGCCATTGGCCTATCAAGGCCTGCCCAATCCACCGCATCAGCGAATCTCCCTGAAAGTCAGGGTCGCGCGCACAACCTGCTCGACCTGCCGGGCTTGATCCATCAGCACGGCAGGGGCCCGCTGGCGCAAGCGCTCAAGGTCATCGAAACCTTGCGCAACCACTTCCATTCGCCACCCTTCGCCGGGATTGGACACGGCCCGTTCAACCGTGATGTTCCCGGTTTCCACCAATTGCTCCGTGAAAGAAACCAGCCCCTCGACGGTAGTCTTCTCCCGGGGACGGAACTCCAGCGCCCTGATCTGCGTGGCCAGGTCACCTGCGACAGACTGCTCGGGCGCCCAACGCAGAAACGTCTGAAGATTCTCGGCATGTAGCTGTGCTGTACGTTCCGACAGCCATTCAGCACGCAGATGTTCCGCCAGGCACACCATTGCGAAGGCCAGCAGCGCTCCGCCCGCCAGGGAGGGCCAGGGCACGATCGGGCTGCGTCGCCGAAATGGCCCCTGACGCAGGTCCAGGGCCTTGGCCCGACCTTGGATGAAGGTGTGAAAGGCGCTATCGACGGTTTGGTTGTGGAGCGCCTGCCCTGCATCAGCAGGTTCGGCCGGCCGCTCCATCGGCGGCAGCTGGCGCACCAGGACCTCGGCCGCCTGGGGGCCGGCGACCAGCCAAGGCCCACCATGCCCACCCGACAACCAGCGACCCTCGAGCCACAGTGCACGGGGCTGCTCTGCGCCCAGCAGGTCGGCATCGACATGGATCCCGAGCGGGTCGATTCCCTGGCTTTTCAACAAGGCCATCAGGCTGGCCAGAACCTGACGCTCTATTACCAGAGCCCGGCGATGCCCCTCCGCATCCGGCGGGCCGAACACCAGATGCAGCGTTTCCAGCGGCGCTGCCAAATGGTCTTCGGCAGCGTAGGCCAATGTTTCAGGCTTGGGCCGCTTGCCCGGCACAGGACCGATCTCGCAACTGCCCAGCATCTCCATGGGTACCACCACGATAGCAGGACCGGTGAGCGTCGAAGCCAGCTCCTCCAGTCGTGCCTTGTGCAGGCTGCCGTCCGCCGCACGCAGCCACACCGGCCACCGCGCATCGGCCGCCGCAACCCCTTCCGGCAACAGGTACAGCCAATTCTCACTCATCTGCTCTTTGCTCCCGCATCGCAGAAAACATACGCCGCACCACACGAACCTGATGCGTGTCCAAATCGATCTCCAGGTCGCTGTACAGGTACATGCGCTTACCTGCCATCTCTGCCTGCACCTCCAGGCGAAACCAGCGGCTGGTCACGGCCAGCCCGCGCCTGTCCAGACCCACGCCCTCCAGTTGGGGCAGAGCCAAAAAACGCTCTACCGTGGGGTAACCCGCTTCGGGGCGCTCGCTTACCAGTTGGCTTGCCACCGTAAGCGACACCTCGGCGGACGCCGCAAGCAGTAGGGCCGGGGCCGTATTGATGTTGAGCCGCGCCTCCTTGGGCAACACCACGACCCAAGGCTGCAAACGCGCCATTACCTCAGCGGAAACACCCGGCAACGTACGCAACTGGGTTGGGTCGAGCATCGGCTGGCCAGCGAGCCCTTCCAAAGCGGGTGGCTCCACCTGCAACGAATGGCAAAGGCGCTCCCAGCGCTTGAGCAGCAGCGGGTCGGGGGTCTTGCCTGCCATCAGGGCGCCGAGGTTCAAGCGGCCCGAGAGGTCCTCCAGCTGCAGGCTCAGTTGCCCCTGACCAAGGGTGAGCGCTCGGGGCTGGGCCCAGGATTGTCGAACATGAGTGACCTGCAGTACTTCGCCTACCTCACGGCGCAAGCTCGCCAGGGCATGCTGCTCGCCGGCCTGAGCCAAACGCAGCAAGCGCGACGCTTCGATCTGCTGGCTGACACCACCAATCAGCAGTTGATGGCTGCGCAACATACCGGCTGACAGCAACGTGAGCAGCGCCATGACAAGCAGCACGGTGACCAGCGCAAGCCCCTTTTGCCGTTGCCCCCTCATTGGCTGGTGCCTCCCAGCGGCAGTACCCGCCGGATCTGTTGAAAACGCCTGGTCGACAGTGTCACCTCCAGCGCCTGCGGTGGCACCGGCCGGCGCTGGGCCATTGGCCAGCGCGCCTGCCAGCCGCGACCGGGCACGTGCAGACGCCAGTGCAGCTCGCCTACACCTTCGAGCAAACGCTGCGGGCGTGGCTGACCTTGCTCCAGCGTGCGTCGCTGGCGCCACAGCACGCCGTCTTCGAGCCAGTACTCGACAACCCTCAGCTCGCTGCGCTTGAGCGCTTGGCTGCCTTGTTCGCTGGCCAACCAATGGGCCCGAGTGCCGTTCAGCAGAATGCCGTAACCGCCCTTGCCCAGGCTCGCGGGCGCATACCCCAGCATGGCGTCGCGCTGGATCAAGCTCATGGCCCTGCCCAGCGCACGCAGCTCATCGGCCTGTGCCTGGCGTGCGTTCTCGGCACGCATGAACACATCGAGCACGCGCGCACTTCCGATAGCCAGGACGGCAAAGATAGCGAGCGCCAACAGCAACTCGATCAAGGTGAAGCCCCCCTGGCGGGTCATCCTGCCCGGGCTAGCGCGGCGCATCCGCCATCCCCAGCCACCCCGTGGCCTGATGCAGCACCTGGCGATCCGCAGCGAGGCCCACACGTACCTGCACTTCCAGCAAGCCACCCACGTCCAGACGGCGGCTTTCGTGCAGAGTCCAGCGGTGTTGACCGAACATGACCTCCAGGCTCCGCTGGCCGGGAGCCGGCGCAGCTTGCAGGCCCAGCTCCGTCAGGTGGTTGTCGGCCACCCAGCTAGCCAGTAGGCGCTCTCGAACCCCCTGCGATTGCGCCAGTACATGCTGGCTGGCCGTGGTCACCGCCACGGCCAGTACTGCGAAAATCGCCAGCGCCACCAACACCTCCAACAGGGTGAAGCCGCGTTCAGTGCACGAACTGGGGGTCATTGAGGCCATCACTCGACACGGAAACAAGGCGCACATCGTCCGCCTCGAAATGCAGGGAAAACGGCGTGTGCTCGTCATTACCGTACATCAGCAGCTGCGGCGCCCCGCCAGCCAGAGCATATGGCACAGGCAGCCCATCGATCTCCAAGCGCAGGTCCAGGTCAATATTGCGATGCCTGCCGGCTGCCTCCCAGCCATCCTCGGAGGCTTTAAGCAGTTGGTAGCTCTGGGCATCGATGCGAATACCTTGCGTCAGCCCTTCCAGCACCGCCTGCTGCCGCGCGTACTGCACCAACTGGAGGAAGAGGCTGGCCTCCTGGCTGGCCACACGCTGCGGATCGCGTGCGAACGTGAACCCGGCCATGCCCATCACAATGCCCAGCAACAGCATCACCAGAAGCAGCTCCAGCAGGGTGAAGCCTCGAGAGCGGCGCTGTTTCATTCAGACCAGTTACCGATATCAGCATCCATTTCCTCACCGCCCGGCTGGCCGTCGCCGCCCAGGGAGTAGAGGTCATAGCCCTGGGTCGAACGGGTTCCTGGGCTTGCGTACTGGTAATGCGAGCCCCAGGGGTCGGTTGGTGTGCTCTTCAGATAGCCTTGGGCACTCCATTGACGTGGCAGTGGCGCCACCGTGGGGCGTTTCACCAAGGCGTCCAGCCCTTGCGCGGTTGTCGGGTAGCGGCCGTTGTCCAGACGGTAGATTTCCAGCGCGGTGGAAATTGACTGGATATCGGTGCGGGCTGCGGTCAGCTTGGCATGGTCGGGACGGCTCATGACGTTGGGCAGCACCAGCGCGCCAAGAACCCCCAGGATAATGACCACCACCATGATTTCGATGAGAGTGAAGCCGCGTTCGGCGCGGCGTGATGAACGCATGGACATGTCAGTTGACCAGTTGGTTGAGGTTGAGGATCGGCAGCAGGATGGCGAGCACGATGAACAGCACGATGCCCCCCATCACCAGCAGCATCAGGGGCTCACAGAGGCTCACCAGCAAGGAAATACGCCCTGCCAGTTGTTTGGCCTGAAGGTCTGCGGCACGTTCGAGCATGGTGTCCAGCTCACCGGCGCGTTCGCCGCTGGCGATCATGTGCAGCATCAGCGGTGGCAAGGCTTCGCTGCGTGCCAGGCAGTTGGCCAGCGTGGTGCCCTCGCCCAGCTCACGGACGGCCCGCAGCAGGCGCTCGCGTAGAATCAGGTTGCCGATCACGGCCGCGCTGATGTTCATCGCCTCGACCAATACCACGCCGCTGCGCCCCAGGATCGCAAGGGTGCTGATGAAGCGGGCCGCTTCACTGGCCCGGACAAATTCGCCATATCCGGGCAGGCGCAGTGAAAAGCCATGCCATTGGCTGCGCCTTGCCGGTTGGCGAAGGGCACAGGCAACCAGTGCAATGGCCATGGCCAATAGCGCCAGCGCTGCCAAGCCGTAATGGTTCGTGGCATCGCTCAAGGTGATCAGCACTCGCGTTGCCAGCGGCAGCTGTGCATGGTCACGCGTAAAAGCCTGCACCACGTCTGGCACCACATAGCCCAGCAGAAAACCCACCACCAGCAACGAGACAACCAGCAGGATCACCGGGTAAACCATCGCCAGCTGTACCTTCTGTCGCAGGGCCTGATGGTTCTCGCCATGCTCGGCCAAACGCTCGAGCACGCCCGCCAGGTGGCCGGAACGTTCGGCAGCGGCCACGGTGGCCCGATAAACCATGGGAAATGCCTGTGGGTAATGCGCCAGGGCCTGCGCCAGCGCATGGCCTTCGGCAACCCGCTCAGCCACGCCGCGCAATACCTGACGTACGTGGCGCGGCGTACTCTGCTCGGCAACTGCCTGCAACGCCTCGGTCAACGGCACCCCGGCATGCAGCAGAGTCGCCAGCTGGCGCGTCAGCAGCGAGCGCCGGGCCAGACTCAGGGTATTGCGTGCCAGCAACCGGGCCAAAGGGGATGCCCCCAAGGGGCTCATGCTCAGCACCAGCAACCCTTGCTCGCGCAATGTTTGCCGGGCCTGGCGCGCACCCGACGCTTCCACGGTGCCTCGCTGGCGCACACCCTTTGCATCCTGGGCCTGATAGCGGAACAGCGCCATGTCAGTCCTGCCCCGTAACGCGCAGCAGTTCTGCCACGCTTGTCTGCCCCTGGCAGACACGCTGGACGCCATGCTGGAACAGGCTTGGTGTATCCACGCGGATCAATTCGAGCATGTCGTCCTGAGACGCCCGGGCGTGAATCGCCTGGGCCAACGCGGGCTTCACCACCAGCATCTCGTGCAACGCCACGCGCCCGCTGTAACCCAGCTGGCATTCGCTACAGCCCTGCGCCTTGTAGAGCCGCGGCGGCAATTCGGCCGGGTGGCCCAGGACGCTCGCCGTGGCCTCGTCCACTTCATGTTCGACCCGGCAATGGGGGCAAAGCCGTCGCACCAGACGCTGGGCCATGACCCCGGCCAGCGAAGATGCGAGCAGGCACGTATCGATGCCCATGTCGGCAAGGCGTGTGATTGCGCCCAGAGCGCTGTTGGTATGCAAGGTGGACAGCACCAGGTGGCCCGTCAACGAGGCCTGCACCGCAATCTCGGCGGTCTCCCGATCACGGATCTCGCCCACCATGACCACGTCGGGGTCCTGTCGCAAGATTGCACGCAGCCCCCGGGCGAAGGTCATGTCGACCTTGGTGTTGACCTGGGTCTGGCCGATGCCGGGAAGGTAGTACTCGACCGGGTCTTCGACGGTGAGGATATTGCGCGATACCTGGTTGAGGTACGAAAGCGCGGTGTACAGCGTTGTGGTCTTGCCGGAACCGGTGGGCCCGGTGACCAGGAAAATGCCATGTGGTTTCTCCAGCATGCGCATGAAGCCAGCACGCACAGAGCCAGGCATCTGCATATGGTCGATGTCCAGACGCATTGCCTGCTTGTCCAGCAAACGCAGTACCACCCGCTCGCCATGGGCGGCGGGCAAGGTCGACACCCGCACATCCACTTCGTGGCCGGCCAGGCGCAGGCTGATCCGGCCATCCTGAGGCACGCGCTTCTCGGCGATGTCCAGGCGCGCCATGACCTTGATGCGCGAAACCAGCAGTGCAGATAGCTCCCGTGGTGGCGCCAGCACCTCGCGCATGACGCCGTCGATACGCATGCGTACGCGCAGCTGATGCTCGAAGGTTTCCAGGTGGACGTCCGAGGCCCGGGCCCTCACCGCCTCGCTGAACAGGGCATTGAGCAGGCGGATGATCGGCGCGTCGTCCTGTTGCTCCAGCAGGTCGCTGGTTTGCGGCAAGGCTTCAGCCAGCTGCGCCAGGTCGATTTCCCGGTCCAGGCCCTGAACAACGGCCTGCGCTGCATCCTGGCCGGGGCCGTAGCAACTGGCCAGGCGCTCGGCGAAGTCGGCATCGCTGACACGCCGCAGGTGCCAGTTGCTGCCCACCACACGGCAGGCTTCGGCAAGGGCGGCCAGCGAAGTGCCTTCTCGCATCAGCAAGGCAGGCTCAGCCGCCTGGCGGTCGAGCAGGATGCCGTGACGTCGGGCAAAGCTGAACGGCAGGTCGCTTTTCATGAGCGTGGCCCTGGTGCCCCGGGCAGAGCCTGCGACTCGAACATCTGCCGGGGATCTTCCGGCAGGGTCGAATCATCCGCAGCGCGTACCCCTTCGTAGGCGCGTCGCCCCGTTTCGACCAGCTCGGCCTGGCTGCGCAGAATGGTCGGGCGCAGGAAGACCATCAGGTTGGTTTTTTCCTGAGTATCGCTGCGCCACCGGAACAGACCGCCCACCCATGGGATTCGGCTGAGCAGCGGAACACCGCGCTCTACCTTGCGCACGCTGTCCTTGATCAGGCCGCCGATCACGATAATCTCGCCATCGGCGGCCAAGATGGTGCTCTTGAGCGTGCGCTTGTTGGTGATCAGGTCGTTCTCGGCCGTGCTGGGTGCAATTTCAGAGCTCTCCTGCTCGACCTCGAGGCGCAGGCTGCGCCCTTCGTTGATGTGCGGGCGCACCTTCAGGCTGATACCGATGTCCTTGCGCTCGACTGTGGTAAAGGGGTTCTCCGAACCACTACCGGGGGTAACGTAGGAGCCGGTCTTGAACGGCACGTTCTGGCCTACCAGAATCTGCGCCTCCTGGTTGTCCAAGGTCAGCAGGCTCGGCGTCGACAACAGGTTGCTGCGGCTATTGCTGGCCAAGGCCGAAACCAGCGCGGCAAAACGGTCCGAGCCAATGGCCAGGGCGACGCCCCCCGGCAGCTTGGTTTCCTTGCCCAGCAGGTCGGCCAGGGCAGCACCACTTTCGCTGAAGGTAACGCCGCCTTTGAGGCCACCTTTGTCGATGCCCCATTGCAGGCCCAACGCTTCATCGATGCTGCCACTGACTTCGACGATTGCTGCATGGATCAGCACTTGCGCCCGGGGCTGGTCCAGTTGTTGGATGATCTGCTCCACGCGGCCCAGCGTCTGCGGCTCGCCCATTATTACCAGAGCGTTCTGGCTGGCATCGGCCTTGACCATGGCCTCGCCGGGGAGGTCCGCGCCCAGAGCCTTGGCGCCCGGCGTACCATCGAGCCGCTTGCCCACCTCACCCAATACTTCGGCAAGCTGCTCGGCACTGCTGTGTTGCAGGCGCACCACCCGCCAGTTCTGCGAAGTGGCCGGAACCGGTACATCCAGCGAGCGGGTCAGTTGCGCAAGACGTTGCCTGGACTTGATCGGGCCCAGGATCAGAAGACGGTTGCCGTTCATGTCAGCCAGTACCCGAACGCCGCTGTCCGGGCCACCGGCGGCGGCTTCGACCACCGGGAATACAACCTCGGCCTGGGCTTTGCGCAAGGTCACCAGTTCATGATCATGCCGCTGGCCACTGTCGAGCTGCAGGACCAAGTTTTCCAGGCGGTCCAGGTTGGCTGCGGAGTCGGTGATCACCAGGGCGTTGGCGGAGCTGGACGGTCCAATGTAGCCATTGCTGGAAACCAACGGCCGCAGCAAGCCGGCCAGATCGGCAGCGACACTACCCGACAGGTTGAAAACCCGTGTGGTGACCGCTGCCGGTATGGCCTCCACCTGCTGGTTTGCCCAGGCCTTGGCTTCGCTTGCAGGCAGCACCAGCAAGCGGTCGCCGTCGTTCACGGCGGCAAAGCCCTGGGCATTGAGCACCGAGTAGAACAGCCGCCGTATCCCTTCGCGATCAAGCGCCTCGTTCGAAAGGACGGTGATGCGCCCCTGCACGCGCGGGTCGAGAATGATCGGCTGGTCAAGGATCGCCCCCACCTCACGCACCACGTCGCGCACGTCGGCATCGCTCATCGCCAGTTGCCAGGTGGGTGCCTCAGCAAGCGCCAGGGAGCAGGCAAGGGTTAGAGAGGCGCCGAACGAGGCGGCGCGCAGATATCGCATCAAAGTCATTGCACCTCCCGCAACAGGCGGGCTGAGGGGTCTGAAACAGGGCGCAGGCGAGTCGCCGCACCCGCGGGCAGAAATACAGAGGGGGTATCGCTGGACAACGACACGACTTCCTCGCGGCCGTCGATCCACAGCACGATGGAACGCACATTTATTTGGCGCAGCACGCCATGGCCAGGTAACCGGTCTCCGACGCGATAGATAGCCTCGCCGCTATCGCTTCTCACCAACGCTCGGGCATCGCCCTGGCTGGAAACGAAGCTGGCCTTGAGGGCGATATCCGCCCGGCTCGACTGTCGTTGACCCGGCGCCTGAAAGCCGAACGCCAGGGCCAAGGTAGCCGCCGACAGTGGTTCTTCCGGCAAAGACGCTGTCGTCACCGGCGGGTCTTGGACGACCGGGGGCGCAACTGCGGGATAAACGCTTTCACGCCATGCCAGGCAGGCAAGCGTTACCAGCGCGAACGCCAGCCAAATCAGATACGACGAGCGCTTCATCGTAATCAGGGCAGCATCCGCCTCAGCACGCGCCGCCCGGACAGCTCATGCAAGAGCACGGCGGCGATGTGCATCGAAACGCCAAGGCCTAGCAACAGGCAGGAAGCGATGTGAGTCTTGAACCAGACGTTGTGCCAGAACGGGTCGCTCAGCATGGGCGCGATTGAGAACCAACCGAACACATCGATGAGCCGATCCATCATCAGCACACCGGACAACAGCACGATAGCTGTGGTCCAGTACAAGCCCTCATGGGCGACATGAGCGATGCGCTGGTGCTTGAGATGGTCATGCGGGCTGCGTGGTTTGGGTCTGGTCAGGCGCAACAGCCAGCGCAGCATGAATACCGGGATGAACAGCGTCGTCATGGCCACATTGACGAATGCCACAAAGTGGCGTGTAGCGGGGGAGACATTCAGGTACGCCACGTAGAAACCGCTGATCAAGACCCAAATGATGACCGTGGCAGAGATCCAGTGCAGGAGGATCTGCTGCCAGCAATATTTTTGTACTTGCATAGATAGTACTCGAGGAGCCTGGCCCCGCCGGAAGGGGCCAGGTCGGACGCTTTACTTCTCGGTCCAGGCCATGTTCCAGTCGGAGCCAACACCTGGCTCGAACTGGTTGGCAGCCGCTGAGTACTGCCCGCAGTAGCCCGAGTTAGGGAACGGCTGGCACTCGTAGACCTTGCCATTCTTAGGCTGCAGCACTGTTGTGCCAGCCTTGTAGCTCGACAGCGATTCCGGGAAAACGAAGTCGTGAGACCCATCGCCAGCCGCTTTGAGCTGAACCGTCTTCTCGTCCTGCAGCAGCACCCGCTCACGCTTGTCCACGCCTACGACCTTGAGGGTATGCTCGCCTTCGGTACTTTCGACATTCAGCACGAACGGCTCGGTGCCGTTGACGCTCTGACGCGAGTAAGAGACCTGCTTCTTGTTGGTATCGAACAGCCGCGCTGTCACTGTCAGGGCCTTGTTGGTCATGACGGTGAAATCCACACCACCCTTGCCGTCGGTGATCGTGTATTCGGGTTTGACATCGTGCAGGTGCATCGTGGCCTGCTCGCCAGCGGCCGTTTCAAAGTGCAGAAGGTAGTTGGTCAGCCCACTTTCGGTTTTGGCAAAGATGCTGTTGGAGCCCTGCACAGGCTCGATATTACCGTCCGCATCCATTTTACCGGCACGTACCAACGTCTGGGTTTCGTTGATCTGCTTGGCGAGCTTATAAGCCCAGTTGGCAGCTATGGCTTCTTCGGCATTTTCGATCTTGATGCTTACATGGTTTGCAGGACGCTCCCCATTGGCATCGAATGCCCGGGCAGTAACTTTGTCCCCAACTTCAAGGTCACGGCTGGCGCTGATTTCAGCCAGGCGCGGCCACTCAGGGACCGGGCCGCCATCCAGCTGGATATCGACGTCAGCAACACTGTGGAAAGCCTTATCGGTATCGCCAACCTTCCAGACGGCGAGAATCACGTGCTGGCCCGAACGGTCGGCTGGCAATGTGCAGCTATGCCTTGGATTGGTGTCAGTACCTTTTGCCGGTATCTGGTTGCTGCCATCCAACGCACAGAACGGGGTCGAATCGAATGAGTCACGGGTCAGCGCAGCGTTGGGGTTCCAATCCGCCTTGGTAATGAAGTACTCCCACGACCGCACCGGATGCGGGGCTTCATAATGCCAGTCGAACTGCATGTTACGGTCCACGACCGGGGTCAGATGCCAACGATTGGCTGATTGCTCATCGAGTGCGGCAAAGTCGCTTCGAACACCACCACTGGCGATTTTTCCATTCTCGGGACCTTGGCTTGGAAAGCGCCCTATCACTTCGCCGACCGACCACGGTTCGTACTGGGCACCTCCGCAGTTGACGTTCAGGTTTTTAAAACCTGCATGGCAGAGCGCTGCACGAGACGGAGGGTCAGCCAGGTAACCATGTGCATTGGCGATTTGCGCCTGCAAACCTGCACCTACGATCGCCATCCACACACCGGTGGCGACAACGCTTTTTCGCAGGGTCTTTCTTGTATTCATCACGAACTCCGAACGCATTGCTGGTTAAATGCGTAAAGGCGCATTTATTGAAATGCAATGCACCTTCAGCGCGAATGGAGCGCGGAGAGTAAAGAAAACAACTTTGCGTTCATGTAGGAATAAACCTGGCAGGCCGCGGTCTTTTCTCGTGGCCTTGAGGCAATTTCCATGTTGGGACTTTCGAAACAAAAGCGCTAAAGACGCGAGGAGGAATTACTATCGATCTTCAATGTCGAGAGCTTTCTCTACATCGAAAGATTCACAGCGACATGCAAGTTTCTTGGTGAAACGCTGACATGTAACTTGACCAAGCCTGTTCAACATCAGGGAAATATCCCCAATCTGATGCGAACAGGCTTGCGAAAGACTCCCCGACCCGAAACCTCGGGGAGCCTCGAATCAAGCGTGATATTGCGCCGACAGCTCATGCACCGCGTTGATGAACACGCCGGCGTGCTCCGGGTCGACTTCCGGTGTGATGCCATGGCCCAGGTTGAACACATGGCCTGTGCCGTGGCCATAGCTGGCCAGGATGCGCGCCACTTCCTTGCGGATGGCCTCGGGCTTGGCGTACAGCACGGTCGGGTCCATGTTGCCCTGCAGCGCAACCTTGTCACCCACGCGGCGGCGGGCATCGCCGATCTCGCAGGTCCAGTCCAGGCCCAGCGCGTCGGCGCCGGCTTCGGCGATGCTTTCCAGCCACAGGCCGCCGTTCTTGGTGAACAGGATCACCGGCACCTTGCGCCCTTCGTGCTCGCGGATCAGGCCGCTGACGATCTTGCGCATGTAGGCCAGGGAGAACTCCTGGTAAGCCGCCGCCGACAGGTTGCCGCCCCAGGTGTCGAAAATCTGCACGGCCTGGGCACCAGCGAGGATCTGGCCGTTGAGGTAGCTGGTGACCGACTGGGCCAGCTTGTCCAGCAGCAGGTGCAGGGCCTGCGGGTTGTCGTAGGCCATGGCCTTGGTCTTGCGGAAGTCCTTCGACGAGCCGCCTTCGACCATATAGGTGGCCAGGGTCCACGGGCTGCCGGAGAACCCGATCAGCGGCACGCGGCCGTTGAGCTCGCGGCGGATTGTGCTGACCGCGTCCATCACGTAGCCAAGGTCTTTCTGCGGGTCGGGGATCGGCAGCGCTTCGATGTCGGCCGGGGTGCTGATGACCTTCTTGAAACGCGGGCCTTCGCCGCTTTCGAAGTACAGGCCCAGGCCCATGGCATCGGGGATAGTGAGGATGTCCGAGAACAGGATCGCCGCGTCCAGCGGGTAGCGGTCCAGCGGCTGCAGGGTGACCTCGCAGGCGAACTGCGGGTTCATGCACAGGCTCATGAAGTCACCGGCCTTGGCGCGGCTGGCGCGGTACTCCGGCAGGTAGCGGCCGGCCTGGCGCATCATCCACACCGGGGTGACGTCTACGGGTTGCTTGAGCAGTGCACGCAGGAAACGATCGTTCTTCAGGGCAGTCATGTCGGCATCCGGAAAAATAGTGCGGGCATTTTCTCAGACGCACAAAGAAAAGGCACGGCCGTTTGCCGTGCCTTTTCTCTATAGGTATGTCCTGGATCAATAGATTTTGTATACAAAATTCTAATGATGGGGGTTCCGATGGCCCTAGCGCCGGCAAGCCAGCTCCCACAGGGTGAGCCGCAGCCCTTGTGGGAGCTGGCTTGCCGGCGATGAGGCCAGTACAGGCAACCTCAGACTTCCAGGTAGTCCAGGATCCCTTCAGCAGCAGTACGCCCTTCGAAGATAGCCGTCACCACCAGGTCCGACCCACGCACCATGTCGCCACCGGCAAACACTTTCGGGTTGCTGGTCTGGTGCTTGAACTTGCCCTTCTCCGGTGCCACCACGCGGCCCTGGCTATCCAGCTGGATGCCATGCTGCTCGAACCACGGCGCCGGGCTTGGGCGGAAGCCGAAGGCGATGACCACGGCATCGGCCGGCAGGATCTCTTCAGACCCCGGGATCGGCTCCGGGCTGCGACGGCCACGGGCATCCGGCTCGCCGAGACGAGTCTCGACCACCTTCACGCCTTCGACCTTGTCCTCGCCGACAATGGCGATAGGCTGGCGGTTGTAGAGGAACTTCACGCCCTCTTCCTTGGCGTTCTTCACCTCACGACGCGAACCCGGCATGTTGGCCTCGTCACGGCGATAGGCGCAGGTCACCGACTTGGCGCCCTGGCGGATCGAGGTGCGGTTGCAGTCCATCGCGGTGTCACCACCGCCCAGTACCACCACCTTCTTGCCCTGCATGTCGACGAAGTCTTCCGGCGACTTCTCGAAGCCCAGGTTGCGGTTGACGTTGGCGATCAGGAAGTCCAGCGCATCATGCACGCCCGGCAGGTCCTCGCCCGGGAAGCCGCCCTTCATGTAGGTGTAGGTACCCATGCCCATGAACACCGCGTCGTACTCGGCGAGCAGTTGCTCCATGGTCACGTCCTTGCCCACCTCGGTGTTCAGGCGGAACTCGATGCCCATGCCGGTGAACACTTCACGGCGGTTGCTGAGCACGGTCTTTTCCAGCTTGAACTCGGGAATACCGAAGGTCAGCAGGCCGCCGATTTCCGGATTGCGGTCGAACACCACCGGGGTCACGCCGGCACGTACCAGCACGTCGGCACAGCCCAGGCCGGCCGGGCCGGCACCGATGATGGCGACGCGCTTGCCGGTTGGCTTGACCTTGGACATGTCCGGGCGCCAGCCCATGGCGAAGGCGGTGTCGGTGATGTACTTCTCCACCGAGCCGATGGTCACCGCACCGAAGCCGTCGTTCAGGGTGCAGGCACCCTCGCACAGGCGGTCCTGCGGGCATACGCGGCCGCACACTTCCGGCAGGGTGTTGGTCTGGTGCGACAGTTCCGCCGCGGCCAGGATGTTGCCTTCGGACACCAGCTTCAACCAGTTGGGGATGAAGTTGTGTACCGGGCACTTCCATTCGCAATACGGGTTACCGCAGCCCAGGCAGCGGTGCGCCTGCTCCACGGACTGCTGCGGCTTGAACGGCTCGTAGATTTCCACGAACTCCTTCTTGCGCTGGCGCAGCAGCTTTTTCTTCGGGTCCTTGCGGCCCACTTCGATGAACTGGAAGTCGTTGTTCAGACGTTCAGCCATTTTTCAAAACCTCTTTACCGCAGTTGCCAGCCTCAGGCTGCAAGCTGCAAGACGATCACTTGAGCACGACAGGCCCCGCGCACGGGGCCGTCACTTGCAGCTGTTGTTACTGCGGGTTGGCACGGGTGCTGGACAGCAGTTGCTTCAGGTTGGCTGCCTTCGGCTTGACCAGCCAGAAGCGCCGCACGTAGTCGTCCAGGTTCTCCGAGAGCTCACGCCCCCACTCGCTGCCAGTCTCTTCCACGTACTCGGCAAGGACCCGCGCCAGGTGGCTGCGGTAGGCCTCCATCGCTTCACCACTGATACGCTGGATTTCCACCAGCTCATGGTTGAGCTTGTCGACGAAGGTATTGTCCATGTCGAGCACGTAGGCGAAGCCGCCAGTCATGCCAGAACCGAAGTTGTAACCGGTCTTGCCCAGCACGCAGACAAAGCCGCCGGTCATGTATTCACAGCAGTGATCGCCAGTGCCCTCGACAACAGCGTGGGCGCCGGAGTTACGTACAGCGAAGCGCTCGCCAGCAGTACCAGCGGCGAACAGCTTGCCGCCGGTGGCGCCGTACAGGCAGGTGTTGCCCACGATGGCGCTGTGCTGGGTTTCGAACGGGCTGCCGGCTGGCGGCACGATGGTGACCTTGCCACCGGTCATGCCCTTGCCGACGTAGTCGTTGGCGTCGCCTTCCAGGTGCAGGTTCAGGCCACCGGCGTTCCACACGCCGAAGCTCTGGCCCGCAGTGCCCTTGAAGCGGAAGGTGATCGGCGCCGCAGCCATGCCCTGGTTGCCGTGCAGGCGGGCGATTTCGCCCGACACGCGCGCACCGATGGAGCGGTCGCAGTTGCAGATGTCGAGGCTGAACTCGCCACCGGCCTGGTCGCGGATGGCCGGCATGGCCATTTCCACCATCTTCTCGGCCAGCTCGCCCTGGTCGAACGGCGGGTTCTTGTCGACTTCGCAGAACTGCGGCTTGTCAGCCGGGATGTGCGAGCTGCCCAGCAGCGGCGACAGGTCCAGGTACTGCTGGCGCTCGGTGTCGCCTGGCAGCACGTCGAGCAGGTCGGTACGGCCGATCAGCTCGCCGAGGCTGCGCACGCCCAGCTTGGCCAGCCACTCACGGGTTTCTTCGGCGACGAAGGTGAAGAAGTTGATCACCATGTCGACGGTGCCGATGTAGTGGTCCTTGCGCAGCTTGTCGTTCTGGGTGGCCACGCCGGTGGCGCAGTTGTTCAGATGGCAGATGCGCAGGTACTTGCAGCCCAGGGCGATCATCGGCGCGGTACCGAAGCCGAAGCTTTCGGCGCCGAGGATGGCTGCCTTGATCACGTCCAGGCCGGTCTTCAGGCCACCGTCGGTCTGTACCCGTACCTTGCCGCGCAGGTCGTTGCCGCGCAGGGTCTGGTGGGTCTCGGCCAGGCCCAGCTCCCATGGGGCGCCGGCGTACTTGATCGAGGTCAGCGGCGAAGCACCGGTACCACCGTCGTAGCCGGAGATGGTGATCAGGTCGGCATAGGCCTTGGCCACACCGGCGGCGATGGTGCCGACGCCAGCTTCTGCCACCAGCTTGACCGAAACCAGGGCCTGCGGATTGACCTGCTTGAGGTCGTAGATCAGCTGGGCCAGGTCTTCGATCGAGTAGATGTCGTGGTGCGGCGGTGGCGAGATCAGGGTCACGCCCGGTACCGCGTAACGCAGCTTGGCGATCAGGCCGTTGACCTTGCCGCCTGGCAGCTGTCCGCCTTCACCGGGCTTGGCGCCCTGGGCAACCTTGATCTGCAGCACTTCGGCGTTGACTAGGTACTCCGGAGTCACGCCAAAGCGGCCGGTGGCCACCTGCTTGATCTTCGAGCTCTTGATGGTGCCGTAGCGCGACGGGTCTTCACCGCCCTCGCCAGAGTTGGAACGCGCGCCCAGGCGGTTCATCGCCTCGGCCAGTGCTTCGTGGGCCTCTGGCGACAGTGCACCCAGCGAGATACCGGCGGAGTCGAAGCGCTTGAGGATCGCCTCCAGCGGCTCGATCTGCTCCAGCGGCAGCGCCTGGTCGGCCACTTTCACCTTCAGCAGGTCGCGGATCATCGACACCGGGCGCTGATCGACCAGCGTGGTGTATTCCTTGAACTTGGCGTAGTCGCCCTGCTGCACGGCGGCCTGCAGGGTGTTGACCACGTCCGGGTTGTAGGCGTGGTATTCGCCACCGTGGACGAACTTCAGCAGGCCGCCTTGCTGGATCGGCTTGCGCGCGCTCCAGGCTTCGGCTGCCAGCAGCTTCTGGTCGCTTTCCAGGTCTGCGAAGCGCGCACCCTTGATGCGGCTGGAAACGCCCTTGAAGCTCAGGCCCACCACTTCCTCGGCCAGGCCGATGGCTTCGAACAGCTGCGCGCCACGGTACGAGGCGATGGTGGAGATACCCATCTTCGACAGGATCTTCAGCAGGCCCTTGGAGATGCCCTTGCGGTAGTACTTGAAGACTTCGTCCAGGTCGCCCAACACTTCGCCGGTACGGATCAGGTCAGCCAGCACTTCATAGGCCAGGTACGGGTAAACGGCCGAGGCACCGAAGCCCAGCAGCACGGCGAAGTGGTGCGGGTCGCGGGCGGTGGCGGTTTCCACCAGGATGTTGCTGTCGCAACGCAGGCCCTGTTCGGTCAGGCGGTGGTGCACCGCACCAACGGCCAGCGAGGCGTGCACCGGCAGCTTGCCCGGGGCGATGTAGCGGTCGCTCAGCACCAGCTGGGTCTTGCCTGCGCGCACGGCTTCTTCAGCCTGGTCGGCGATGTTGCGGATGGCCGCTTCCAGGCCGACGCTCTCTTCATAGTTGAGGTCGATCAGCTGGCGGTCGAAACCTTCGCGCTCCAGGTTCATCAGCGAACGCCACTTGGCGGGCGAGATGACCGGCGAGCTGAGGATTACCCGCGAAGCGTGCTCCGGGGATTCCTGGAAGATGTTGCGCTCGGCACCCAGGCAGATTTCCAGGGACATGACGATCGCTTCGCGCAGCGGGTCGATCGGCGGGTTGGTCACCTGGGCAAACTGCTGGCGGAAGAAGTCGTACGGCGAACGCACGCGCTGCGACAGCACGGCCATTGGCGTGTCGTCACCCATCGAACCGACCGCTTCCTGGCCCTGCTCGCCGAGCGGGCGCAGCACCTGGTCACGCTCTTCGAAGGTGACCTGGAACATTTTCATGTACTGCTTGAGCTGGTCAGCGTCGTAGCTGGCCACGCCCTGGTCATCGGTCAGCGTCGCCTGGATGCGCGTGGCGTGCTGACGCAGCCAGCGCTTGTACGGGTGGCGCGACTTAAGACGGTTGTCGATGGCGTCGGTGTCGAGGATCTGGCCGGTTTCGGTGTCCACGGCGAAGATCTGACCCGGGCCGACGCGGCCCTTGGCGATGACGTCCTCGGGCTTGTAGTCCCATACGCCGATTTCCGACGCCAGGGTGATGTAGCCGTTCTTGGTGGTCACCCAGCGCGCCGGGCGCAGGCCGTTACGGTCGAGCAGGCACACCGCATGGCGGCCTTCGGTCATTACGATACCGGCCGGGCCATCCCACGGCTCCATGTGCATGGAGTTGTATTCGTAGAAGGCACGCAGGTCGGCGTCCATGGTCTCGACGTTCTGCCAGGCTGGCGGTACCAGCATGCGCACGCCACGGAACAGGTCGATGCCGCCAGTGACCATCAGCTCCAGCATGTTGTCCATGCTCGAGGAGTCGGAACCGACGCGGTTGACCAGCGGGCCGAGCTCGTCGAGGTCGGGGATCAGGTCGTTGGCGAACTTGGTGCGACGGGCCATGGCCCAGTTGCGGTTGCCGGTGATGGTGTTGATCTCGCCGTTGTGGGCGAGGAAGCGGAACGGCTGCGCCAGCGGCCATTTCGGCAGGGTGTTGGTGGAGAAGCGCTGGTGGAACACGCAGATCGCGGTTTGCAGGCGCTCGTCACCCAGGTCTGGATAGAAGGCCGCGAGATCGCGCGGCATCATCAGGCCTTTGTAGATGATGGTCTTGTGCGAGAAGCTGCAGATGTAGTGGTCGGCGTCGTGGGCGTTGGCCACGGATGAACGGCGACGGGCACTGAACAGCTTGATGGCGAATTCCTGGTCGCTCAGGCCTTCACCGCCGATGAACACCTGCTCGATCTGCGGCAGGCGCTCAAGGGCCAGGCGGCCGAGCACGCTGGTATCGATCGGCACCTTGCGCCAGCCGACCAGCTTCAGGCCAGCAGCGAGGATTTCGCGGTCCATGTTGGCGCGGGCGGCTTCGGCTTTGACCGGGTCCTGGTTGAAGAACACCATGCCGACAGCGTACTGCTTGGGCAGCTCGACAGCGAAGTGCTCCTGGGCCACGGCACGCAGGAATTGATCGGGCTTCTGCATGAGCAGACCGCAACCGTCACCGGTCTTGCCGTCGGCGTTGATACCGCCGCGGTGCGTCATGCAGGTCAGTGCCTGCATGGCGGTTTGCAGAAGGTGGTGGCTCGGTTCGCCCGTCATATGGGCGATCAGGCCAAAACCACAGTTGTCCTTGAATTCTTCGGGATGGTACAGACCTGTTTTCATAGACACATTCTCACCAGGTTCACCTCTCAACGGAGGTAAATCTCTTTTTTAACAACCACTTACCATCCACGCCGATCAAACGCCAGCTTTTTTGCGGTGGCCATGGAAAACCATTGTTGCACAGCGACAGCGATGCCCACAAATTTTCATGTCTCACCATTGAAAATTTATGTCGCAATTTTGAATGTTTTTGCGCCATGCGCCGTGATAGCGGCTTGGCTCGAGTCTGAAGCGTTTCAGCCATGACTGCAAGTAAGGCTTGTGGCCGGCAGTCTGGGACAGAAAAGCCTGCCGCGTGACAACGCAGCAGGCTATTCGAAAGTCAGTAATCGCTCAGCAACTGGGCGGCGGGGTGGTGCCGCCCGGAAGGTATCAGCGGGCCGAGGCCAGCTCTTGTTGGACGCTGGCGACGGTACGTGGCCAAGGTTTACCAGCCTGGACCTTCGCTGGCAAGTTCTTGATTGCCGCAACCGCTGCGTCGCGGTTGGCGAAGTTGCCGTAAGTGACTACGTACAGCGGCTTGCCCTGCAGGTTTTTCTTGAAGTAGCGATAGTCGCCACCCTGGGCCTTGACGAACGCCTGGGCCGAAGCTTCGGAGCTGGTACCCAGGATCTGCACCACGTAATTGCCCGGTTTCTGCCCGGCGTACCAGCCGCTGTTGCCGCTGCCACCGGCTGCCGGCTTCTCGACAGGCTTGGCGGCCGGCTTGGCCACGGCGACCTGGGTCGGTGCTGGTGCAGGCTTGACTGGCGCAACCGGCTTGGCAGGCTGGGTTGCGACAGGTTTTGGCGCAGGCGCAACCGGCTGCGGTTGCGGCTGTATCGGCTGGGCTGGCGCCGCGGCTACTGGCTGGGCAGGTACCGGTGCCGGGCCCGCCGGCACACCTTGCGGCGGTGCGATGGTGGTCACGGTTGGCGGCGGGTTGCCTGGCTGCAGGGCGGTATCACCGGCCGGGCTGCCCTCTTCACCCTCACCCATGCCCGCGGCCTGGGCCAGCGGCTCGCGCATCACCGGCTGCGACTGGCCAACCAGCGGCAGCGGCATCGGCTGGGACGAACCCGAGAACTCGATGGCCGGGTTGCCACCATTGGCCTGGCCCTCGCCAAGCGGCAACTGGGCCTGGGCGGCCGGCGCTTCGGCAGGCGCCTTGTCACCTTTCTTCGGCATCAACACCGCAGCCGCAACGGCGACCACAACCACAGCGGACAGCGCGAGCACATGTTTTTTAGGCATCTTGAACCCCATGGATGGTCGCTTGGCCGTCGAGCGGCTGGCGATCATGGCTTCGATCAAAGTGTCACGGGCGACCTGGTTGATGTTGCCAGGCCAGCCGTCAGAGTTTTCATGGATATCGACGATCTGTTCACGGCTGAACACCTCGATGCCCCGGCCAGCACCTTCCAGGCGCTGCTCCAGGTACTCGCGGGTTTCTTCTTCACTGTAGGGGGCGAGTTCGATGATGTGGAAGCGTTCTTCCTCGATATTGATCTCGTCCAGCCCGGCAATCAGCGACGGCTCACCGAACAGGAACACATGCGGGCGCCCTTCCGGCACACCCGCCGCCAATTCCAGCAACGCTTGGAGTGCCGACTCGTCGAGTTGTTCCGCATCGTCCACCAGCAAGTACACTTCCTGGCCGGTCAGTGCCAGTTGCACCACCTTGGCCAGGATCGCCTGCATTTCGGCCTCGGCCACATCCAGGCTCTGCGCGACCTGGCCGAGTACGCTGGCGGCATCGCTGGCACCACGGGCGGACACCACCACGCTCTGCACCGCCTGCTTGTTGGTACTGGCCACCAGGGCCTGGCGCAGCAGGGTCTTGCCGCTGCCCAGCGGGCCGGTGACAACCAGCATCAGCTGGCTGTAGCGCGCCAAGTGGTGCAGTTGGCCGAGCACGGGCTTGCGCTGGGCCGGGAAGAACTTGAAGCCGGGCACGCGGGGCGCGAACGGATCGTGGCTCAACTGGTAATGGTCGAGAAAGGCCTCATCGGCATGCAAACTGGTCATTGCGCTGTCACAACCTCAAAGCTGGGCCACGATCGCGCGGTAATCCGCCGACAACGTGGCCTGTAGAATCTCTTTCGGATAGTCGTCGGTCACCACGGCCTCGCCCATCTGGCGCAGCAGCACCAGACGCAGACGGCCGTCGAGCACCTTCTTGTCGACCGCCATGTGCTCCATGAAATGCGCCGGGGTCATTTCCTGTGGTGGCACCACCGGCAAACCTGCGTCCTGCAACAGGCGGATTCCGCGATCGCGCTCGGCCTGGTCGATCCAGCCAAGGCGCATGGACATCTCCAGGGCCATCACCGTGCCCGCCGCCACGGCTTCGCCGTGCAGCCACACGCCGTAACCCATGTGGGTCTCGATGGCATGCCCGAAGGTATGCCCCAGGTTCAGCGTGGCGCGTACGCCAGACTCGCGCTCGTCGGCACCCACCACCGCGGCCTTTGCCGCACAGGAGCGGCGGATGGCTTCGGTCAACGCCACCGGGTCGAGGGCACGCAGCGCCTGCATATTGTCCTCGAGCCAGGCGAGGAACGGCTTGTCGCAGATCAGGCCGTACTTGATCACTTCGGCCAGGCCTGCGGACAGCTCGCGCGCCGGCAGGGTCTTGAGGCTGGTGGTGTCGATCAGCACCGCATTGGGCTGGTAGAAGGCACCGACCATGTTCTTGCCCAGCGGGTGGTTGATGCCGGTCTTGCCACCGACCGAAGAGTCGACCTGGGACAGCAAGGTGGTCGGCACCTGGATGAAGTCGACGCCGCGCTGGTAGCAGGCGGCGGCGAAGCCGGCCATGTCACCGATCACGCCGCCACCCAGGGCGACCACGGTGGTGCGGCGGTCGTGCCGTGCAGTCAGCAGGCCATCGAAGATCAGTTGCAGGGTTTCCCAGTTCTTGTGGGCTTCGCCATCGGGCAATACCACCGGCAGCACCGAATAGGCACCCAGGGTCTTGCTCAGGCGTTCGAGATACAGGGGCGCGACGGTCTCGTTGGAAACGATGGCAACCTGCCGCCCGGCGATGTGCGGCGCCAGCAGCTCGGGCTGGTCCAGCAGGCCTTCGCCAATGTAGATCGGGTAGCTACGCTCGCCCAGGTCGACCTTTAGTGTCTGCATGTATCCCCACAATGTACTTGGGCGCGGCGCCGTTCAGGCACCCGCGCGGTAACGTTGAACCTCGCCTCGGCGCTGGTGGCCGAGAATAGTCCCGGGCTAACGGGGCGGCAACTGCTGCAAGCGCTCGAGAATATCGATCACCACCATGCGTGGCGGCCGCTCGTCGGTTTCCACTACCAGGTCGGCGATCTCGCGGTAGAGCGGGTCGCGGGTTTCCAGCAGGGCGCGCAAGGTCGCCTCGGGATTGGCGGTGCGCAGCAGGGGGCGATTGCGATCACGTGCGGTGCGGCCAACCTGCTGTTCCACCGAAGCATGCAGGTAGATCACCCGGCCACCCTGGTGCAGGGCCTGGCGGTTGGCTTCGCGCATTACCGCGCCACCGCCGGTCGCCAGGACCACGCCGTCGAGTGCGCACAGCTCGGCGATCATCGCCTGCTCGCGGTCACGGAAACCCGGCTCGCCTTCCTTGTCGAAAATCCACGGGATGTTGGCGCCGCATCGCAGTTCGATTTCCTTGTCGGAATCCTTGAACAGCAGGCGCAGCTCTTTGGCCAATAGGCGTCCGATGGTGCTTTTACCAGCGCCCATGGGCCCCACAAGTATCAAATTTCGCACAGAATCAACGACTCACAGCAATCGCCTGGTCACTCATGATACGCGGAGTCAGGAAGACCAGCAGCTCGGATTTTTTCTCTTGTAATGCATCGCGTCGAAACAGCCGCCCAACATACGGCAGATCGCCGAAAAATGGCACCTTGTCGACCACATTGTTTTGCGAAGTCGAGTACACGCCACCAATCACGATCGTTTCACCGTCCACCACGCGAACCTTGGCATTGACCTCGTTCTTGCGGATCGGCGGTACGTTGTTCAAGGCATTGACGTAATCCGGCTCGTCCTTGGTCACCCTGACGGTCATGATCACCTTGTTGTCCGGGGTGATCTGCGGGGTCACCTCCAGCGACAACGAGGCTTCGCGGAACGCTACCGAGGTGGCGCCGCTCTTGCTGGTTTCCTGGTACGGCACCTCGGTACCCTTGAGGATCCTGGCGGTTTCCTTGTCGGCCGTGACCACCTTGGGCTGCGAGATGATTTCGCCGTTTCCGCTCTTTTCCATGGCACTGAGCTCCAGGTCGAGCAGCACGTCGCCACGCAGCAGGCCCAGGCCGATGCTGCCACCCACCCGCTCCACCCCGAGGTCGACGAACAGGTCCTTGCCCGGCAGCGGGTCTTCAACGTAAAGCGGCCCACCCCAGCGTACCCCCAGGCTTTTTTCGTAATCGACGTTGGCCTCGACGATACGCGCCTCGATCGCCACCTGGCGCACCGGTACGTCCAGCTGCGCCACCAGTTGCCTCAGCTCGGCAAGGCGATCGGCCGGCAGGTGTACCACCAGCGTATTGGTGCGCTCATCGACACTGAGGCTGCCCCGACCGGTGAGGATGCCGTCATCCGCCAGGCTCGCCAGCAGCAGCTCCGCCAGTTCGCCAGCCTTGGCGTGATGGATGGGCAACAGCTCCCGACGCAACGGCTGCAACTGCGCATCCAGCGCCTGGCCCACACGGGCATCGACAGACTGCGCGGCAAACTCGGCCGCAGGCGCCACCAGCAGCACATTGCCCTCCTGGCGCCGGGCCAGGCCCTTGCTACGCAGCACCAGGTCCAGCGCCTGGTCCCATGGCACGTCCTGCAAACGCAAGGTGACGCTACCCTGCACGGCATCGCTGGCGACCAGGTTGACGCCAGCATAGTCAGCCAGCACCTGCAGCACCGAGCGCACTTCCACATCCTGGAAGTTCAGCGACAGTGGTTCACCCTGATAAGGCGTCGCCGACGCCAGCGGGACCGGCAGCAGGGCTGCCAGCATCCATTTCATCAACGTTTTCATCGTCGTCCGGGGCCTCCTTGCCCAGGTGCTTTGCGAGTGTGATGAACGCCGTGCGTTCATGCCACACCCCTGCCATGAACAGCCGCTCGCGTACTTCGACCTGGGTTTGATCAACGCTCGCCACCACCCCTTGGTCACGCCCGACCCGGTCCCCAGGGCGCACGCGATAGAGCCTGCCAGCCGCCATCAGCAGTGCTTCGTGTTCCGCCCCACGCGACAGGCTGCCGACCATCTCCAGTTGCGCCAAAGGCACATCGGCCAACCCGCTGCCCGTCAATCGCTTCGCCCCAGGCGCAAACGGGTCGACCGGGGGCGCTGCCGTCACGCCCCTGGCCGGCATGCGCGCAAGCATCGCAGGCTCCGGCACTGGCGCCAGCGCCTGATAGGCATTAACCCGCAACTGCAGGCGTAGCAGGCCAGGCTTGCCATCGGCTGCAGCCAGCTGCAGGTCACCGCTGCGCAGAACACGCGCCTGGCCCAACCAGTCGCCCAGCCACTGGCGCAAGGCCGCGTATCGCCCCACCACCTGTAGCTCCAGCGGTACCTTGCGAAAGCCAGCCTGTTGTTCGTCTTCATGTACATCGAAGCGCTCGATGAGCAAGCCGTGCGCATGCCCCGACGCTGCCAGGCGCTCGAGCAGGTCGCTCATGCCCTCCCCGGCCGCCAGGTGCCAGTACGCCTCCCGCAAGCGTCGCTCGGCAATGACCACAGACGCCTGGAGCTGCTCCAGTTCGGCCAGATGCACCGCGCCGGCTGAATGCTGTTCGTGCAACTCGGCGTGCCGGGCCTCCTCCTGCGCCTGCTGCTGCAGCACTGCAGGGAGACGTATGGCGCAACCCAGGCCGAACAACGCCAAGGCCACCAGCACTGGCGCCAGCTGCCTGAAGCGGCTGGAGCGCTCGGCCATGGCCAGCCAACCGAGCACCTGTGCAGCATTCACGACCAGAACGCCGAAACGCGCGCGCCCAGCAGGAATTCATCGCCGCCCGGCAGGCTCCTGATGCGCTTGAGCTCCAGACCAACCAGCGCACTCGAGCGACTCAGGTCCCGCATGAACTGCGCGACCACGGCACCGGACGTGGCCAGCCCGGTCATCTGCAGGCTGCCGTCTTCCAGGCTGAGGTCGAGCAGTTGCACACCCACTGGCAACGCCCGCTCGAGGTCAGCGAACACCCCGGCCAGCACATCCTGGTTGGCACGCAGGCCTTCCAGCGCCACCGCACGCGCCAGTAGCGCCTCATGCTGCGCACGCACATCGGCCAGCGGCTGCAATTGCTCGCCCAACACTTCAAGGGCCGCCTGGTGCCGGATACTGGCCAGCGCCTGCTGCTGCCCGCGCTGGCGGGCCAGCTGGTCGACCAGCGTCACGCCACACAGGGCCAGCAGCGCGCCGGCGACCAGTCGCCTGCGGAAAGACCGCAACGCGGCCTGGCGTTGCCGTTCGCGCCAGGGCAGAAGGTTCAGCCGCATCATCGGCGCAACCCTCCGAGAGCCAGGGCGCACGCCAGAATCATCGCGCCATCGACGTGTTCCACGCGCGCCAGGTCGGGTACCAGGCGACACGGCAGGTTCAACCGGGAGCCGAGGCTCTGCAACTGGCCCGGCTCGATCGGAGAACGGCTGGCGATCAACAGACAATCGGGCAAAGGCTCACCGGCGAGCAGGGCCAGCAGGCGCTCCGGCAGCGCCCCGGCTATCGTCGACAGCCCCAGGTTCAGCTCACGCCGTTGCTGAGGCCGACCCGACTGCCAGCCATGAAGGGTGGTGCTTTGCGCCTCGATACGCAGCAACGCCGAGCTTTGGTGCCTGGCCAGCGGCAGCATGCGCCCCAAGGCAATGCTGTCGACCTCCACGGCCTCCAGTTGCAACCCGGCCTCCTCGACGATGCCCTCAAGTGGCGCCAGTGCACTCTGCCGACACGCAGCCACCATCACCTCGGCGCAGCCTGGCTGGACGCTAGAGCCTCCCAGGACCTGAAAATCCAGGGCCAGGTCTTCCAGCGGAAATGGAAACAGCCGTTCGGCGTCAGCCAGCAGTTGCGCCTCCATTTCTGCCCCGCCCTGTTCCATTGGCAGGTGGCACAGCTTGCAGATCACCTGGTTGCCCGGCAGTGCCAGCGCGACCCGGCGCTGCCTGAGGCCGCTGCGTCGGTAGGCGCGCCTCAAGGCAGCCGCCACGGCGCCAGGCTCTGCCGCCCAGTCACTGCCAGCCGGTGATTCGAACGGCTCTTGTACCGAGGCAAGCACCCGGCAGCGCCGGTTACGCCGCTGCAGTTGCACAATCCGAACGGAGTCGGGGGCAATTTCCACCCCCACGAGTGAACCGGCATCCTTGCCGAAGCGTCCTAGCATCGTGGCATCCTTGTTGTCTGTCGCCGCCATCTGTCGCGGCTACCTGCCCCAACCCCGCGTCAACACTAGGCCGCGCCGGCCCATCGAGGCGACGGGCAGCCTGGCCGGTAACCCGGAGAGGCGAAAAAATGCTTATAATGCCCAGCGTTTTTTGGTCCGCCGGACCTGCGTGCAATCCACTCCCAACCTGGACACCGAAAAGCCTTGATACGTCTGCTGAAGTTCTTCTGGTGGTCTTCCGTCGCAGTCATTTGCGCGCTCGTACTCGGTGTGAGCGGTGCGTTTCTGTATCTTAGCCCCAGCCTGCCCTCGGTCGAGTCGCTCAGAAGCATCCAGTTGCAGATCCCCCTCAGGGTGTACAGCAGCGACGGCAAGCTGATTGCCGAGTTCGGCGAAATGCGCCGCTCGCCGATCCGCTTCGCGGAAATTCCCCCACAATTCATCCAGGCGCTTCTGTCGGCCGAGGACGACAATTTCCTCAACCACTATGGTGTCGACCCCAGCAGCCTGATGCGTGCCGCGACCCAGCTGGTGAAAACCGGCCATATCCAGACCGGCGGCAGTACCATCACCATGCAGGTGGCGAAGAACTTCTTCCTCACCAGCGAGCGCAGCTTCTCGCGCAAGACCAACGAGATTCTGCTGGCCCTGCAGATCGAGCGTGAGCTGACCAAGGACGAGATCCTCGAGCTGTACGTGAACAAGATCTACCTGGGCAACCGCGCCTACGGTATCGATGCCGCCGCGCAGGTGTACTACGGCAAGTCGATCCGCGACGTGAGCCTGGCCCAGATGGCGATGATCGCCGGCCTGCCCAAGGCACCCTCGCGCTTCAACCCGCTGGCCAACCCGGTGCGCGCCAAGGAGCGCCGCGACTGGATCCTCGGCCGCATGTACAAGCTGGGCAAGATCGACGAAGCCAGCTACCAGGCAGCCCTGGCCGAGCCGCTCAACGCCAGCTACCACGTGCCCACGCCTGAGGTGAATGCGCCTTACATCGCCGAAATGGCCCGCGCCGAAATGGTCGGCCGCTACGGCAGCGACGCCTACACCGAAGGCTTCCGCGTCACCACCACGGTGCCCAGCGACATGCAGGAAATGGCCAACAAGGCCATCCTCAACGGCCTCTCCGACTACGACGAGCGCCACGGCTACCGCGGCCCCGAAGCACGCTTCCCGGGCCGCACCCAGGCGGCCTGGCTGCAGGAACTGGGCAAGCAACGCAGCCTTGGCGGCCTGGAGCCGGCCATCGTCACCCAGATCGAAAAAACCGGCCTCAAGGTGCTGACCCGCAGCGGCCAGGAAGAGCTGGTAGCCTGGGACACCATGAAATGGGCGCGCCCGTTCATCAACAGCAACTCCCAGGGCCGTGCGCCGCAGTCGCCGGCAGACGTGGCCCAGGTCGGCGACCTGGTGCGCCTGCAGCGCCTGGAAGATGGCCAGTTCAAGTTCAGCCAGGTACCTGGCGCGCAGAGTGCGCTGGTCACCCTCGACCCTTACAACGGCGCCATCCGCGCCCTGGTCGGCGGCTTCTCGTTCGAGCAGAGCAACTACAACCGCGCCATGCAGGCCAAGCGGCAGCCGGGCTCGAGCTTCAAACCGTTCATCTACAGCGCCGCCCTGGACAGTGGCTACACCGCATCCAGCCTGGTCAACGATGCACCGATCGTGTTCGTCGACGAGTACCTGGACAAGGTCTGGCGACCGAAGAACGACACCAACACCTTCCTTGGCCCGATCCGCATGCGCGAAGCGCTGTACAAGTCGCGCAACCTGGTGTCGATCCGCCTGCTGCAGGCCATGGGCGTGGACCGCACCATCGACTACATCGCCAAGTTCGGCTTCAACAAGCAGGACCTGCCGCGCAACCTGTCGCTGGCACTGGGCACCGCCACCCTGACCCCGATGGAAATCGCCACAGGCTGGAGTACTTTCGCCAACGGCGGTTACAAGATCACCCCGTACCTGATCGAACGCATCGAAAGCCGCAGCGGCGAGACGTTGTTCACCGCCAACCCGGCCCGGGTACCGCAAGGTGCCGAGGACCAGGCAGGTGTGGCCGCCCCCGAACAGCCGATCAGCACCGCCGCCATGCCGGGCGAGGCACCCGCAGCCTTCAGCCAGGTGGCGTCTGCACCGCAGGCGCCGGCCGTGGCCGAGCAGATCATCGACGGGCGCACCACCTACATCCTCACCAGCATGCTGCAGGACGTGATCAAGCGCGGTACCGGCCGCCGGGCGCTGGCCCTGGGCCGCACCGACCTGGCAGGCAAGACCGGTACCACCAACGAGTCCAAGGACGCCTGGTTCTCCGGCTACAACGCCGACTACGTGACCACCGTGTGGGTCGGTTTCGACCAGCCCGAAACCCTTGGTCGCCGCGAGTACGGCGGCACCGCGGCACTGCCGATCTGGATGAGCTTCATGGGCGCAGCCCTCAAGGACAAGCCTGCGCATGCGCCGGCAGAGCCGGAAGGCATCCTCAGCCTGCGCGTCGACCCGGTCAGCGGCCGTGCCGCTTCGCCGAGCACACCGAATGCCTACTTCGAGCTGTTCAAGGCCGAAGACTCGCCGCCGTCGGTGGACGAACTGGGCACTGGCGCAGCACCGGGCAGCCCGTTGCCGGCGGATGAAGCGGCGCCGATGGATCTGTTCTAAGAGCCCTCGAAGGCAACACCGACCCTGTGGGAGCGGGCATGCCCGCGAACACCGGCGTAGCCGGTGCCAGCCTCCGCGCTGGATTCTTCGCGGGCACGCCCGCTCCCACAAAGGCCGCGCCAACCCCACCGGTAAACAAAAAGCCCCGGCTCATACGAGCCGGGGCTTTTTTATGTCGCCAGGCAGCAATCAGCCTTTGAACACGTCATCCACGCTGGTCAGCGGGTAGTGCTTCGGATACGGCAGGGTTGCCACGCCGGATTCGATGGCGGCCTTGGCCACAGCGTCGGAAACGACGGTGATCAGGCGTGCATCCAACGGCTTCGGAATGATGTACTCACGACCAAACTCCAGAGCCTGTACGCCGTAGGCTTCGCACACTTCCTTCGGCACTGGCAGCTTGGCCAGATCTTTCAGGGCGATGGCGGCGGCGATCTTCATTTCTTCGTTGATGCGCTTGGCGCGAACGTCCAGGGCACCACGGAAGATGAACGGGAAGCCCAGTACGTTGTTGACCTGGTTCGGGTAGTCGGAACGACCGGTAGCCATGATCACGTCGCTGCGAGTGGCGTGCGCCAGCTCTGGCGAGATTTCCGGGTCCGGGTTCGAGCAGGCGAACACGATCGGGTTGGCAGCCATCGACTTCAGGCCTTCGGCGCTCAGCAGGTTCGGGCCGGACAGGCCTACGAACACGTCGGCACCGTCGAGGGCGTCAGCCAGAGTGCGCTTGTCGGTAGCGTGGGCGAACTGCGCCTTGTACTGGTTCAGGTCGTCACGGCCAGCGTGGATCACGCCGCTGCGGTCGATCATGTAGATGTTCTCGACCTTGGCGCCCATGCTCACCAGCAGCTTCATGCAGGAGATGGCAGCAGCGCCGGCACCCAGGCAGACGATCTTGGCGTCTTCCAGCTTCTTGCCGGCGATTTCCAGGGCGTTGATCATGCCGGCCGCGGTCACGATGGCGGTACCGTGCTGGTCATCGTGGAATACCGGGATGTCGCACTGTTCGATCAGGGTGCGCTCGATTTCGAAGCACTCAGGCGCCTTGATGTCTTCGAGGTTGATGCCACCGAAGGTGATCGAGATGCGGCGAACGGTGTCGATGAACGCCTGCGGGCTTTCCGATTCCACTTCGATGTCGAAGACGTCGATACCGGCGAAACGCTTGAACAGAACACCCTTGCCTTCCATGACCGGCTTGGAAGCCAGTGGGCCGAGGTCACCCAGACCGAGGATGGCGGTGCCATCGGAAATCACCGCAACCAGGTTGCCTTTGCCGGTGTATTTGTAAGCCAGCTCTGGATCACGGCCGATTTCACGCACGGGCTCAGCAACACCTGGGCTGTAGGCCAGGGCGAGGTCACGGGCGGTGGCGGTGGGCTTGGAAAGTTCGACGCTCAGTTTCCCCGGACGAGGTTGAGCGTGATATTCGAGAGCGGCGGTTTTCAGGTCTGACATGGTGGGCATTCCGCTATTTACTGTTCTGACGGACCGCCGAGGATACGCAAAGAGCCGGGGAGCCACAAGACTGGTCGGTCACTTGTGTCAAGGCCTTTAGCCTACGACTTTACGCTATAACCCACGGGGCATACGGCTAACAGTGTGTACAATCCAATAGCGAAATGTCTACATCTTTTAGCCTGAAATGCGCTCCAACATGCTCGGATCGGTCAACGGCAACAGCCAGCGTCGCTGCCCGGGCTTGAGGCCGCCCTTGCGGGAACGATCCAGCACCCAGCCACGCGCCTCGACTTGGCGTCCCTTGAGGTTATCGAAGAAGCTGGCGGGGAAGTTGCGCTGCAGACGAGCGGGAACCTGCAGCACCACCGCACCGTCCAGGTTCAGCCAGACCCCGCCACGGTTGCGCTCCACGCCTTCGATGCGCCCCGCAATGACCGCGAACCCCGACTGCCGGACATCCCCGGCACGCACCACCGGCGAACGACGCCACAGCCCGGAGCCAGCCTTGCGCGCAGCCTGCTCGGCAAGCTGCTGGCAAGCGCTGAGGCGCACATTTGGGGCAACCGCGACGCGATAGCCCAAGCCCTCGCTGAGCAACTGTGCTTCGATATTGTCGCCATTGCGGCCGTAGATATGCGCCAGCGTGCGGCCGTATTTGTCCTTGGCCTCTACGCCCGGCTCCAGCCCGATACGCCCGTCGCTGGCTTTGACCAAGGCCTGCAAACGCTGCCTGGCGGCCTCGGCATAGGGCTCGCTGGTGCGCCCGTTACGGCCGATTTCCGGGGCATTGATGCCGATCAGTCGCACGCTGCGGCCATCGACCAGACGCAAGGTATCGCCATCGACCACCTGGCGCACCGCCACCTGCTGAGGGCTGCCTGGTAGCGGGCAGAACGCCAGGGCCGGGAAATGCCAGATGACGCCCACAAAAAAGGCGCCCACAAGGGGCGCCTTTTTTTGCAGCAATGCGAAACCCGAGGGGTTCGCCATGCGCATGATTACTTCTTGGTACCGAACATACCGAAGCGATCGGCGAACTTCTGTACGCGACCACCGGTGTCCAGGACTTTCTGCTTACCGGTGTAGAACGGGTGGCACAGGTTGCAAACGTCGATCGCCAGGGTGCTGCCCAGGGTCGAACGGGTTTCAAACTTGTTGCCGCAGCTGCAGGTGACTGCAACTACTTCGTAGTTCGGATGAATATCTGCTTTCATGGTCACTTCCTCGAGCTGCGTGCCGCCACCCAACACCAATTGTTGAATACCGCACGTAATTAGGCGGCGAATAATACCAGAGCATCACGCCAACGCAAGTTGTCGCTTGCACCGACCGTCGTCTGCTAGGCTCGCCAGTCTTTGAAACGCCCTCCGAGACTTTCCGCGTGTCCGACGTCATCCTGCGCCTTGCCCTGCCCTCCCCGCTGCGTCGCCTGTTCGACTACAAGGCGCCGGCAAGCATGGCGCGCCAGGCCTTGACCCCGGGCATGCGCATTCGCGTGCCATTCGGCCGCCGCGAAATGATCGGCGTGCTGGTGGAGGTGTGCGAGCAGAGCGAAGTGCCCGCCGACAAGCTCAAGCCGGCCAGCGCCCTGCTCGACCCGGTGTCGCCGATCCCGCCGTCGCTGTTCAAGTTGTGCCTGTGGACCGCCCAGTACTACCAACACAGCCTGGGTGACACCCTGAGCTGGGCCTTGCCGACCCTGCTGCGCCAGGGCGAGCCCGCCGAGATGCGCCAGGAGCGCTTCTGGCACTTCGCCCCCGGCGCTCGCCTGGAAGACCCGCGCATCGCCCGCGCACCACGCCAGCGCGATGCCCTCAAGACCCTGGCCCAGCACCCGCACGGCGTGGCCCACAGCCTGCTGGCCAAGCTCAACCTGAACAAGGACAGCCTCGACCTGCTGCTGGCCAAGGACCTGGTGCAGATCGAGGTCCGCCGCCACCTGCCGTCGCTGCGCCACGAACACTGGCTGGCACAGCCGGAACTGCCGCTCAACGAAGAGCAACGCGACGCCTTCGACGCCGTGCGCGAAGGCTTTGGCGGCTTCGGCGCCTTCCTGCTGGCCGGTGTCACCGGCAGCGGCAAGACCGAGGTATACCTGCAACTGATCCGCGAAACACTGGAAGCCGGCAAGCAGGCCCTGGTGCTGATCCCGGAGATCAACCTCGGCCCGCAGACCCTGGCCCGCTTCGAGCAACGCTTCAACGCCCGCATCGCGCTGCTGCATTCGGCGGTGAACGACCGCGAACGCCTGGATGCCTGGCTGGCAGCCAGGGACGGCGAGGCCGACATCATCATCGGCACCCGCTCGGCGCTGTTCACGCCGATGAAGAACCCCGGCCTGATCATCATCGACGAGGAGCACGACGGTTCCTATAAACAGCAGGAAGGCCTGCGCTACCAAGCCCGCGACCTGGCGCTGGTGCGCGCCCACCAGGAAAACGTCCCGATCCTGCTCGGTTCTGCCACGCCATCGCTGGAAACCCTGCACAACGCCCTGACCGGCCGCTACCGCCTGCTGCGCATGAACCAGCGCGCCGGCGGTGCCCGCCCGCCGCGCATGCTGCGCCTGGATGTGAAGAGCCTGCCGCTGGATAGCGGCATCAGCGGCCCACTGCAGCAGGCCATCCGCCAAACCCTGGAAGCGGGCCAGCAAGTGCTGGTGTTCCTCAACCGCCGCGGTTTCGCCCCGACCTTGCTGTGCCACGATTGTGGCTGGCTGTCCGAATGCCCGCGCTGCGATGCGCGCATGACCGTGCACCAGCGCTCCGGCGTGCTGCGTTGCCACCATTGCGGCTATGACGAGCGCCTGCCGCAGCAGTGCCCGCAGTGCAACCATGTTGACCTGCGCCCGGTCGGCGCCGGCACCGAGCGTGCCGAGGAACGCCTGAAAGTGCTGTTCCCGGATTACCCGATCCTGCGTGTGGACCGCGACAGCACCGCGCGCAAGGACGCCATGCACAACCTGTTCAGCACCATCCAGCGCGGCCAGCCGAGCATCCTCGTCGGCACCCAGATGCTCGCCAAGGGCCATCACTTCCCGCGGGTGACCCTGGTGGCCATCCTCGATGCCGATGGCGGGCTGTTCTCCGGCGACTTCCGTGCCAGCGAACGCATGGCACAGTTGATCGTGCAGGTCGCCGGGCGGGCCGGGCGGGCCGAAGAGCCCGGCAAGGTCATCATCCAGACCCACCTGGCCGACCATCCACTGCTGGTGCAGCTTACCGAGCAGGGCTACTTCGCCTTCGCCGAGCAGGCCCTGGACGAACGCCGCGCCGCCGGGCTGCCGCCTTACTCGCACCTGGCGCTGCTACGCGCCGAAGCGCACAAGCCCGGGCAGGCCGAAGGTTTCCTCGACGAGGCCTGCGCCGCCGCCGAGCGCCTGGTGGCCGAACAGCGCCTACCTGGCATCGAGCTGCTGGGGCCGGTGCCAGCACCGATGGAGCGCCGCGCCGGGCGCTTCCGCGCACAACTGTTGATACAGGCCAATACGCGGGCGCCTTTGCATCGACTGATCAGCGCCTGGTTGCTAGTGTTGGAGCAGATGCCGAGCGGGCGCCAGGTGCGGTGGTCGCTGGATGTCGACCCGGTAGACCTTTATTGATCCTGCGGGCTGCTTTGCAGCCCCAAAGGTTGGCAACCCGCCCCCAGCCACGGATAATGCCCAGTTTTTCCACCTGCGCATCCAAGCGCTCCACCGCGCTTGCGGTCGAAAAGAGATCCCCATGAAAGACACCATTCGCCAGCTGATCCAGCAAGCCCTCACCCAACTCGTCACCGACGGTGTGCTGCCTGAAGGGCTGTCGCCGGCGATCCAGGTGGAAAACGCCCGGGACAAGACCCACGGCGACTTCGCCAGCAACATCGCCATGATGCTGGCCAAGCCGGCCGGCATGAAGCCGCGCGACCTGGCCGAGAAACTGATCAATGCCCTGCCGGCCAGCGCCGACATCAGCAAGGTCGAAATCGCCGGCCCCGGCTTCCTCAACTTCTTCCAGAACACCGACGCCCTGGCCAACCGCCTGGATGCCGCACTGGCCGACGCCCACCTGGGCGCGCGCAAGGCCGGCCCTGCGCAAAAGGTTGTGATCGACATGTCGGCACCCAACCTGGCCAAGGAGATGCACGTCGGCCACCTGCGTTCGACCATCATCGGTGACAGCGTGGCGCGCGTGCTGGAGTTCCTCGGCGATGACGTGATCCGCCAGAACCACGTGGGCGACTGGGGCACCCAGTTCGGCATGCTGCTGGCCTACCTGGAAGAAAACCCGATCACCAGCGACGAGCTGTCGGACCTGGAAAACTTCTACCGCGCCGCCAAGAAACGCTTCGACGAATCCGAAGAGTTCGCCACCCGTGCCCGTGGCCTGGTGGTCAAGCTGCAGGCCGGCGACCCGGACTGCATGGCCCTGTGGACGCGCTTCAAGGACATTTCGCTGTCGCACTGCCAGAAGACCTACGAGCTGCTGAACGTCAAGCTGACCATGGCCGACGTGATGGGTGAAAGCGCCTACAACGACGACCTGGCCAACGTGGTCGCCGACCTCAAGGCCAAGGGGCTGCTGGTCGAAGACCAGGGCGCCCAGTGCGTGTTCCTCGACGAGTTCAAGAACAGCGAAGGCGAGCCACTGCCGGTGATCGTGCAGAAGGCCGACGGCGGCTACCTGTACGCCACCACCGACCTGGCCGCCGTGCGCTACCGCAGCAACGTCCTCAAGGCGGACCGCGCCCTGTACTTCGTCGACCAGCGCCAGGCCCTGCACTTCAACCAGGTGTTCGAAGTTGCACGCCGCGCAGGCTTCGTGGGCCACCCGATGCAGATGGAGCACATGGGCTTCGGCACCATGAACGGTGCCGACGGCCGCCCGTTCAAGACCCGTGACGGCGGTACCGTGAAGCTGATCGACCTGCTCACCGAGGCCAAGGAACGCGCCTACGCGCTGGTCAAGGAAAAGAACCCGAGCCTGGCCGACGAAGAACTGCGCCACATCGGTGAAGTGGTGGGCATTGGCGCAGTGAAGTACGCCGACCTGTCCAAGCACCGCACCAGCGACTACAGCTTCAACTTCGAGCTGATGCTCAACTTCGAAGGCAACACCGCGCCTTACCTGCTGTACGCCTACACCCGCGTGGCCGGCGTATTCCGCAAACTGGGCAAAGGCTTCGATGAAGTCGATGGCAACATTGTGCTGCAGGCTGCCCACGAGCAGGACCTGGCCGCGCGCCTGGCGCAGTTTGGCGAAATCCTCAACAACGTCGCCGACAAGGGTACGCCGCACGTGCTGTGCAGCTACCTGTACGACCTGGCCGGCCTGTTCTCCAGCTTCTACGAGAACTGCCCGATTCTTGCCGCCGAAACCCCGCAGCAGCAGCAGAGCCGCCTGCGCCTGGCGGCGCTGACCGGTCGCACCCTCAAGCAAGGTCTGGAACTGCTCGGCCTGGAAACCCTGGAGCGCATGTAAGTTGGCTGCCAAGAAAAAACCTGCACCCAAACGCGGCGCCAGCCGCCAGACGGCGCCGGCCAAGCAGCCGATTCCCGGTTGGGTATGGCTGGCGGTCGGCCTGACCGTAGGCGCGTTCATCGTGTTCCTGATGAAGCTCGAGCCTGGTGGCGAAGACATCAAGCGCACCAAGCCGGAGCAGCAGAAAGCGGACAAGGTGGCCGAAGCCGGCAAGTCGGCGCAGCCCACTCCGCAGCAGCCGGTGAAGCCGAAGTACGACTTCTACACGCTGCTGCCGGAGTCCGAGGTGATCGTACCGCCGGAGGCCGTACCAGAGAAGACGCCACCCGTCCCGGCCCAGCCGGTGACCCCGGTGACGCCAGCCGAAGCGGCAAAGATCGACACGGTGCGAGCCCAGGCAGCATTGATGGGCCAGACACCGCCACCGGCACCGCCAGTCATCAAGCCGGCGGCGACCACCCAGTTCTTCCTGCAGGCCGGCTCGTTCCGCAAGCAGGCCGATGCTGACAAGGTGCGCGCGCAGATCATCCTGCTGGGGCAGTCGGTAAAGGTAGAGTCGGGCACGGTCAAGGACGAAACCTGGTACCGCGTGCTGGTGGGGCCGTTCAGCAACCGCGAGCAGCTGACCGGGGCGCAGAAGCAACTGGCCGGGGCAGGCTTCAGCAACCTGCTGCTGCAACAGCGGCAGACCCGTCAGTAACCTGGAATTCGGGGGCGCTTTGCGCCCCCTGTGTCCTCAACCCCGCCCCGCATTCCGCTCAGAAACCTGGCTGTTCAGCGTCCAGAAGTCGTACAGCACCCCCACCAGAAACAGCCCGCCGGTAAAGAAGTAGATGATCGCGGTGATCCACTTGCCCTGATACAGCCGGTGCAGACCAAACACCCCGAGGAAGGTCAGCAGGATCCAGGCGATGTTGTAGTCAATGCGCCCGGACTGGAACCGGAGGTCGGCTTCACGGTCCATGGACGGGATCAGGAACAGGTCGATCAACCAGCCGATGCCCAGCAGGCCCAGGGTGAAGAACCAGATGGTGCCGGTTACTGGCTTGCCGTAATAGAAACGATGCGACCCGGTAAAGCCGAAAATCCATAGCAGGTAGCCAATGGTCTTGCTGTGGGTGTCGTGAAACGGCGCCCCCTGTTGATAACTGTTCATTCATAGCCCCCGTGGGTTATCCGAAAATTTTCTAAGAAAAAATGTGACTTTCTTGTCGCAGGCCGACGTACGGCACCTGGACAATCGACCAACGGATCAAAGATTGATCAAAAAGCTGTTATAAAGTTGCGCGCCCAACACATAACTATTCATAAGAGCTTCATCTATGCCGCCTTTACTCAAGACATGGCTGACCCTCTGCCTATTATTGCCCCTGGCCGCCCACGCCACCAATCGTGAGCAACGTCTTCCCAATGGTTTTACCGGCTACACCACCAATGCCTCGGTAAGACATGCACCGGTCAAGCAGACCGCGCTGCGCACCCGCCCAAGCAATGCCGCCAGCAGCCGCAGCGTGCCCGGTGCGCCGGTCGCCGCCATGTCGCCGAAGCAGAGCAGCGATGTGCTCAGCCGTGCGGTGAATGTGCTCGGCACCCCTTATGTCTGGGGCGGCAGCAGCCCGAAGAAAGGCTTCGACTGCAGCGGGCTGGTCAAATACGCCTTCAACGACGTCGCCGACGTCGACCTGCCGCGCACCTCCAATGCCATGGCCCAGGGCCACGGCGTCAAGGTAGCCAAGGGTGACCTGAAGCCAGGTGACCTGATCTTCTTCAACATCAAGAGCCGCCGGGTGAACCACGTTGCCATCTACCTGGGCAACGACCGCTTCATCCATGCTCCACGCCGTGGCAAGCGGGTAAGCATCGACACCCTGAGCAAGCCTTACTGGCAGAAGCATTACGTGGTGGCCAAGCGAGTGCTGCCGAAAGAACAGCAGCAGCTGAACCTGGCCAAGCGCTGATCTGATCGGCGCTCTCCTGTATCGGCCTCTTCGCGGGCACGCCCGCTCCCACAGGTACCGCGTCGCTCTCGCGGGCAGCGCCATTCCTGTGGGAGCGGGCGTGCCCGCGATGGGGCCGGTACAGCCACTACAAGTCATCGATCAGCCCTCGCTCCCTCAGCCCCCGCATCGCCCCTTCCATCGTCCGCATCCCGTCCGCACCACCCGCCTGCATCACCGAACACAACTGCGCCATCCGCCCCTCCCGAACCAGGTTACGCACCGCTGACGTCACCACCAGCACTTCCCGCGCAGCAACCCGCCCACCGCCCACACGCCTGACCAGCACCTGCGCCACCACCAGGCGCAACGACTCGGCCAGCATCGCCCGCACCAGCGGCTTCTCTTCGGCAGCGAACACCTCCACCAACCGGTCAATACTGCTCACCGCCGAACGCGTATGCACGGTCGCCAGCACCAGGTGCCCAGTCTCGGCCGCTCGCAAAGCCAGGCGAATGGTTTCCAGGTCGCGCAGCTCACCGATCATGATCACATCCGGGTCCTGACGCAGGGCACTGCGCAGCCCCTGGGCGAACCCACCGCAATGGCGGCCGACCTCACGCTGGTTGACCAGGCTGCGCTGGCTACTATGGATAACTTCGACAGGGTCTTCGAGGGTGATGATATGCAGAGCCCGATCGCGGTTCAGTTGGTCAAGCAGTGCCGCCAAGGTGCTGGACTTGCCGCTGCCGGTCGGCCCACCCACGAGGATCAAGCCATCGCTGCACTGCGCAACAGCTTGAAACACATCCCCCAGGTCGAGTTCATCGAGCGTGGCGATATGCCCCGGGATCAGGCGAAAGGTGGCCGCAGGGCCATGCAACTGGCGAAACAGGTTCAGCCGAAAGCGCCCCAGCACCGGCAATTCCAGCGCCAGGTCCAGCTCATCACCCTCGGCCCACTGTCGGCGCTGGTCTTCATCCAGCATGGGTGCCATGCCCTCGGTCAAGGTCGCCGGGCCCAAGGTCGGCAGGGCCATGCGCTGCAGCTCGCCATCCAGGCGCAACATCGGTAACTGGCCCGCCGCCAGGTGCAGGTCGGAAGCCCCCGCATCCACGGCCCGGGCCAACAGGTCGGTCACATCCATGAGACTCCCCAAAGGCCTTCAAGTAGGTAGAATGCCGCAAACCCTCCAGCCGCCGGCATCAGTCCATGTCCACCCTAGCAGACAACCTTTCCGCTATTTCCGCCCGTATCGCCAGCGCTGCCCAAGCTGCCGGGCGTGATCCGGCCAGCGTCCAGTTGCTGGCCGTGAGCAAGACCAAGCCAGCCAGCGCCATCCGCGAAATCCACGCCGCCGGCGTATGCGATTTCGGGGAAAACTACCTACAGGAAGCGCTGACAAAGCAGCAGGCACTCAGCGACCTGCCCTTGATCTGGCACTTCATCGGCCCCATCCAGTCGAACAAGACCAAAGCCATCGCCGAGCATTTCGACTGGGTACATTCCGTGGACCGCCTGAAAATCGCCCAACGCCTCTCGGAGCAGCGCCCGGCCGGTCTGCCACCACTGAACATCTGCCTGCAGGTGAACGTCAGCGGCGAAGACAGCAAATCCGGCTGCACCCCTGCCGACCTGCCGGCCCTGGCCAAAGCGATAGCCGCACTGCCCAACCTGCGCCTGCGCGGGCTGATGGCCATTCCCGAACCCACTGATGACCGCGCCGCCCAGGAAGCCGCCTTCGCCACCCTGCGCCAGTTGCAGGAAGGCCTTGGCCTTGGTCTGGACACCCTGTCCATGGGCATGAGCCACGATCTGGAAGCGGCCATTGCACAGGGTGCGACCTGGGTGCGTATCGGTACCGCCCTGTTCGGTGCCCGCGATTACGGGCAGCCCTGATTCCATGCTTTACTCACTCTTTCCTACAAGGACCTGACATGAGCAAGACTCGTATTGCCTTTATCGGCGCCGGCAACATGGCCGCCAGCCTGATCGGTGGTCTGCGTGCCCAGGGCCTGGACGCCTCGCAGATCCGCGCCAGCGACCCGGGCGCCGAGACCCGCAGCCGCATCCAGGCCGAGCACGGCATCGAAACCTTCGAGAACAACGCTCAGGCCATCGATGGTGCCGACGTCATCGTCCTGGCGGTCAAGCCCCAGGTCATGAAAGCCGTGTGCCAAGCCCTGCAACCAAACCTGCAGGATGGCCAGCTGATCGTTTCCATCGCCGCCGGCATCACCTGCGCCAGCCTGCAAAGCTGGGTCGGCGCTCGCCCTGTGGTGCGCTGCATGCCCAACACCCCGGCACTGCTGCGCCAGGGCGTCAGCGGCCTGTACGCCACCGCGGAAGTATCCAGCGAACAACGCCAGCAGGCCGAGCAACTGCTGTCGGCCGTGGGCACCGCCCTGTGGCTCGAGCAGGAGCAGCAACTGGACGCCGTGACGGCAGTCTCCGGCAGCGGCCCGGCGTACTTCTTCCTGCTGATCGAAGCCATGACCGCGGCAGGCGAAAAGCTTGGCCTGCCACGTGAAACCGCCTCCCAGCTGACTCTGCAGACAGCCTTGGGCGCCGCACGCATGGCGGTTGCCAGCGATGTCGATGCTGCCGAACTGCGCCGCCGAGTCACCTCGCCTGCAGGCACTACCGAAGCGGCGATCAAGTCGTTCCAGGCCAGCGGCTTCGAAGCCATTGTCGAACAGGCGCTGCAGGCTGCGGCTACACGTTCCGCCGAGCTGGCCGAACAACTGGGCAAATAAGGAGCTTCAGATGAATGCACTGTCCGGCGCCGCGATCTTCGTGGTGCAAACCCTGGTCAGCCTGTATCTGGTGATCGTCCTGCTGCGCTTCGTCCTGCAGCTGGTCAAGGCCAACTTCTACAACCCGCTGTGCCAGTTCGCCGTGCGTGCCACGCAGCCGCTGCTCAAGCCGATCCGCCGGGTCATCCCCAGCGTTGGTGGGCTGGATACCTCGTCGCTGCTGTTGTCGGTGGTCATCCAGGCGTTGCTGATGGCTTTCGTGCTGATGGTCACCTACGGCACCTTCGGTGACATCCTGCACCTGCTGATGTGGGCCATCATCGGTATCACCTCGCTGTTCCTGAAGATTTTCTGGGTGGCGATGATCGTCATGGTGATCGTGTCCTGGGTTGCTCCCAACAGCCACAACCCGGCGGCCGAACTGGCCTACCAGATCAGTGAACCGGTGCTGGCACCGTTCCGCCGCATCGTGCCCAACCTGGGCGGCATGGACATCTCGCCGATCTTCGCCTTCCTCGCGATCCAGGTAATCCAGTCGTTCGTCATGCCGCCGCTGGCCGCCTACGCCGGCATGCCACAAGAGCTGTGGCGGATGATCTGAGCCTCACCCTGACCCTGGTTGCTTCCAGCGACAAGCCTCTGCTTGCCGCTGGGGGTAGCGCTCTTTAGACTTACGCCTCCGTCAAGCGTGAGCAGGGTCGATGTCCACTGTCTTTCCCGAAGATTCCGTCGGTCTGGTAGTACCGCAAACCGCCCGGTTCGATGAACCGCTGGCACTGGCTTGTGGCCGCTCCTTGGCCAGTTACGAACTGGTCTACGAGACCTATGGCACCCTGAACGCCAGCGCGAGCAACGCCGTGCTGATCTGCCATGCCCTTTCCGGCCACCACCATGCCGCTGGCTACCATGCCCCCACCGACCGCAAGCCGGGCTGGTGGGACAGCTGCATCGGCCCTGGCAAGCCGATCGACACCAACCGCTTCTTCGTGGTCAGCCTGAACAACCTGGGCGGCTGCAACGGCAGCACCGGCCCCAGCAGCATCAACCCGGCCACCGGCAAGCCCTATGGCGCCGACTTCCCGGTGCTGACCGTGGAAGACTGGGTGCACAGCCAGGTGCGCCTCGCCGAGCGCCTGGGCATCCAGCAGTGGGCCGCCGTGGTCGGTGGCAGCCTGGGTGGCATGCAGGCGCTGCAGTGGACCATCAGCTACCCCGAGCGCGTGCGCCATTGCGTCGACATCGCCTCGGCGCCCAAGCTGTCGGCACAGAACATCGCCTTCAACGAAGTGGCACGCCAGGCCATCCTCACCGACCCCGAATTCCACGGTGGTTCGTTCCAGGACCAGGGCGTGATCCCCAAGCGCGGCCTGATGCTGGCGCGAATGGTCGGCCACATCACCTACCTGTCGGACGACTCGATGGGTGAAAAATTCGGCCGCGAGCTGAAGAGCGACAAGCTCAACTACGACTTCCACAGCGTCGAATTCCAGGTCGAGAGCTACCTGCGCTACCAGGGCGAGGAGTTTTCCGGGCGCTTCGACGCCAACACCTACCTGCTGATGACCAAGGCGCTGGACTACTTCGACCCCGCCGCCGCCCAGGGCGGCGACCTGGCGGCCACCCTGGCCCACGTCAAGGCGGATTACTGCATCATGTCGTTCACCACTGACTGGCGCTTCTCCCCGGCCCGTTCGCGCGAGATCGTCGACGCCCTGATGGCCGCGCGCAAGAACGTCTGCTACCTGGAGATCGACTCGCCTTACGGGCACGACGCCTTCCTGATCCCCACGCCTCGCTACATGCAGGGTTTCTCGAACTACATGAACCGCATTGCCATCTGAGGACAGCATGAGAGCCGATCTGGAAATCATCCACGACTGGATCCCCGCCGGCAGCCGGGTACTCGACCTGGGCTGCGGCAGCGGCGAACTGCTGGCCTCGCTGCGCGACCGCAAGCAGGTCACCGGCTATGGCCTGGAGATCGACGCCGACAACATCGCCGCCTGCGTGGCCAAGGGCGTCAACGTCATCGAGCAGGACCTGGACAAGGGCCTGGGCAACTTCGCCAGCAACAGTTTCGACGTGGTGATCATGACCCAGGCCCTGCAGGCCGTGGAGTACCCCGACCGCATCCTGGACGAGATGCTGCGCGTGGGCCGCCAGTGCATCATCACCTTCCCCAACTTCGGCCACTGGCGTTGCCGCTGGTACCTGGCGACCAAAGGCCGCATGCCGGTTTCGGACTTCATGCCGTACACCTGGTACAACACGCCAAACATCCACTTCTGCACCTTCGCCGACTTCGAAGAGCTGTGCCACGAGCGCCGCGCCAAGGTGCTAGACCGCCTGGCGGTCGACCACTTGCACCGCAACGGGTGGGGTGGCCGGCTTTGGCCTAATCTTCTAGGTGAGATCGGCATCTACCGCGTCAGCAGCCCGGGCCTGCAAGAACATCAGCTCGCGGTCTGACGCCCACCGGAGGAATCACCCCATGCGTCGCCTAGCCCTGTTCCTGTTCAGCCTGTGCCTGGCCCTGCCGGTACTGGCTGCCGATGCTGCCCGTCCCGAGCGCAAGGAAGTGTTTGGCGACGTGACGGTGCACTACAGCGCGTTCACCTCGAGCATGCTGACACCGGAGGTGGCCGCAGCCACCGGCCTGGTACGCAGCAAGAACCAGGGCGTACTCAACATCGCCGTGCTCAAGGCCAACAAGCCCGCCACGGCGGTGGTCAGCGGCACGGTCAAGGACCTGACCGGGCACAGCAGCCCGCTGTCATTCAAGCAGATCACCGAACAGGGCGCGGTGTACTACATCGCCCAGTTCAAGATCGACCAGGCAGAGACCGTCACCTTCGACCTGAATATCGAAACCGGCGGCATCAGCAACTCCCTCAGCTTCAACCAGGAAGTGTTCCCAGGCGAATGATGAATTTCCAGCAACTCGTATTGGCCAGCCACAACGCCGGCAAACTCAAGGAACTCCAGGCCATGCTCGGCGCGTCCGTGCAACTGCGCTCGATCGGCGAGTTCAGCCAGGTCGAGCCGGAAGAAACCGGCCTGTCGTTCGTCGAGAACGCCATCCTCAAGGCGCGCAACGCCGCACGCATTTCCGGCCTGCCGGCCCTGGCCGACGATTCGGGCCTGGCGGTGGACTTCCTCGGCGGCGCGCCTGGCATATACTCGGCGCGCTATGCCGACGGCAAGGGTGACGCGGCGAACAACGCCAAG
Organism: Pseudomonas sp. UBA6753; assembly: GCF_002453565.1. Classification (NCBI taxonomy): domain Bacteria; kingdom Pseudomonadati; phylum Pseudomonadota; class Gammaproteobacteria; order Pseudomonadales; family Pseudomonadaceae; genus Pseudomonas; species Pseudomonas sp. UBA6753. The sequence goes on along the minus strand of NZ_DKHD01000006.1, from coordinate 10,328 downwards.
CTGCTCGAAGCGCTGAAAGACGTGCCTGAAGCCGAGCGCGGCGCACAGTTCGTCTGCGTCCTGGCACTGGTGCGCCATGCCGACGACCCGCTGCCGATTCTGTGCGAAGGCCTGTGGCACGGGCGCATCATGTTCGAGGCCAGTGGCGAGCACGGCTTTGGCTACGACCCGCTGTTCTGGGTACCGGAGCGCAGCTGCTCCAGCGCCGACCTGGCCCCTGTGGACAAGAACCAGCTCAGCCACCGCGCCCGCGCCATGGCCCTGCTGCGCCAACGTCTGGGCCTGGCATGATCGAAACGCTGTCCACCCCCGGCGCGGCGGGCTTCACCAGCCTGCCGCCGCTGGCGCTGTACATACACATCCCGTGGTGCGTACGCAAATGCCCTTACTGCGACTTCAACTCCCACGCTGCCGGGCCTGAACTGCCGGAAGATGCCTACGTCGCCGCCCTGCTGACCGACCTCGACCAGGAACTGGCCGCCGTGCAAGGCCGGCCGATCAGCTCGATCTTCTTCGGCGGCGGCACCCCCAGCCTGTTCAGTGCCGACGCCCTTGGCCGACTGCTGCGTGGCGTAGAGCAACGCATCCCGTTTGCGCCGGACATCGAAATCACCCTGGAGGCCAACCCGGGCACGTTCGAGCAGGACAAGTTCAAGGCCTACCGGCAAACCGGTATCAACCGTCTGTCCATCGGTGTGCAAAGCTTCCAGCCAGCCAAACTGCAGGCGCTGGGGCGTATCCACAATGGCGATGAAGCGGTCCGCGCTGCCGGCATGGCACGCGCCGCCGGCTTCGACAACTTCAACATGGACCTGATGCACGGCCTTCCCGACCAGTCGCTCGACGACGCGCTGGGCGACCTGCGCCAGGCCATCGACCTGGGGCCGACGCACCTGTCGTGGTACCAGCTGACCGTGGAGCCGAACACGGTGTTCTGGAACCAGCCGCCCGAGCTGCCCGAGGACGACATCCTCTGGGATATCCAGGAGGCCGGCCAGGCACTGATGGCCGAACACGGCTTCCGCCAGTACGAGGTCTCGGCCTATGCCCAGGCGGGGCGCGCTGCCCGGCACAACCTCAACTACTGGCGCTTTGGCGACTTCATCGGCATCGGCGCTGGTGCCCACGGCAAGCTGACCTTCGCCGACGGGCGCATCCTGCGCACCTGGAAAACCCGCCTGCCCAAGGACTACCTGAACCTGGCCAAGCCGTTCAAGGCCGGCGAAAAGCTGCTGCCAGTCGACGAGCTGCCGTTCGAGTTCCTGATGAACGCCCTGCGCCTGACCGATGGGGTGGAAGCCGAACTGTTCACCCAACGCACCGGTTTGCCGCTGGCACAACTGCGCGAGGCACGCCGCGCGGCCGAACAAAAAGGCCTTTTGCAGGTCGAACCGGATCGACTGGTGGCCACGCCAAGGGGCCAGTTGTTCCTCAATGACCTGCTGCAGTATTTCTTGACCTAAGGATGACCCATGGATCTGGTACTTGATCTGCTCGCGACGGTTTCTCGCTGGAGCCGCAGCAACCTGTCGGAGATTTCACTGGCCTTGGTAGGCTGCCTGCTGGTGCTGTTCGGCACCGATATCAAGGGCTGGGTGGAACAGCGCCTGGGCGGCCTGGCGGGCGCCCTGCGCGTACCGTTCATGGCTTTGCTGGTGATGATCGGCAGCGGTGCGGCGCTGATCTATGCCACACCTTGGGTGGTGAAAGGGCTGAGCCAGTTCAACAACTACGCGCTGGCGCCGGTGTTGCTGGTGGTACTGGTGCTGATCGGGGTGGTGGCGGATCGACGGGGCTGAGCCACGGCCTTGCACTGAACCTTGCAGGAGCAACTGTCTTGCTCAAAATTTAAATGCGCATGCGGTCACTGTGGGAGCGGGCATGCCCGCGAACACCGGCAAAGCCGGTGCCATCCACCGCGTCGCCTGTTTCGCGGGCACGCCCGCTCCCACAAAGTCCCGAACGCTCTTGAGCGCAGTCATAAAAAAACCGCCCTTCTCAAGGCGGTTTTTTTTCGCCTGCATTTCTGCAGGCATCGGCATATCGAAAGGCCGTATCAGCCGGTCAATCCACCTTCTCGAACTTCAAATCCCAAACCCCATGCCCCAGCCGCTCGCCGCGGCGCTCGAACTTGGTGATCGGGCGCTCTTCCGGGCGCGGCACGTAGGTACCGTCAGCCGCACGGTTGCGATAGCCCGGGGCAGCGCTCATCACTTCCAGCATGTACTCGGCATACGGTTCCCAGTCGGTGGCCATGTGGAACACGCCACCGGGCTTGAGCTTGCGTCGTACCAGCTCGGCGAACTCTAGCTGGACGATGCGGCGCTTGTGGTGGCGCGCCTTGTGCCATGGGTCGGGGAAGAACAGCATCAGGCGGTCGAGGCTGTTGTCCGCCACGCAGCGGTTCAGCACTTCGATGGCATCGCAGTCATATACCCGCAGGTTCTTCAGGCCCTGGGTCAGCACGCCGTTGAGCAGCGCGCCAACACCCGGGCGGTGTACTTCCACACCGATGAAGTCCTGTTCAGGCGCGGCAGCAGCCATTTCCAGCAGGGAATGGCCCATGCCGAAGCCGATCTCCAGGGTGCGCGGCGCCGAGCGGCCGAACACCTGGTCGTAATCCACCGGGCTGTCGGCCAGCGGCAGGATGTACAGCGGGCCGCCCTGCTCCAGGCCACGTTGCTGGCCTTCGGTCATGCGCCCGGCGCGCATCACGAAACTCTTGATGCGGCGGTGCGGGCGGGCTTCGCCGTCGGGGGTGATCGGCGTATCGTGCGATTCAGTCATCAGGGGCTCTTACTTGATCAGACCATCCAGCGGCGAAGAGGCGCTGGCATAGAGTTTCTTCGGCATACGGCCGGCCAGGTAGGCCATGCGACCGGCGACGATGGCGTGCTTCATGGCCTCGGCCATCAGCACCGGCTGCTGGGCGTGGGCGATGGCCGAGTTCATCAGCACCGCTTCGCAGCCCATTTCCATGGCGATGGTGGCGTCGGACGCGGTACCCACGCCAGCATCGACCAGCACCGGCACCTTGGATTCTTCCAGGATGATCTGCAGGTTGTAGGGGTTGCAGATACCCAGGCCGGTACCGATCAGGCCAGCCAGCGGCATGACCGCGATGCAGCCGGCTTCGGCCAGCTGGCGGGCGATGATCGGATCGTCGCTGGTGTAGACCATCACGTCGAAACCATCCTTGACCAACACTTCGGCGGCCTTGAGGGTTTCGATCACATTGGGGAACAGGGTTTTCTGGTCAGCCAGTACTTCCAGCTTGACCAGGTTGTGGCCATCCAGCAGTTCGCGGGCCAGGCGGCAGGTGCGCACGGCTTCGACCGCGTCGTAGCAGCCAGCGGTGTTCGGCAGGATGGTGTAGCGGTCCGGTGGCAGCACATCGAGCAGGTTCGGCTCGCCCGGGTTCTGGCCGATGTTGGTGCGGCGCACGGCAACGGTGACGATCTCGGCACCCGAGGCTTCGATGGCCAGGCGGGTTTCTTCCATGTCACGGTACTTGCCGGTACCGACCAGCAGGCGCGACTGGAAAGTACGCCCGGCCAGGGTGAAGGGCTTGTCGCTACGAACGTTGCTCATGGTTGTTCCTCGGGAAAAGGTTGCTGGGCTTGCAGGTGAATCGCCGGCCGGAATCAGCCGCCACCGATGGCGTGGACCACTTCGACCTGGTCGCCGTCGTTCAACAGCGTGCTGTCGTGCTGGCTACGCGGCACGATATCCAGGTTAAGTTCCACCGCGACGCGGCGCCCGGTCAGCTCCAGGCGGGCCAGCAGGGCCGCGACGCTTTCGCCAGCGGGCAATTCGTAAGGTTCACCGTTCAGTTGAATGCGCATGCGCACGGCCACCATTGTTCTTTGGGGGCCCGCATTCTAGCGCTGAACCGCCCTGCAACCCAAGGGCGCTGCACGCCATTAGTCGCGATTGTGGACCACTCGGTCAACCGAGCCGCCAGGCTGCCAGGCCCAGGCACAGCCAGCCGGCGAGGAAGCACAGGCCACCAATCGGGGTGATGATGCCGAGCTTGCCCAGGCCGCTGAGGGTCAGCAGGTACAGGCTACCGGAGAACAGCACTATCCCCACGGCAAACAGGCCGCCAGCCCAGCCGACCAGGCGCCCTGGTAGGTGCACCGAGAGCACGGCGACAGCGAAGATCGCCAGGGCATGCACCAACTGGTAGGTCACACCAGTCTGGAAGATCGCCAGATAGTCGGCCGTCAGCCGGCTTTTCAGGCCATGGGCAGCGAAAGCGCCCAGGGCCACACCGGTGAAGCCGAAAAAGGCGGCAAGCATCAGGAAGCTGCGAAGCATGGGACGACTCCTTGGATCGGGTCTGTATAATGGCCCCTTCCACCCGTACGGCCAAGCCATCGTCATGCTGCCAACCCTTCTCCGCCGCCTCTCCCGCGCCCTGCTCTGGTTCGCTGCCGGCAGCATCGTGCTGGTGCTGGTGTTCCGCTGGGTGCCACCACCCGGTACGGCGCTGATGGTCGAGCGCAAGGTGCAGTCCTGGGTGAATGGCGAGCCGATCGACCTGCAGCGCGACTGGGAGCCGTGGGAGAACATCTCCGATGACCTCAAGGTCGCGGTCATTGCTGGCGAGGACCAGAAGTTCGCCAACCACTGGGGTTTCGACATCCCGGCTATCCAGGCGGCGCTGGCCTACAACGAGCGCGGCGGCAGCATTCGCGGTGCCAGCACCCTGACCCAGCAGGTGGCCAAGAACCTGTTCCTGTGGTCCGGGCGCAGCTGGTTCCGCAAAGGGCTGGAGGCCTGGTTCACCGCGTTGATCGAGCTGTTCTGGTCGAAGGAGCGGATTCTCGAGGTCTACCTGAACAGTGCCGAATGGGGCAAAGGTGTGTTTGGCGCCCAGGCGGCAGCGCGCTACCACTTTGGCATCGATGCGAGCAGGCTTAGCCGCCAGCAGGCGGCGCAGCTGGCGGCGGTGCTGCCGAGCCCGATCAAGTGGAGCGCCAGCCGACCGAGCGCCTATGTGGCCAGCCGAGCCGGCTGGATTCGCCGGCAGATGAGCCAGTTGGGTGGGCCCAGCTACCTGATGCAGCTCGACACTTCGCGCAAGCCTTGAGGGCCTCTTCGCGGGCACGCCCGCTCCCACAGGGCCAGCATTACCCCTGAGGCCTGTGCAGTACCTGTGGGAGCGGGCGCGCCCGCGAAAAGGCCGGTAAATCTTGCGCAAAAAAAAAGCCGCTCACCCCATACGGGCCAGCGGCTTTTCCTTGCAGCCAAGGCTCGATCAGGCCGCGATCAGCGCCTTGACCTTGTTCATCGCATTCTTCTCCAGCTGGCGAATCCGCTCAGCCGAAACGCTGTACTTGTCCGCCAGCTCATGCAACGTGGCCTTCTCTTCCGCCAACCAGCGCTGGTAGAGGATGTCGCGGCTACGCTCGTCCAGCCCTTGCAGTGCTTCGTGCAGGTTGCTGGTGGAGTTGTCGCTCCAGTCGGCATCCTCCAGCTGCACCGCCGGGTCGTAACGGTGGTCTTCCAGGTAATGCGCAGGCGACTGGAAGGCACTGTCGTCGTCAGCTTCCGCTGCCGGGTCGAAAGCCATGTCCTGGCCGCTGAGGCGGCTTTCCATCTCGCGCACTTCACGCGGCTCCACGCCCAGGCTTTCCGCCACGCGGTGCACTTCGTCGTTGTTCAGCCAGGCCAGACGCTTCTTCTGGCTGCGCAGGTTGAAGAACAGTTTGCGCTGGGCCTTGGTGGTAGCCACCTTGACGATGCGCCAATTGCGCAGGATGAACTCGTGGATCTCTGCCTTGATCCAGTGCACGGCGAACGACACCAGGCGCACGCCCATTTCCGGGTTGAAGCGCTTGACGGCTTTCATCAGGCCGACGTTGCCTTCCTGGATCAGGTCGGCCTGGGCCAGCCCGTAGCCGGCATAGCTACGGGCGATATGTACGACGAAACGCAGGTGGGCCATCACCATTTGACGAGCGGCCTCGACATCCTGCTCATAATAGAGACGCTCGCCCAGATCACGCTCCTGCTCGACAGTCAGCAGCGGGATGCTGTTGACCGTGTGCACGTAGGCTTCCAGGTTTGCACCGGGTACCAGGGCATAGGCAGGTTGCAACGATGTGGTCATTCAAGAACCTCCGACTTACAGAACTCGCGCCTTGTGGGCGCTGCCAACATTGACCTGGAACGACGGTACAAGTTCCATAGTGAAGAATTTGTCAATGCTGGCACGTAAAAACTATCGCGGCGCCAGCTCGTTCAAATGGCGGGCCACTGCGATCCATGCACCGATATACCCCAACAGCACCGCTCCGATCAAGAGCGACAGACCATCGGACGCCGGCACCCCGCCCAGGGCGAAGTCGCTGCCATACAGCCCGGAAAGCCCTACCACCGCCTCGTTCAGCCAGTTCAGGCCAAACGCCAGGATGCCCCATGCGATCACCCCTGCACCCAGGCCATACAGCGCGCCCATGTACAGGAAAGGCCGGCGTACGTAGGCATCCGTGCCACCGACCAGCTTGATCACTTCGATCTCGGTACGGCGGTTTTCAATGTGTAGACGAATTGTGTTACCGATTACTAACAGCAGGGCAGAAATCAGCATCACGGCCAGGCCAAAGACAAAGCGGTCACCCAGCTTGAGGATGGCCGCCAGGCGCTCGACCCAAACCAGGTCGAGTTGCGCCACGTCCACCCGCGGCAGCTCCGACAGGCGCTGACGCAAGGCTTCCAGGGCCGGCTTGTCGACTTCGGTAGGGGTCACCACCACCACGCCAGGCAGCGGGTTGTCAGGCAGCTCACGCAGGGCTTCGCCCAGGCCGGACTGTTGCTGGAACTCCTCCAGCGCCTGCTCGCGGCTGACATACTGCGCGTCGGCCACACCAGGCATGCCCTTGATCTCGTCACGCAGCGCCTCGCCTTCGCGGCTGCCGGCATCGAGCTTGAGGTACAGCGAAATCTGCGCGGCGCGCTGCCACGAGCCGCCAAGCTTCTCGACGTTCTTCAGCAGCAGCGACAGGCCCATGGGCATGCTCAGCGCCACCGCCATCACCAGGCAGGTGAAGAAGCTGCCGATCGGCTGCTTGCCCAGCCGGCGCAGGCTGTCGGCCATGCTGGCACGGTGGCTTTCCAGCCAGGCATGCAGCAGCGTGCGGAAATCCGGGCCGTCATCGTCGTCGTGCTTTTTCTTCGCCGGTTGCGGGTCGGCCGGTTTCGGCGCAACCCGCTCGGAAACCTTCGGCGTACGTGTAGTGCTCATTGCCCGGCCTCCCCATCGCCGATCAAGCGGCCGCGCTGCAAGGTCAGCATGCGGTGGCGCATGCGCGCAATCAGTGCCAGGTCGTGGCTGGCGATCAATACCGTGGTACCCAGGCGGTTGATGTCCTCGAACACCCCCATGATCTCCGCGGCCAGGCGCGGGTCGAGGTTACCGGTGGGTTCGTCGGCCAGCAGCAGGGCTGGCTGGTGAACGATGGCGCGGGCGATGCCTACCCGTTGCTGCTGCCCGGTGGACAGGTCGGCCGGGAACAGCTCGCCCTTGTCGGCCAGCGACACTCGCTCCAGCGCCGAGTCCACGCGCTTGGCGACCTCGGCCTTGGACAGGCCGAGAATCTGCAGCGGCAAGGCGATGTTGTTGAACACCGTGCGGTCGAACAACAGCTGGTGGTTCTGGAACACCACGCCGATCTGCCGGCGCAGGAACGGGATCTGCGAGTTGCTGATCTGGCCCAGGTCCTGCCCGGCCAGCATCAGCTTGCCGCTGGTCGGGCGCTCCATGGCCAGCAGCAGGCGCAGCAAGGTGCTCTTGCCCGCGCCCGAGTGGCCGGTGACGAACAGGAATTCGCCCCGGCGCGCCCGGAAACTCAGCTCATGCAAACCCACATGACCATTGGGATAGCGCTTGGCAACCTGTTCGAATCGGATCATGTTCAGTCTCGCTCGGCGAACAGAGCCTTGACGAACGGCTCGGCTTCGAAGGTACGCAGGTCGTCGATGCCTTCACCGACACCGATGAAGCGGATCGGCAGCTTGAACTGCTTGGCCAGGGCGAAGATCACCCCGCCCTTGGCAGTGCCGTCCAGCTTGGTCAGGGCCAGGCCGGTCAGTTCGACGCTCTGGTTGAAGTACTTGGCCTGGCTGATGGCGTTCTGGCCGGTGCCCGCATCGAGTACCAGCAGCACCTCGTGCGGCGCCTCGGCGTCGAGCTTGCCGATGACCCGGCGGACCTTCTTCAGTTCTTCCATCAGGTTGTCTTTGGTGTGCAGGCGGCCAGCGGTGTCGGCGATCAGCACGTCGACGCCACGGGCCTTGGCGGCCTGTACGGCATCGAAGATCACCGAAGCGGAGTCGGCGCCGGTGTGCTGGGCGATCACCGGGATCTGGTTACGCTCGCCCCACACCTGCAGCTGCTCGACTGCAGCGGCACGGAAGGTGTCGCCAGCAGCCAGCATCACTTTCTTGCCTTCGAGCTGCAGCTTCTTGGCCAGTTTGCCGATGGTGGTGGTCTTGCCGGCGCCGTTCACACCGACCACCAGAATCACATAGGGCTTGTTCTGCGCCTGTACCACCAGCGGCTGCTCGACCGGGCGCAGCAGCGCAGCCAGTTCTTCCTGCAGCGACTTGTACAGGGCATCGGCGTCAGCCAGCTGCTTGCGGGCAACCTTCTGGGTCAGGTTCTGGACGATGGTGGAAGTGGCTTCCACGCCAACGTCGGCGGTCAGCAGTCGGGTTTCGATTTCGTCGAGCAGGTCGTCATCGATGACTTTCTTGCCCAGGAACAGGCTGGCCATGCCCTCGCCGATGCTGGCGCTGGTCTTCGACAGGCCCTGCTTGAGGCGGGCGAAGAAGCCGGGCTTGGCCTGCTCGGCCTGCGCGGCGACCGGGGCTGCAGCCACAGGGGCAGCAGGCTCTGGTGCAGGGCGTTCCGGGATGGCGGGCGGCGCTTTCGGCTCCAGATCCGGCACCAGGGCCACGGGTTCTTCGGCAACCGGCAGCACCAGGTTGCTGACCGGCGCGGCCGGTTCGACGACCGGGGCCGACTCGACAGGGGCTGGCTCGACCGGGGCCGCCTGCAAGGGCATGGACGCGACCGGCTGCGGTGCAGGTGCCACCAGTGGCTGGGACGCGACCGGCTCGGGTTCAGGGGCCTGCAACGGCTGGGAAGCAACCGGTTCGGGGACAGGGGCCTCGACCACCGGGGATTGGACGGGTGCGGCGACCTGCTGCGGTTCTGTCAGCTGTGGGGCCGCAGGGGCCTGAACGGGTTCAGGGGCCTGTGGCGCTTCGGCGGTAGCCCCCTCGACCGGAGCGGCTGCAGGCTGCTCGACGGCTGGGAGTTCATTCGCGGGCACGCCCGCTTCCACAGGTTGCTGCGGTTTCTTGCGAAACCAGCTGAACAGGCCTTTCTTCTCACCAGCCTCGGCCGGCGCTTTTTTGTCGTCGTTGGAACCAAACATGGAAGACGGCTATCTCAGGGTAGCGATGGGCCAGCTATGGCGCATCGGGAATTCTCTCTACGCAGAACAGACTATCTTGAAGCCGGCTGGTTCATGCGCAACGTTTTGTCTTAGTGTCCTGCGGGCCAGAACGGCGACAGGCATGGTCGCCAGGCAACCGGATCAGTATCCTAGCACCTCCTGGCCCGCCGACGCTAAACCAGCGGGCCGCCGAACAGGTTAAACACCGTATGAATGCTCTAGCCCGCCGCGCCGCTGGCCTGTTGCTCGGCACGCTCTGCCTGCCGCTCGCGGCCTTCGCCGCCGATGTGCAACCCACCCACGAATTCATCCTCGACAACGGCCTGAAAGTGGTCGTGCGCGAGGACCACCGCGCCCCGGTGGTGGTCTCGCAGATCTGGTACAAGGTTGGCTCCAGCTACGAAACCCCGGGCCAGACCGGCCTGTCCCACGCGCTGGAACACATGATGTTCAAGGGCAGCGCCAAGGTCGGCCCCGGCGAGGCTTCGCGCATCCTGCGTGACATTGGCGCCGAAGAAAACGCCTTCACCAGCGACGACTACACCGCCTATTACCAGGTGCTGGCGCGCGACCGCCTGCCGGTGGCCCTGGAACTCGAGGCCGACCGCCTGGCCAGCCTGCGCCTGCCCGCTGACGAATTCAGCCGTGAAATCGAGGTGATCAAGGAAGAACGCCGCCTGCGTACCGACGACCAGCCCAACTCCAAGGCGTTCGAGCTGTTCCGCGCCATGGCCTACCCGGCCAGCGGCTACCACACCCCGACCATCGGCTGGATGGCCGACCTGGAGCGCATGAAGGTCGAGGAACTGCGCCACTGGTACGAATCCTGGTACGCCCCCAACAACGCCACCCTGGTGG
>NZ_DKHD01000020.1:0-41766 GCF_002453565.1 Pseudomonas sp. UBA6753 | reverse complement strand
CCGTCGGCGCCGGCGTCGTAGCCAAAATCATCGAGTAATCACTCGACCGATTGAAAAAACCCCCGCTCAGCGGGGGTTTTTTTTATTGGGTTGACACTAAATGGGGGCGTCTATAGAATCACGCCTCCTTTTAGCGGGCGTAGTGCGTCCGTTGGGAACAGCCTGGAGTCTGAAATCCAATGCAAAATCAGCAAATCCGTATCAGGTTGAAGGCTTTCGACCATCGCCTGATCGACCAATCCACCCAGGAAATCGTGGAAACCGCGAAACGTACTGGTGCACAAGTGCGTGGTCCAATTCCACTGCCTACCCGCAAAGAGCGTTTCACCGTTCTGGTTTCCCCGCACGTCAACAAAGACGCGCGTGACCAGTACGAGATCCGCACTCATAAGCGTGTTCTGGACATCGTCCAGCCAACGGATAAAACCGTTGACGCGCTGATGAAGCTTGATCTGGCGGCAGGTGTGGAAGTACAGATCAGCCTCGGCTAAGACTTCGGTCTGGTCGTGTAACGCTCTGAAATGGGCGGCCATAGCGGGTGAAAGCCCCGTACACTCATGAGGTTTACAACATGACTATTGGTGTAATCGGTCGCAAGTGCGGTATGACCCGCATTTTCACCGAAGAAGGTGTCTCCATTCCGGTCACGGTCATCGAGATCGAGCCGAATCGTGTCACCCAGTTCAAAACTGAAGAAACCGATGGCTACCGTGCAGTGCAAGTCACTGTCGGCGAGCGTCGTGCTTCGCGTGTGACTGCCGCTCAGGCAGGTCACTTCGCCAAGGCCAACGTTGCCGCTGGTCGCGGTGTCTGGGAGTTCCGTCTTGAAGAAGGCGATTTCCAGGCTGGCGATCTGATCAAAGCTGAACTCTTCACTGCAGGCCAGCTGGTAGACGTTACTGGTCAGTCCAAAGGTAAAGGCTTCGCCGGTACCATCAAGCGCTGGAACTTCCGTGGCCAGGACAACACCCACGGTAACTCCGTGTCGCACCGTGTCCCAGGTTCCATCGGCCAGTGCCAGACTCCTGGTCGTGTGTTCAAGGGCAAGAAAATGTCCGGTCACATGGGCGCCGAGCGCGTGACTGTTCAGTCCCTGGAAGTAGTTCGCGTAGACGCTGAGCGCAACCTGCTGCTGGTCAAGGGTGCCGTTCCAGGCGCTACTGGCGGCGACGTGGTTGTACGTCCAGCTGTCAAGGCTCGCGGTTAAGGGGAAACTGACATGCAACTCAATGTAAATGACGCTCAGGCGATCGAAGTTTCCGAACTGACTTTCGGTGGCGAATTCAACGAGACGCTGGTACACCAAGCAGTCGTGGCCTACATGGCCGGCGGCCGTCAGGGCACCAAGCAGCAGAAGACCCGTTCCGACGTGGCTGGTGGCGGTAAGCGCCCATGGCGTCAGAAGGGTACTGGCCGTGCTCGTGCTGGTACCACTCGTGGTCCGATCTGGCGTGGCGGTGGTGTAACCTTCGCAGCTCGCCCTCAAGATCACTCGCAGAAGCTCAACAAGAAGATGTATCGCGCAGCCCTGCGCTCCATCCTCGCTGAGCTGGTGCGTAGCGACCGTCTGGTCGTGGTTCAGGACTTCGCTGTTGAAGCACCGAAAACCAAAGATCTGCTGAACAAGCTGAACGGCATGGGTCTGAGCGACGTACTGATCGTTTCCGACGCTGTTGATCAGAACCTGTACCTGGCTGCTCGCAACCTGCCGCACGTCGACGTACGTGACGTACAAGGTTCCGACCCGGTCAGTCTGATCGCATACGAGAAAGTGTTGATCACTGTCTCGGCCGTGAAGAAATTCGAGGAGCTGCTGGGATGAACCAGGAACGCGTATTCAAAGTCCTCCTTGGCCCGCACGTTTCCGAGAAGGCTACCGTTCTGGCTGAGAAAAAAGGCCAGTTCGTATTCAAGGTTGCTACCGATGCAACCAAGCTGGAAATCAAGAAAGCTGTCGAAGGCCTGTTCAACGTAAAAGTTGAAAACGTGTCGACTGTTAACGTTCTGGGTAAAACCAAGCGTACCGCACGTGGTCTGGGCAAGCGCAATGACTGGAAGAAGGCGATCGTCTCCCTTCAGCCAGGCCAAGATCTCGATTTCAGCAGCAGTGCTGAGTAAGGAAGGGGTGCATCATGGCAATCGTTAAATGCAAACCGACTTCCCCTGGCCGCCGTTTCGTGGTCAAGGTGGTCAACCAGGAGCTGCACAAAGGCGCTCCTCACGCACCGCTGATCGAGAAGAAATCGAAGTCTGGTGGTCGTAACAACAATGGCCGCATCACCACTCGTCACGTTGGTGGTGGTCATAAGCAGCATTACCGTCTGGTCGACTTCCGTCGCAACGACAAAGATGGCATCCCAGCCACTGTCGAGCGTATCGAATACGACCCGAACCGTACTGCTCACATCGCCCTGCTGTGCTACGCAGACGGTGAGCGTCGCTACATCATCGCCCCTAAAGGCGTGAGCGCTGGCGACCAGCTGATCGCAGGTGCCCTGGCCCCAATCAAGGCCGGTAACTCCCTGCAGCTGCGCAACATCCCAGTAGGTAGCACCATTCACGGCATCGAACTGAAGCCGGGTAAAGGTGCTCAGATCGCTCGTTCCGCTGGTGCTTCGGCTCAGCTGATCGCTCGTGAAGGCGTCTACGTGACTCTGCGTCTGCGTTCCGGTGAGATGCGTAAAGTACTGGCTGAGTGCCGTGCGACCCTGGGCGAAGTCTCGAACTCCGAGCACAGCCTGCGTTCGCTGGGTAAAGCTGGTGCCAAACGCTGGCGCGGCGTTCGCCCAACCGTTCGTGGTGTTGCCATGAACCCGGTTGACCACCCACATGGTGGTGGTGAAGGTCGTACCTCCGGTGGTCGTCATCCGGTATCGCCATGGGGCTTCCCAACCAAGGGTGCGAAGACCCGTGGTAATAAGCGTACCGACAACATGATCGTCCGTCGTCGCAAGTAACTAGAGGGATACGACAGTGCCACGTTCTCTGAAAAAAGGTCCTTTTATCGATCTTCACCTGCTGAAGAAGGTCGAAGTGGCGGTGGAGAAGAACGATCGCAAGCCAGTTAAAACCTGGTCGCGCCGTTCGATGATCCTGCCACAAATGGTCGGTCTGACCATCGCGGTACACAACGGTCGTCAACATGTCCCAGTTCTGGTGAACGAAGACATGGTCGGCCACAAACTGGGCGAGTTCGCCGGTACCCGCACCTATCGCGGGCACGTGGCTGACAAGAAAGCCAAGCGTTAAGGGGTAAGGAAATGGAAGTAGCCGCTAAGTTGTCGGGCGCTCGCATCTCCGCCCAGAAAGCCCGCTTGGTCGCCGACCAGATCCGCGGGAAGAAGGTGGGCGAAGCGCTCAACCTGTTGGCCTTCAGCAGCAAAAAAGCCGCTGAAATCATGAAGAAAGTCCTCGAGTCGGCCGTTGCCAACGCCGAACACAACGAAGGCGCAGACGTTGATGACCTCAAGGTCTCCACCGTCTTCGTCAACGAAGGGCGTTCGCTGAAGCGCATCATGCCACGTGCCAAAGGCCGTGCTGATCGCATCGTCAAGCGGTCTTGCCATATCACTGTCAAGGTTGCGGACAAGTAACGGAGTCGATCAGATGGGTCAGAAAGTACATCCCACTGGCATTCGCCTGGGAATCGTCAAGGAGCACACCTCCGTCTGGTACGCAGACGGTGCTACTTACGCAGATTACCTGTTGAAGGATCTGAAAACGCGTGAGTACCTCCAGGACAAACTAAAAAGCGCGTCCGTAAGCCGTATCGATATTCATCGTCCGGCTCAAACTGCACGCATCACCATCCACACCGCTCGTCCCGGTATCGTTATCGGTAAGAAAGGTGAAGATGTCGAGAAGCTGCGTCAGGACCTGACCAAGCAGATGGGTGTGCCTGTGCACATCAACATCGAAGAGATCCGCAAGCCGGAACTCGACGCTATGCTGGTTGCGCAGAGCGTAGCTCAGCAGCTGGAACGCCGCGTAATGTTCCGTCGCGCCATGAAGCGCGCCGTACAGAACGCCATGCGTATTGGTGCCAAGGGCATCAAGATCCAGGTGAGCGGTCGTCTCGGCGGTGCTGAGATTGCTCGTACCGAGTGGTATCGCGAAGGTCGTGTGCCTCTGCACACCCTGCGTGCCGATATCGACTACAACACCTACGAAGCTCACACCACTTACGGTGTGATCGGTGTGAAGGTTTGGATCTTCAAAGGCGAAGTTATTGGTGGTCGCCAAGAAGAACTGAAACCACAAGCACCAGCGCCTCGTAAAAAAGCTGCTAAGTAAGGGGTACGCCAAATGTTGCAACCAAAGCGTACAAAATTCCGCAAGCAGATGACCGGCCACAACCGTGGTCTGGCACTGCGCGGTAGCAAAGTCAGCTTCGGCGAATTCGCCCTGAAAGCTGTTGCTCGCGGTCGCCTCACCGCTCGCCAGATCGAGTCCGCACGTCGTGCGCTGACCCGTCACGTAAAACGTGGCGGTAAGATCTGGATCCGTGTCTTCCCGGACAAGCCGATCTCCAAGAAGCCTCTCGAGGTTCGTATGGGTAAAGGTAAGGGTTCCGTGGAATACTGGGTTGCCCAGATTCAGCCAGGCAAAGTCCTGTATGAAATCGAGGGTGTTTCTGAAGAGCTGGCGCGCGAAGCTTTCGCCCTGGCTGCTGCAAAGCTGCCTCTCGCCACCTCCTTTGTTAAGCGGACGGTGATGTGATGAAAGCGAATGAACTTCGTGAAAAATCGGCACAGCAACTGAATGAGCAACTGCTCGGCTTGCTGCGCGACCAGTTCAATCTGCGTATGCAGAAAGCAACTGGCCAGTTGGGGCAGTCGCACCTGCTCTCGCAAGTTAAGCGTGACATCGCTCGCGTGAAAACTGTGCTCAACCAGCAGGCAGGTAAGTGATCATGGCTGAAGCTGAAAAAACCGTCCGTACGCTGACTGGCCGTGTCGTCAGCGACAAAATGGACAAGACCATCACCGTTCTGATCGAGCGTCGCGTAAAGCACCCGATCTACGGTAAATACGTTAAGCGTTCGACTAAGCTGCACGCGCACGACGAAGCCAACCAGTGCAAGATCGGCGACAAGGTTTCCATCCGTGAAACCCGTCCGCTGGCCAAGACCAAGTCCTGGGCACTGGTTGAAGTCCTCGAACGCGCTGTTGAAGTCTAAGGGCTAGGGGTCGGAGAAATTTTATGATTCAGACTCAATCCATGCTCGATGTGGCCGATAACAGCGGCGCTCGTCGCGTCATGTGCATCAAGGTGCTCGGCGGTTCGCACCGCCGTTACGCCGGCATCGGTGACATCATCAAGGTAACCGTCAAGGAAGCAATTCCGCGCGGTAAGGTCAAGAAAGGCCAAGTGATGACCGCTGTTGTAGTGCGCACCCGTCACGGTGTTCGTCGCGCTGACGGTTCCATCATTCGTTTCGACGGCAACGCTGCTGTTCTGCTGAACAACAAGCAAGAGCCGATCGGCACTCGCATCTTCGGGCCAGTGACCCGTGAACTTCGTACTGAGAAGTTCATGAAGATCGTCTCGCTCGCCCCTGAAGTGCTGTAAGGAGATCCGACATGCAAAAGATTCGTCGTGACGACGAGATCATCGTGATCGCCGGCAAAGACAAAGGTAAGCGCGGTAAGGTGCTGAAGGTTCTGGCTGATGACCGTCTGGTCGTTGGTGGTGTGAACCTGGTCAAGCGTCATACCAAGCCTAACCCGATGGCGGGCGTACAGGGCGGTATCGTCGAAAAAGAAGCGCCTCTGCACGCTTCCAACGTTGCCATCTTCAACGGCGAAACCAACAAGGCTGACCGCGTTGGTTTCAAAGTAGAAGACGGTAAAAAAATTCGTGTCTTCAAGTCGACCCAAAAAGCGGTTGATGCTTGAACACTGCTAGGTAGAAGACCATGGCACGACTGAAAGAGATTTACCGGAACGAAATCGCTCCTAAGCTTAAGGAAGAACTTAAGCTGTCGAACGTGATGGAAGTTCCGCGCGTTACCAAGATCACCCTGAACATGGGTCTGGGCGAAGCGATCGGCGACAAGAAAGTCATCGAGCACGCTGTTGCCGACCTGGAAAAGATCACCGGTCAAAAGCCGGTCGTGACTTTCGCTCGTAAATCCATCGCGGGCTTCAAAGTCCGTGAAGGCTGGCCGATCGGTGTCAAGGTGACCCTGCGTCGCGACAAGATGTACGAATTCCTGGACCGCCTGCTGGCGATCTCCCTGCCTCGGGTTCGCGACTTCCGCGGCCTGAATGCCAAGTCCTTCGATGGCCGTGGCAACTACAGCATGGGCGTGAAAGAGCAGATCATCTTCCCGGAAAT
The DNA here is from genome assembly GCF_002453565.1 of Pseudomonas sp. UBA6753. Lineage (NCBI taxonomy): Bacteria > Pseudomonadati > Pseudomonadota > Gammaproteobacteria > Pseudomonadales > Pseudomonadaceae > Pseudomonas > Pseudomonas sp. UBA6753. The sequence continues at coordinate 35,427 of NZ_DKHD01000020.1, read as the reverse complement.
CGACTACGACAAGATCGATGCTCTGCGCGGTTTGGACATCACCCTGACCACCACTGCTCGTTCGGACGACGAAGGCCGCGCTCTGCTGCGTGCTTTCAAGTTCCCGTTCCGCAACTGATTGGAGTAGGAAAATGGCCAAGAAGAGCATGAAAAACCGCGAGCTGAAGCGTCAGCTCACGGTAGCCAAGTACGCCAAAAAGCGTGCCGAGCTGAAAGCGACCATCGTCAACCTGAACGCCTCTCCTGAAGAGCGTTTCGCTGCCGTTGTCGCCCTGCAGAAGCAGCCACGTGATGCCTCCGCTTCGCGTCTGCGCAACCGTTGCCGCCTGACCGGTCGTCCTCACGGTGTATACCGTAAGTTCGGCCTGGGCCGTAACATGCTGCGTCAAGCTGCAATGCGCGGTGACGTACCAGGTCTGGTCAAGGCCTCCTGGTAATCGCTGCAGGCTGGATCCCGGCGGAAGGGGAGCATTCTTCCGACCGCCGGTGACCTCGCCAACAAACAAGCCCCTATATGGGGCTTGTTTCGTTTCTACCTTGTGTCTAGAATGACCGGCTCACCTGAGCCTGGGTTTTTTGCCCTGTCCGCTCGGGTGGTTGTGATAGCCGCAAGGCTAATAATTCTTGTATCAGGAGCATCTAGCCCATGAGTATGCAGGACCCGTTAGCGGACATGCTAACTCGCATCCGTAATGCCCAGATGGCTGAAAAGTCCGTCGTAAGCATGCCTTCCTCCACCCTGAAGGTCGCGGTTGCCAAAGTTCTGAAAGACGAAGGTTACATCGCCGGCTACCAGGTAACTGGTGAGGCCAAGCCTTCCCTGTCGATCGAACTGAAGTACTTCGAAGGCCGTCCGGTCATCGAGGAACTGAAGCGCTCCAGCCGTCCAGGCCTGCGCCAGTACAAGTCCGTCGCAGAGCTGCCGAAAGTACGTGGCGGTCTGGGCGTGTCTATCGTCTCCACCAACAAAGGTGTGATGACTGATCGCGCTGCACGCGCTGCCGGTGTCGGCGGCGAAGTTCTGTGCACAGTGTTCTAAGGGGAGATAGGCATGTCTCGCGTCGCTAAGAACCCCGTTAAGCTGCCAGCAGGCGTCGAAGTCAAATTCGCCGGCCAGCAGCTTTCGGTGAAGGGTGCCAAAGGCACTCTCGAACTGAACGTTCACTCGTCTGTTGAAGTTACCGAAGAGTCTGGCGAGCTGCGTTTCGTCGCTCGCAACGGTGACCAGCAAGCTCGCGCCATGGCCGGTACCACCCGCGCTCTGGTGAACAACATGGTCCAGGGCGTAAGCCAAGGCTTCGAGCGCAAGCTCCAGCTGGTCGGTGTTGGTTACAAGGCACAGGCCAAGGGCACCGTCCTGAACCTGGCCCTGGGCTTCTCGCACCCAGTGGACTACGAACTGCCAGCCGGTATCACCGCTGAAACCCCAAGCCAGACCGACATCCTGATCAAGGGTATCGACAAGCAGCTGGTGGGTCAGGTGGCCGCTGAAATCCGCGACTTCCGTCCGCCAGAGCCTTACAAAGGCAAGGGTGTGCGTTACGCGGACGAAGTAGTCCGTCGTAAAGAAGCCAAGAAGAAGTAGGGCCTAGCAAATGACCGACAAAAAAGTTACTCGACTGCGTCGCGCTCGCAAAGCACGTCTCAAGATGCACGAACTCGAAGTCGTGCGCCTGTGCGTGTTCCGCTCCTCGCAGCACATCTACGCCCAGGTCATTTCGGCCGACGGCAGCAAGGTTCTGGCAAGCGCCTCGACCTTGGACAAAGAACTGCGTGATGGCGCCACTGGCAACATCGACGCGGCCACTAAGGTTGGCAAGCTGGTAGCTGAGCGTGCGAAAGCCGCCGGTGTATCTCAAGTTGCCTTTGACCGTTCCGGCTTCAAGTACCATGGCCGCGTCAAAGCGCTGGCTGATGCTGCTCGTGAAGGCGGGCTGGAGTTCTAAGTTATGGCAAATAACGATCAAAAGCGCGACGAAGGCTACATCGAGAAGCTGGTTCAAGTTAACCGCGTTGCCAAAACCGTAAAAGGCGGCCGTATCTTCACCTTCACCGCGCTGACCGTGGTAGGTGATGGTAAAGGTCGTGTTGGCTTCGGCCGTGGCAAGTCGCGCGAAGTACCTGCCGCGATCCAGAAAGCCATGGAAGCTGCTCGCCGCAACATGATCCAGGTTGACCTGAAGGGCACCACCCTGCAGTACGCCACCAAGGCTGCCCACGGCGCCTCGAAGGTTTACATGCAGCCTGCCTCGGAAGGTACCGGTATCATCGCCGGTGGCGCAATGCGTGCTGTCCTGGAAGTTGCTGGTGTTCAGAACGTTCTGGCCAAGTGCTACGGTTCGACCAACCCAGTGAACGTGGTTTACGCCACCTTCAAGGGTCTGAAAGCCATGCAATCTCCTGAATCCATTGCTGCCAAGCGCGGCAAGAGCGTCGAGGAGATCTTCTGATCATGGCAACCGTAAAAGTAACGCTGATCAAGAGCGTCTCGGGCCGTCTGCCTAACCACAAGCTGTGCGTTAAGGGCCTGGGTCTGCGTCGCATCGGTCACACTGTAGAAGTCCAGGATACTCCCGAAAACCGCGGGATGATCAACAAGGCTTACTACATGCTGAAGGTCGAGGGTTAATCGATGAAACTCAATGATCTGAGTCCAGCGCCGGGTTCCCGTCGCGAGAAGCATCGTCCAGGTCGTGGTATCGGTAGCGGTCTGGGTAAGACCGGCGGCCGTGGCCACAAAGGTCAGACTTCCCGTTCGGGTGGTTCGATCGCTCCTGGCTTCGAAGGCGGTCAACAGCCGCTGCACCGTCGTCTGCCGAAGTTCGGCTTCGTTTCCCTGAAAGCCATGGACCGCGCCGAAGTGCGTCTGTCCGAGCTGGCCAAGGTGGAAGGCGACGTGATCTCCGTGCAATCCCTGAAGGATGCCAACGTGATCGGCCAGAACGTACAGCGCGTGAAAATCATGCTGTCTGGCGAAGTCACTCGCGCAGTCACCATCAAGGGTATCGCAGCCACCAAGGGTGCGCGTGCGGCTATCGAAGCAGCTGGCGGCAAGTTCGAGGAATAAATGGCTAAGCAAGGTGCTCTCTCTTCGCTCGGTAAGGGCGGGATGTCGGAACTCTGGGCTCGTCTGCGCTTTCTGTTCATGGCGATCATCGTCTATCGGATAGGTGCGCATATCCCGGTTCCTGGCATCAATCCAGACCGTCTGGCGGATCTGTTTCGGCAGAATGAGGGGACCATTCTTAGCTTGTTCAACATGTTTTCCGGTGGCGCGCTCGAGCGCATGAGCATCTTTGCACTGGGGATCATGCCGTACATCTCGGCATCGATCATCATGCAGCTGATGACGGCGGTCAGCCCGCAACTGGAGCAGTTGAAGAAGGAAGGTGAAGCTGGCCGTCGCAAGATCAGCCAGTACACCCGCTACGGCACCGTTATCCTGGCACTGGTTCAAGCCATTGGCATGTCCATTGGCCTGGCCAACCAGGGCGTGGCGTTTTCTGTAGGCCTGGGCTTCCATGTCGTTGCCGTCTCCACCTTCGTGGCGGGCGCGATGTTCATGATGTGGCTGGGCGAGCAGATCACCGAGCGCGGTGTGGGCAACGGTATCTCGATGTTGATCTTCGCGGGTATCGTTGCCGGTCTTCCGAGAGCAATCGGGCAGTCTTTCGAGTCTGCACGCACAGGCGATATCAACATTTTCGCCCTGGTCGCTATCGGTTTGCTGGCAGTAGCGATTATCGGCTTCGTGGTGTTCATTGAGCGTGGTCAGCGTCGTATCGCCGTTCACTACGCCAAGCGTCAGCAGGGCCGCAAGGTCTTCGCTGCGCAGACCAGCCACTTGCCGCTGAAGGTGAACATGGCGGGGGTTATCCCGGCCATTTTCGCGAGCAGCATTCTGCTGTTCCCGGCTTCGCTGGGTGCCTGGTTCGGTCAGTCCGAAGGTATGGGCTGGCTGCAGGACATCTCGCAGTCGATCGCTCCTGGTCAGCCGTTGAACATTCTGCTGTTTAGTGCAGGGATCATTTTCTTCTGCTTCTTCTACACAGCGCTGATGTTCAACCCGAAAGACGTAGCGGAAAACCTGAAGAAGTCCGGTGCCTTTATTCCGGGTATCCGTCCTGGTGAGCAGTCGGCACGCTACATTGATGGCGTTCTGACCCGTCTGACCATGTTCGGTGCTCTTTACATGATGGCCGTCTGCCTTCTGCCCCAGTTCCTGGTGGTGGCAGCAAATGTGCCGTTCTACCTTGGCGGGACCTCGTTGCTGATTGTGGTAGTGGTTGTGATGGACTTCATGTCCCAAGTACAATCGCACCTCGTTTCGCACCAGTACGAATCCCTGATGAAGAAAGCCAACCTGAAAGGCTACGGTGGCAGCGGTCTGCTGCGCTGATACGCCCCTAAGGTTCGAGGAGTCGGTAATGAAAGTTCGTGCATCGGTGAAAAAGCTGTGCCGTAACTGCAAGATCATCCGTCGCGAAGGCGTCGTACGAGTGATCTGCAGCGCGGAACCGCGTCACAAACAGCGCCAAGGCTGAGTGTGATCTGCGCTTCAAACCCAGCAGCTAGTGTGCTGCTGGGTTGATTATTCGTTTCTACAGCGATATTATCTCGCGCCCTATTTCTTGGCTTCCGGGGCGTAGGTAGCTGTCAATTGGAGTCCCACTGAATGGCCCGTATTGCAGGCGTCAACATTCCAGATAACAAGCATGCTGTTATCTCGCTGACCTACATCTATGGTGTCGGTCGCACTACTGCACAGAAGATCTGTGCAGACGCTGGTGTAAACCCAGCCGCTAAGATCAAGGATCTGAGCGACGAGCAAATCGAAACCCTGCGTGGCGAAGTCGCGAAGTTCACCACCGAAGGTGACCTGCGTCGTGACATCAACATGAAGATCAAGCGCTTGATGGACCTGGGTTGCTACCGCGGCCTGCGTCATCGTAAAGGTCTGCCGGTTCGCGGTCAGCGCACCAAGACCAACGCACGCACCCGTAAGGGCCCGCGTAAGCCGATCCGCAAGTAATCGCCCAGGAATATAGACATGGCAAAACCTGCTGCTCGTCCTCGTAAGAAAGTCAAAAAGACAGTGGTTGATGGCATCGCCCACATCCATGCCTCTTTCAACAACACCATCGTGACCATCACCGACCGTCAGGGCAACGCTTTGTCCTGGGCGACCTCCGGTGGTTCGGGTTTCCGTGGTTCGCGCAAATCCACCCCGTTCGCAGCCCAGATCGCTGCTGAGCGTGCTGGTCAAGCTGCGCTGGAATACGGTCTGAAGAACCTCGACGTAAACGTCAAGGGTCCAGGTCCAGGTCGTGAGTCCGCCGTTCGTGCACTGAACAGCTGCGGCTACAAGATCGCCAGCATCACCGACGTGACGCCAATCCCGCACAACGGGTGCCGTCCGCCGAAGAAGCGTCGCGTGTAATCAGGAGACAGATAAATGGCACGTTACATTGGTCCAAAATGCAAACTGTCTCGTCGTGAAGGCACTGACCTGTTCCTGAAGAGCGGCGTTCGCGCTCTGGAATCGAAGTGCAACATCGAAGCAGCCCCAGGTATCCACGGCCAGCGCCGTGGCCGTCAGTCCGACTACGGTACCCAGCTGCGCGAGAAGCAAAAAGTTCGTCGTATCTACGGTGTTCTGGAGCGTCAGTTCCGCGGTTACTACCAGGCTGCAGCCTCGAAAAAAGGCGCAACCGGTGAAAACCTGCTGCAACTGCTCGAGTGCCGTCTGGATAACGTCGTCTACCGTATGGGCTTCGGCTCGACTCGTTCCGAGTCCCGTCAGCTGGTTTCGCACAAAGCGATCAGCGTCAACGGTAAGACTGTAAACATTCCATCCTACCAAGTTCGTCCGGGTGACGTGGTCGCGGTTCGCGAGAAGTCGCTGAACCAGCTGCGCATTGTTCAAGCCCTTGAACTGTGCGCCCAGCGTGGCCGCGTTGAGTGGGTTGACGTGGATGCTGCTAAAAAGTCGGGCGTTTTCAAGAACGTTCCTGCTCGCAGCGACCTGTCTGCCGACATCAACGAGAACCTGATTGTCGAGCTCTACTCCAAGTAAGGGCTAGAAAATAGGTGCATCCATGCAGATTTCGGTAAATGAGTTCCTGACTCCCCGCCACATTGATGTGCAGGTAGTCAGTCCGACCCGCGCCAAGATTACGCTCGAGCCTCTCGAGCGTGGTTTCGGCCATACCCTGGGCAACGCGCTGCGCCGCATCCTGTTGTCCTCCATGCCTGGCTGTGCAGTAGTCGAGGCCGAGATCGACGGCGTACTCCACGAGTACTCCGCGATCGAAGGTGTTCAGGAAGACGTCATTGAAATCCTGTTGAACCTGAAAGGCCTGGCTATCAAACTGCACGGTCGTGACGAAGTTACGCTGACCTTGTCGAAAAAGGGTTCGGGGGTGGTTACCGCTGCCGATATTCAGCTGGATCACGATGTCGAGATCGTCAACCCCGATCACGTAATCGCGAACCTGGCGTCGAACGGCGCCCTGAACATGAAGCTCACTGTAGCTCGTGGTCGTGGTTACGAGCCGGCCGACTCCCGTCAAACCGACGAAGACGAAAGCCGTAGCATTGGCCGTCTGCAGTTGGACGCTTCGTTCAGCCCGGTGCGTCGTATCGCCTATGTGGTCGAGAACGCCCGTGTTGAACAGCGTACCAACCTGGACAAGCTGGTCATTGATCTGGAAACCAACGGCACCCTGGATCCTGAAGAGGCTATCCGCCGCGCTGCGACCATCCTGCAACAGCAGCTGGCCGCGTTCGTCGACCTCAAAGGTGACAGCGAGCCTGTCGTAGTCGAGCAGGAAGACGAGATCGATCCGATCCTGCTGCGTCCGGTTGACGACCTGGAACTGACTGTACGTTCGGCCAACTGCCTCAAGGCGGAGAACATCTACTACATCGGCGACCTGATTCAGCGTACCGAAGTAGAGCTGTTGAAGACTCCTAACCTGGGCAAGAAGTCCCTGACTGAAATCAAGGACGTCCTGGCCTCTCGTGGTCTGTCTCTCGGCATGCGCCTCGACAACTGGCCGCCTGCAAGTCTTAAGAAAGACGACAAGGCGACCGCCTGATCGTCGTAATCACCGAACGTAGTGTTTGGTAAGGAATGAATCATGCGTCATCGTAAAAGTGGACGTCACCTGAGCCGTACCAGCTCTCACCGCAAGGCTATGTTCCAGAACATGGCAGTGTCGCTGATCGAGCACGAGCTGATCAAAACCACCCTGCCGAAAGCCAAGGAACTGCGCCGCGTTGCCGAGCCGCTGATCACCCTGGCCAAGGAAGACAGCGTAGCTAACCGCCGTCTGGCCTTCGATCGTACCCGTTCGAAGTCCGCTGTTGGCAAGCTCTTCAACGACCTGGGCAAGCGTTACGCCACCCGTCAGGGCGGCTACCTGCGCATCCTGAAGTGCGGCTTCCGCGCTGGCGACAACGCTCCTATGGCGTACGTCGAGCTGGTTGATCGTCCGGTCGGCGGTGCTGTAGAAGCTGCTGAGTAAGACGTTCTGTCTGCTACAAAGAACCGGGCCTAGTGCCCGGTTTTTTGTTTCAGGATGTATTGTTTATTTCTATTGATACAAGTCATGTAATGCATTTGTTCTTGTAACCTTGCTCGTCAATACTCTCTCCAGAGCCGATTAGCCGGCGCTTGAAGACCGATAAGGAGAGCCCATGAGCAAGATTCTCACCACCGCCAGCGGTGCACCTGTAGCAGACAACCAGAATTCCCGTTCCGCCGGCCCGCGCGGCCCGCTGCTGCTCGACGACTTCCACCTGATCGAGAAGCTCGCCCACTTCAACCGCGAGAACATTCCTGAGCGCCGCGTACACGCAAAAGGCTCGGGCGCCTACGGCACCTTTACCGTCACCCGCGATATCACCGGTTACACCAGTGCCAAGTTGTTTGAACAGGTGGGCAAGCAGACCGAAACCTTCCTGCGCTTCTCCACCGTTGGTGGTGAACGTGGCTCCGCTGATACCGAGCGCGACCCCCGTGGTTTTGCCGTCAAGTTCTACACCGAGGAAGGCAACTGGGACATCGTCGGCAACAACACGCCGGTGTTCTTCATCCGCGACCCACTGAAGTTTCCGGACTTTATCCACACCCAGAAGCGTCACCCGCAATCCAACCTGAAGAACGCTCAGATGATGTGGGACTTCTGGTCGCACTCTCCCGAGGCGCTGCATCAGGTCACCATTCTGTTCTCCGATCGCGGCATTCCGGACGGCTACCGCCATATGCACGGCTTTGGTAGCCATACCTACAGCCTGATCAATACCAAGGGTGAACGCACCTGGGTCAAATGGCACTTCAAGACCCAGCAAGGCATCAAGAACCTCGCTCCGGCAGATGCCGCGCGCCTCGCAGGTACTGACCCGGACTACGCCCAGCGCGACCTGTTCGAAGCCATCGAGCGGGGCGATTACCCACGCTGGTCCGTATGTATCCAGGTGATGAGCGAAGCCGAGGCTGCCAGCCGCGACGAAAACCCCTTCGATGTGACCAAGACCTGGTCGCAGAGGGACTACCCGCTGATTGAAGTGGGCGTGCTGGAGCTCAACCGCAACCCGCTCAACTACTTTGCCGAGGTCGAGCAGGCTGCGTTTGGCCCGAGCAACATGGTGCCGGGGGTCGGCCTGTCGCCGGACCGCATGCTGCAAGGGCGGGTATTCGCCTACGCCGACGCGCATCGCTACCGGGTGGGTACCAACCACCAGCAGCTGCCGGTGAATGCACCACGCTGCCCGGTCAACAGCTACCAGCGTGATGGTTCCATGGCCGCTGGCAGTTACGGCAGCGCGCCGAACTATGAGCCCAACAGCTACAGCGATGCACCGAAGCAGTCGCCACGCCACGCCGAGCCTGCACTGGCCCTGAATGGTTCCGCAGACCGTTACGACCACCGCGAAGACACCGACTACTACAGCCACGCCGGCGCGCTGTTCCGCCTGATGAACGATGAGCAGAAAGCCCTGCTGATAAACAACATTGCCGGCACCATGGCAGGCGTCAGCGAAGACGTGATCCAGCGTCAGCTGCAATACTTCTTCAAGGCCGATCCTGCCTATGGCGAAGGGGTTGCCAAGGCCTTGGGCATCAATCTCGCCTAAGTCGAAGTGATAAGAAGAACCGCCCTCATTTGGGCGGTTTTTCAATGAATATCACTACTGTTTAACCGATTTTTTGCTTCTAATTGCGCGGTTTTCAGTGACCGCAGGCAAAAGCTGGTTCACACTATGTGGCATAGACGTTTTCACATGGAGAAGCAGGGCGATGCAAGGTCACCCGGACGTAATCAACTACCTCGTTACGCTGCTGAAGGGCGAACTGGCGGCGCGTGACCAGTACTTCATTCACTCGCGTATGTACGAAGACTGGGGCCTGTCCAAGCTCTACGAGCGCATCAACCACGAAATGGAAGAAGAGACGCAGCACGCAGATGCCCTGATGCGACGCATCCTCATGCTCGAAGGCACCCCTGACATGCGCGCGGACGACCTGGAAGTGGGCAGCACCGTGCCGGAAATGATCGAGGCTGACCTCAAGCTCGAGTACAAGGTACGCGGCGCGCTGTGCAAAGGCATCGAGCTGTGCGAGTTGCACAAGGACTACATCAGCCGCGACATCCTGCGCGCTCAGTTGGCTGATACCGAAGAAGATCACACCTACTGGCTGGAGAAGCAGCAGGGGCTGATCAAGGCCATTGGCCTCGAGAATTACCTGCAGTCGCAGATGTAAAAGCCTGGGGCTGCTTTGCAGCCCTATCGCGACACAAGGCCGCTCCCACAGGGAAATGCATTACTCCTGTGGGAGCGGCCTTGTGTCGCGAAAGGGGCGCAAAGCGCCCCCAGGGCCTTACGCCCGATCCCGCTCCAGCAACGGTTTCAGGTAGTGCCCGGTATACGACTGTTTCATCGTACTCAGTTCTTCTGGCGTACCGCAGGCAATGATCTGCCCACCTTTCGAGCCACCCTCCGGCCCCAGATCCACCAGCCAGTCCGCGGTCTTGATCACATCCAGGTTGTGCTCGATCACCACCACGGTATTGCCGTGGTCGCGCAGGCGATGCAGCACGTCCAGCAACTGCTGGATATCGGCAAAGTGCAGGCCCGTGGTCGGCTCATCGAGGATGTACAGGGTCTTGCCGGTGTCACGCTTGGACAGTTCGCGCGATAGCTTGACTCGCTGGGCCTCACCACCCGACAGGGTGGTCGCCGACTGCCCCAGCTTGATGTACGACAGCCCCACATCCATCAACGTCTGCAGCTTGCGCGCCAGCGCCGGCACTGCGTCGAAGAACTCGCGGGCATCCTCGATGGTCATCTCCAGCACCTCGTGGATGTTCTTGCCCTTGTACTTGATCTCCAGGGTTTCGCGGTTGTAGCGCTTGCTCTTGCACACGTCGCACGGCACGTAGATGTCCGGCAGGAAGTGCATCTCCACCTTGATCAGGCCATCGCCCTGGCAGGCCTCGCAACGGCCCCCCTTGACGTTGAACGAGAAGCGCCCCGGACCATAGCCGCGCGAACGCGATTCCGGCACACCGGAGAACAGCTCGCGGATCGGCGTGAAGATGCCGGTGTAGGTCGCCGGGTTCGAGCGAGGGGTGCGGCCGATCGGGCTCTGGTCGATATCCACCACCTTGTCCAGGTGCTGCAGGCCATCCATGCTGGCATGCGGCGCCGCTTCCAGGCTGCTTGCGCCATTCAGGGCGGTGGCGGCCAGTGGGAACAGGGTGTTGTTGATCAGCGTCGACTTGCCCGAGCCGGACACCCCGGTCACGCAGGTCAGCAGGCCGATCGGGACTTCCAGGTCGACGTTTTGCAGGTTGTTGCCACGCGCGCCCTTGAGCTTGAGTTGCAGCTTCTTGTTGCGCGGCGTGCGCTTGGCCGGCACGACAATCTTCTTGCGCCCGGACAGGTACTTGCCGGTCAGCGAGTCGGGGTGGGCCATGACCTCCTGCGGCGAGCCCTCGGCGACGATCTGCCCACCGTGCACGCCGGCCCCCGGGCCGATGTCCACCACGTAGTCGGCCAGGCGGATGGCGTCCTCGTCGTGTTCCACCACGATCACCGTGTTGCCCAGGTCGCGCAGGTGGTTGAGGGTGGCCAGCAGGCGGTCATTGTCACGCTGATGAAGGCCGATGGACGGCTCATCGAGGATGTACATCACCCCCACCAGGCCAGCGCCGATCTGGCTGGCCAGGCGGATACGCTGCGCTTCGCCACCGGACAGGGTATCGGCGCTGCGGTCCAGGGTGAGATAGTCGAGACCGACGTTGACCAGGAACTGCAAGCGCTCGCAGATTTCCTTGAGGATCTTCGCCGCAATCTCGCCGCGGCGACCGGTCAGGGTCAGCTCGCCGAAATAGTTGCTGGCTTCACCGATCGGCAGATTGGTCACCGCCGGCAGGGTTTTTTCGCCCACCCACACGTGCCGTGCCTCACGGCGCAGGCGGGTGCCGCGGCAATCCGGGCAGGGCTGGGTGCCGAGGAACTTGGCCAGTTCTTCGCGCACGGTGGCCGACTCGGTCTCGCGGTAGCGGCGCTCCAGGTTCGGCACGATGCCTTCGAACGGGTGCGAGCGCTTGACGATGTCGCCACGGTCGTTGAGGTACTTGAAGTCGACGCTCTGCTTGCCGCTGCCCTGCAGGATCACCTTCTGGTGCTCGGCCGAAAGCTGGCCGAATGGTTCCTCCAGGCTGAAGCCGTAATGCGCGGCCAGCGAGCCGAGCATCTGGAAGTAGTACACGTTGCGCCGGTCCCAGCCGCGGATCGCGCCTTCGGCCAAGGTGAGCTCGGCATTGACCAGGCGCTTGGTGTCGAAGAACTGCTTCACCCCCAGGCCATCGCAGGTCGGGCAGGCGCCGGCGGGGTTGTTGAAGGAGAACAGCTTCGGCTCCAGCTCGCTGATGGCATGACCACAGACCGGGCAGGCGAAACGCGCGGAGAAGATCGTCTCTTCGCCTTGTTCGTCATCCATCGGTGCCACCAGGGCGATGCCGTCGGCCAGCTTTAGCGCGGTCTCGAACGACTCGGCCAGGCGTTGTTGCAGGTCGGCGCGGACCTTGAAACGGTCCACGACCACATCGATGCTGTGTTTTTTCTGCTTGTCCAGCTTGGGCAGTTCGTCGAGTTCGTAGAGCTTGCCGTTGACCCGGGCGCGCACAAAGCCCTGGGCGCGCAGTTCGTCGAACACTGCCAGGTGCTCGCCCTTGCGCTCGCGCACCACCGGAGCCAGCAGCATCAGCTTGCTGCCTTCCGGGCGCTCCAGCACCAGGTCGACCATCTGGCTGATCGTTTGCGCCTCCAGCGGGATATCGTGATCCGGGCAGCGTGGGGTGCCGACGCGGGCGTACAGCAGGCGCAGATAGTCGTAGATTTCGGTGATGGTGCCGACCGTGGAGCGGGGGTTGTGCGAGGTCGACTTCTGCTCGATGGAAATGGCTGGCGACAGGCCTTCGATGGTATCGACGTCGGGCTTTTCCATCATCGACAGGAACTGTCGGGCGTAGGCCGACAGCGATTCCACATAGCGGCGCTGGCCTTCGGCGTACAGGGTGTCGAACGCCAGGGACGACTTGCCGGAACCGGACAGGCCGGTGATCACGATCAGCTTGTCCCGGGGCAGGGTCAGGTCGATGTTCTTCAGGTTGTGGGTACGCGCCCCACGAATCAGGATCTTGTCCACTGCGGCCTCGCTCGGCGGGCATAAACAAGGAAGTATACGGCGCGCTGCCAGTACGCGGCAAAGCGTCGCGTAGATGCCGTCAAGCTGTCGGACTGATAGAATCGCCGCCGGTTCACACGAGATTAATCCATGCACGACACCCACAACGAACGCATGAGTGGCAGCGAAACCCGCGCCGCTGGCGGCCTGGCCCTGGTCTTTGCCTTTCGTATGCTGGGCATGTTCATGGTCTTGCCGGTGCTGGCCACCTACGGGATGGACCTGGCCGGTGCCACGCCTGCGCTGATCGGCCTGGCCATTGGTGCCTATGGCCTGACGCAGGCCGTATTGCAGATCCCGTTCGGGATGATTTCCGATCGTATCGGCCGCCGGCCGGTGATTTACCTGGGGTTGGTCATCTTTGCCCTGGGTAGTGTATTGGCGGCCCAGGCCGACTCCATCTGGGGAGTGATCGCCGGGCGTATCCTGCAGGGCGCCGGGGCGATTTCCGCTGCGGTCATGGCGCTGCTGTCCGACCTCACGCGCGAGCAGCACCGGACCAAGGCCATGGCCATGATCGGCATGAGCATCGGCCTGTCGTTTGCTGTCGCCATGGTCGTTGGCCCATTGCTGACTCGTGCCTTTGGCTTGTCAGGATTGTTCCTCGCCACGGCAGGACTTGCCCTGGTCGGCATCCTGCTGATCGCCTTTGTGGTGCCCAATACCCACAGCATCCTGCAGCACCGTGAGTCGGGTGTGGCGCGCCAGGCCATCGGCCCGACCCTGCGCCATCCGGACCTTCTGCGCCTGGATGTGGGCATCTTCATTCTCCACGCCATCCTCATGGCCAGCTTCGTCGCATTGCCACTGGCCTTTGTCGAGCGCGGCGGCCTGCCGAAGGAGCAGCACTGGTGGGTGTACCTGACCGCGTTGTTCATCTCATTTTTTGCAATGGTCCCGTTCATCATCTATGGCGAAAAAAAGCGCAAGATGAAACGCGTGCTGGCCGGGGCGGTCAGTGTGTTGCTGCTGGTGGAGGTGTTCTTCTGGCAGTGGGCTGACGGTTTGCGCGGACTGGTGATCGGCACCGTGGTATTCTTTACTGCATTCAACCTGCTGGAGGCATCGCTGCCTTCGCTGGTGAGCAAGGTGTCGCCTGCAGGTGGCAAGGGGACGGCAATGGGGGTCTACTCCACCAGCCAGTTCCTCGGCGCTGCCCTGGGAGGAATCCTCGGTGGCTGGTTGTTCCAGCACGGCGGGCTGAACATGGTGTTCCTCGGTTGTGCGGTACTGTGTGCCATCTGGTTGGTCGTCGCCTTGCGCATGAACGAGCCGCCCTATGTGACCAGCCTGCGCATGCCGCTGACGCCAGAGGCAGTCCGGGAAGCCGGCCTGACCGAGCGCCTGATGGCTGTGCCAGGTGTGACCGACGCCGTCGTGGTGGCGGAAGAAGCCGCCATCTATATCAAACTGGATACGAAAATTTTGGACCGTACGACCCTCGAGCGCCTGGTGAACCCGGCCTCTTCGGCGTGCGAAGCCTAGGAGAACGTTATGGCCCGTGGGGTTAACAAAGTCATTCTGGTCGGCACCTGTGGCCAGGATCCCGAAGTCCGCTACCTGCCCAACGGTAACGCCGTGACCAACCTGAGCCTGGCTACCAGCGAGCAGTGGACCGACAAGCAGTCGGGCCAGAAGGTCGAGCGTACCGAGTGGCACCGTGTGTCGCTGTTCGGCAAGGTTGCCGAAATCGCCGGCGAATACCTGCGCAAGGGTTCGCAGTGCTACATCGAAGGCAAGCTGCAGACCCGCGAGTGGGAAAAAGACGGCATCAAGCGCTACACCACCGAGATCATCGTCGACATCAACGGCACCATGCAGCTGCTCGGCGGTCGTCCGCAGAATCAGCAGCAGGGCGGTGACCCGTACAACCAGGGTGGCGGCAACTACGGTGGCGGCCAGCAGCAGTACAACCAGGCCCCACGCCAGCAGGCCCCGCGCCCGCAACAGGCGCCTCAGCGCCCGGCACCGCAGCAGCCCGCCCCGCAGCCGGCGGCGGATTTTGACAGCTTCGATGACGATATTCCGTTCTGATCAGAGCGGGTTAGCGTCTAGCAGGGCCAGAAACCCAGGGCAGAGTTGCCCTGGGTTTTTTCATTTGTGGGGAATGCCAGAAGAGAAGGTGAGGGCTGCCAGGTGCTCATCTCCCGGCGAGCACATCACCGGTTGCTAATTTTCAGCATTTGGTGATGAAGCTTTTTCATGGGCAATAGCACGTACCCTGTGGGAGCGGGCAAGCCCGCGAAGCAGGCGATGCAATGGATGGCACCGGCTACGCCGGTGTTCGCGGGCATGCCCGCTCCCACAGGTTGCGTGGGTTTCTGCTACGGCGCAATCCTGTGAGGGCGGGTGCAGCCAGCGCTTCAATAAAACAACCGTGGCTCCGGCGAGTCCAGCAAGCTGACCAGCTTGGTCAGGGCAAAGCCCAGTTCCTGGCGGCTGGGGGCCATCAGGGCGATGCGCACGCCGCAGTTGGCGTGGCTGCGTTCTGGCAGGAACTGGCTGCCACTGACTACCGTGACGCCGTTGTTACGCGCCAGGTTGGCGAATTCGTCGCTGGTCCACGGCTCCGGCAACTCCAGCCAGATGTGGAAGCTGTTGGGCTGGCTGCGGATCTTGTACTTGCCAAGGATCTCCCGGGCCATTTGCTGGCGCGCGGCCGCCTCGTCCTGTTGTGCCTGCACCAGCTGGTCGGCCATGCCGCTGTTGATCAGGTTGCTGGCCAGTTGTGCCATCAACGGCGATGGCATCCAGACGCTGCTGCGTACCATCGACGATAGCCGCGAGAGGGTTTGCGGTGGGGCGTACAGGTAACCGATACGCAGCGCCGGCAGCACACTTTTGGACAGGCTGGTGAGATACACCGAACGTTCTGGCGCATACGCCGCTAGTGGCTGGTAATCCGGTGCGGGTTCAAGGAAGCCGTAGATATCGTCATCGACGATGAACAGGTCGAACTCGCGGGCGATCTCTGCGATGGCCTGGCGCCGTGCGTGGGGCATGATCGAGTTGGTGGGGTTCTGGTGGGTGGTGACACACACCAACAGGGAAGGGCGATGCTCCAGGCAGGCCGCACGCAATGCCTCGGGAATAAGGCCATGCTCGTCCATGGCCACGCCACGCAGGCGGCGGCCCATGCTGTGGGCCAGGGAGATGATGCCTGGGTAGCAGAACGATTCGCACAGCACCACATCGTCGCTCTTCGACAGGCTGCTGATGGCCACCAATAGTCCATGCTGTGCGCCAGAGGTCAGTACAACCTGTTGCCAGCGCGCGCCAGGCAGCCAGCGCCGAATCCAGTCTGCACCTGCTTGTTTGTGGGAGGTGTGACCACCTTCTGTCACATAGTCGAGGACCTGTCCCAGGTCCGCAGAGGTGGCCAGCTCGCTGATCGCCGCACCCAGCCACTCACTCATGTGGGCATCGTTGGGTTTGATGATCGACAGGTCGATCTGGCTGCTTTCGCCAGTAACGGGGGCGGGCGCCGACGGGGCGGATAACCGCTGTCGCAACTGTCTGACAAATGTGCCACGGCCTACCTCTCCAACCACCAGGCCGCGCTTGGCGGCTTCGTCGTAGGCTCTTCCAACGGTGCCGGGGGTTACATTCAATGCCTCGGCAAGGTCTTTGAGGGTGGGCAAGCGATCGCCTGCTGCAAGCCGACCACTTTCGATGTCCTGTTCAAGGGCATTAGCGATCATCAGGTAAACCGGCTGGGTTTGATCGCCGTATTGAGGGACCCACATGGAAATGGCACCAGATTCTGCAAGTGCGCGCAGCCTAGCATGAAAGCCAAGATAGGGGTAATGATGGTAATCCTCGCTATTGAGTCGATTTAATTTATGATTGAATCGATTCAATTGCTGTAATTACAATCACCGCGCTGATTGGGGCAAGCGCACTCACGTTGTGCTTGGCATGACACTCCACTGGATGGACGTTGCTATGGAAATTCTGGGCGCTTTCTGGGCGGAACACTGGTTGCTGGCGATCCTCATGCTCGGGGCGATTGCCTTCGTTGCCGGCTTCGTCGACAGCATTGCCGGTGGTGGTGGGCTGTTCCTGGTTCCGGGCTTTCTGCTGGTTGGCATGCCACCCCAGGTTGCCCTTGGCCAGGAAAAACTCGTCAGTACCCTCGGCACGCTGGCGGCCATCCGCAACTTCCTGGCCAACAGCAAGATGGTCTGGAAGGTGGCGCTGGTCGGCGTGCCGTTCTCGCTGCTCGGTGCCTACCTGGGGGCGCACCTGATCGTGTCGATCCCCCAGGAAACCGTAGGCAAGATCATCCTGGGGCTGATCCCCTTCGGCATCCTCATCTTCCTCACCCCCAAGGACCGCCCGGTCGAAGAGCGCGAACTGTCATCGCGCATGCTGTTCACCGTGGTCCCGCTGACCTGCCTGGCCATCGGTTTCTATGACGGCTTCTTCGGCCCCGGTACCGGCAGCATGTTCATCATCGCTTTCCATTACCTGCTGCGCATGGACCTGGTCTCCAGCTCGGCCAACTCCAAAACCTTCAACTTCGCGTCCAACATCGGCGCCCTGGTGGCCTTCGTCATTGCCGGCAAGGTCGTCTACCTGCTGGCGTTGCCGCTGGTGGCCTGCAACATCCTCGGTAACCACCTGGGCAGCGCACTGGCCCTGCGCAAGGGCAACGAAGTGGTGCGCAAGGCGCTGGTGTTCTCGATGCTCTGCCTGTTCACCAGCCTGGGCGTGAAGTACCTGGCCTGACCCTTCCATAGGAGACAACTGATGAAAACCGCATTCGTAACCGGCGCCTCCTCGGGCTTTGGCCGCGCCATCTGCCGTACCTTGATCGGCAAAGGCTACCGCGTGATCGGTGGTGCCCGGCGCATGGACAAGCTGCAAGCGCTGGAGGCCGAGCTGGGCGTCAATTTCATTCCGCTGGCGCTGGATGTCACCGACCCGGTGTCGCTCGAGACGGCGGTCGAGCAGATTCGTGATGCTTCGCTGCAGATCGACCTGCTGGTCAACAATGCCGGGCTGGCGCTGGGCGTGGACCGTGCCCAGGCCAGCAGTGCGGAAAACTGGCAGCGGATGATCGACACCAACATCACCGGCCTGGCCATGGTCACCCACAAGATCCTGCCGCAGATGGTGGAAGCCGACAGCGGCATGATCATCAACATCGGCTCGATCGCCGGCACCTACCCCTACCCGGGCGGTAACGTGTATGGCGCCAGCAAGGCCTTTGTCCGCCAGTTCAGCCTCAACCTGCGCGCCGACCTGGCGGGCACCCGCGTGCGAGTGAGCAACATCGAGCCAGGGCTGTGCTCGGGGACCGATTTCTCGGTGGTGCGCCTGAACGGTGACCTGGATGCCGTGCAGGCGCTGTATCGGGATGTGGAGGCCATCCTGCCCGAGGACATCGCGGCCACGGTGGCCTGGATTGCCGAGCAGCCGGCCCATGTGAACATCAATACCATCGAGATCATGCCGGTGGCCCAGAGCAGTGCGGCGCTGAACGTGGTGCGCAACCTGCCGGCTTGCTGATCGGCTGGTGGTGGATGGCACCGGCGTTGCCGGTGTTCGCGGGCTCGCCCGCTCCCACAGGAATAGCGCCCTGCTTCGGGCATGTGCAGTACCTGTGGGTTTACCCGCGAATCAGGCAACACAGCGCCCTCAGCTGACCCATGTCATCGCACCTTCTCGATTCTTGGCTAGTCTTAACTGTTGGCGGCCATCAATTGGCCGCCACCGTGACTACCAAGAGGCGCCGGCCATGTTCCGTGCGTCCACCACCTGATCAGGAGTGCACGATGGACCTGAACCGTCGGCAGTTCTTCAAGGTCGCCGCCGTCGGCCTTGGAGGCTCGAGCCTTGCGGCGTTGGGCATGGCCCCGACACCAGCATTCGCCGAGCAGGTGCGTCACTTCAAGCTGGCGCATACCAAAGAAACCCGTAACACATGCCCCTACTGCTCGGTCGGCTGCGGCCTGATCATGTACAGCCAGGGCGATGCGGGCAAGAACGTCAAACAGAACATCATCCATATCGAAGGTGACGCCGACCACCCGGTCAACCGCGGCACCCTCTGCCCGAAAGGCGCTGGCCTGCTGGACTTCATCCACAGCCCGAGCCGCCTGCAGTACCCCGAGGTACGCAAGCCTGGCAGCAAGGAGTGGGTGCGGGTCAGCTGGGACGAGGCGCTCGATCGCGTCGCCGACCTGATGAAGCAGGACCGCGACGCCAACTTCATCGAAAAGAACGCCCAGGGGCAAACGGTCAACCGCTGGCTCACCACCGGTTTTCTCGCTGCTTCCGCCGCCTCCAGCGAGGCTGGCTACCTGACCCACAAGGTCGTCCGCGCAACAGGCATGCTGGGGTTCGATAACCAAGCTCGTGTCTGACATGGCCCGACGGTGGCAAGTCTTGCCCCGACGTACGGCCGTGGCGCCATGACCAACCACTGGTCCGATATCGCCAACGCGAATCTGGTCCTGGTGATGGGTGGCAACGCAGCAGAAGCGCATCCGTGCGGCTTCAAGTGGGTGACCGAGGCCAAGGCGCACAACAAGGCGCGGCTGATCGTGGTCGACCCGCGGTTTACCCGTACCGCTTCGGTGGCGGACTACTACGCACCGATCCGTACCGGTACCGACATCGCCTTCATGGGCGGGCTGATCAATTACCTGCTGAGCAACGACAAGATCCAACACGAGTACGTGCGCAACTACACCGACGTGTCGTTCATCGTCAAAGAGAACTATGGCTTCGAGGATGGCCTGTTCAGCGGCTACGACGAGGCCAAGCGCGTGTATGCCGACAAGTCCGGCTGGGGTTACGAGCTGGGTGAGGACGGTTTTGCCAAGGTCGACCCGACCCTGCAGCATCCGCGCTGCGTGTTCCAGCTGATGAAGCAGCACTACAGCCGCTATACCCCGGAACTGGCGAGCATGACCTGTGGCATGCCGCAGGACGCCATGTTGAAGATCTGGGAAGAGATCGCTACCTGCTCGGTACCGGGCAAGACCATGACGATCCTCTATGCGCTTGGCTGGACGCAGCACTCGATCGGCGCACAGATCATCCGCAGTGCGGCCATGGTGCAGTTGCTGCTGGGTAACGTCGGCATGCCGGGTGGCGGGGTCAACGCCTTGCGCGGGCACTCCAACATCCAGGGCCTGACCGACCTCGGCCTGCTGTCCAACTCGTTGCCGGGTTACTTGACCCTGGCCGGCGATGCCGAGCAGGACTATGCCGCCTATATCGACAAGCGCGCCTCCAAGCCACTGCGCCCTGGCCAACTGTCGTACTGGCAGAACTACGGCAAGTTCCATGTCAGCCTGATGAAGGCCTGGTACGGCGCCAATGCCACCGCAGAGAACAACTGGGGCTACGACTGGCTGCCCAAGCTCGACGTGCCGGCCTACGATGTGCTGCGCATGTTCGAGATGATGGGCCAGGGCAAGGTCAACGGCTACATGTGCCAGGGCTTCAACCCGATTGCCGCGCTGCCGGACAAGAACCGCGTCACCGCGGCCCTGGGCAAGCTCAAGTGGTTGGTAATCATGGACCCGCTGGCCACCGAGACCTCGGAGTTCTGGCGCAACGCCGGGCCGTTCAATGATGTCGACACGGCCAACATCCAGACCGAAGTGATCCGCCTGCCCACCACCTGCTTCGCCGAGGAAGACGGCTCGCTGGTCAACAGCAGCCGCTGGCTGCAGTGGCACTGGAAGGGCGCCGACGGCCCGGGCGAGACCCGCACCGACGTTCACATCATGAGCGAGCTGTTCCTGCGCCTGCGCCAACGCTACCAGGCCGAGGGCGGCGCCTACCCTGATGCGCTGATGAACATCAACTGGCCATACAAGGTCCCTGAAGAGCCATCCCCGGAGGAACTGGCCAAGGAAATGAACGGCTGGGCGGTGGCCGACGTCACCGACCCGACTGGCGCAGTGCTCAAGGCCGGCCAGCAACTCGCGGGCTTTGGCCAGCTCAAGGACGACGGCAGCACCGCGTCCGGCTGCTGGATCTTCGCCGGCAGCTGGACCGAGCAGGGTAACCAGATGGCTCGCCGTGACAACAGCGACCCGTACGGCATGCACCAGGTGCAGAACTGGGCCTGGGCCTGGCCGGCCAACCGCCGCATCCTCTACAACCGTGCCTCCAGCGACCCGCAAGGCAAGCCGTGGGACCCGGAGAAGAAGCGCCTGGTGTGGTGGAACGGCAAGGCCTGGACCGGCACCGACGTGCCCGACTTCAAGGTCGACTCGCCGCCCGAGGCGGGGATGAACCCGTTCATCATGAACCCCGAAGGCGTGGCGCGCTTCTTCGCCATCGACAAGATGGCCGAAGGCCCGTTCCCCGAGCACTACGAGCCGTTCGAGACGCCGATTGGCATCAACCCGCTGCACCCGCAGAACAAGAAGGCCACCAGCAACCCGGCCGGGCGGGTCTTCGACTCGGTGTGGGACAGCCTCGGCAAGCACGACGAGTTCCCGTACGCGGCGACCACGTACCGGCTGACCGAGCACTTCCACTTCTGGAGCAAGCATTGCCGGCTCAACGCCATTGCCCAGCCCGAGCAGTTCGTCGAAATCGGCGAGGTGCTGGCCAACGAGAAAGGTATCAAGGCCGGTGACCGGGTGCGGGTGTCGAGCAAGCGCGGGCACATCGAGGCGGTGGCAGTGGTGACCAAGCGGATTCGCCCGCTCAAGGTCAACAACCAGACCGTGCACCAGATCGGCATCCCGCTGCACTGGGGCTTCACCGGGGCTACGCGGCATGGCTACCTGACCAACACCCTGGTGCCTTTCCTGGGTGACGGCAATACCCAGACGCCAGAGTCCAAGTCGTTCCTCGTCAAAGTGGAGAAACTCTGATGGCCAGCCAAGACATCATCGCCCGCTCGGCCACCACCACCGTACCGCCTTCGGTACGCCAGCAGCAGGAAGTCGCCAAGCTGATCGACACCACCAAGTGCATCGGCTGCAAGGCCTGCCAGGTGGCGTGTTCGGAGTGGAACGAACTGCGTGACGAGGTCGGCCACAACCACGGCACCTACGACAACCCCCAGGACCTCACCGCCGAGACCTGGACCCTGATGCGCTTCACCGAGCACGAGCGCGACGACGGCAACCTGGAGTGGTTGATTCGCAAGGACGGCTGCATGCACTGCGCCGAGCCAGGTTGCCTGAAGGCCTGCCCGAGCCCGGGGGCGATCATCAAGCACGCCAACGGCATCGTCGACTTCAACCAGGACCACTGCATTGGTTGCGGCTACTGCATCACCGGTTGCCCGTTCAACATCCCGCGCATCTCGCAGAAGGACCACAAGGCGTACAAGTGCACCCTGTGTTCCGACCGCGTGACCGTGGGCCTGGAGCCGGCCTGCGTGAAAACCTGCCCGACCGGGGCCATCGTGTTCGGCACCAAGGACGAGATGAAGGTGCATGCCGCCGAGCGTATCGTCGACCTCCAGTCGCGGGGCTACGACAAGGCCGGGCTGTACGACCCGGACGGCGTCGGTGGCACCCATGTGATGTACGTGCTGCACCATGCCGACACGCCGAAGCTGTACGCCGGCCTGCCGGACCAGCCGGTGATCAGCCCGCTGGTGGGGCTGTGGAAGGGCTTCACCAAGCCGCTGGCGCTGCTGGCCATGGGCGCGGCGGTGCTGGCCGGGTTCTTCCACTATGTGCGGGTCGGGCCACAGCGGGTGGAGGAGGACGAACACCCGGCACCTGCGGATGAAAGCGTGCACCAGGTGGACCCGTCGGTCCATGTCTATGATCCGACCAAGCCCGGCGGGCAAGGGGAGCAGCGACCATGAACGACAACAAACCCATCCTGCGCTACAACGCCAACGAGCGCAGCAACCACTGGGTCGTCGCGATCCTGTTCGTCCTGGCTGGTCTGTCGGGGCTGGCGCTGTTTCATCCGGCGCTGTTCTGGCTCAGCAACCTGTTCGGCGGTGGGCCGTGGACACGCATCCTGCACCCCTTCATCGGGGTGGCGATGTTCGTGTTCTTCCTCGGCTTGGTGCTGCGTTTCTGGCGGGCCAACTTCATCACTGCCAACGACCGCCTGTGGCTGCGCCGCGTGGACCGGGTGATGCTCAACAAGGAGGAGGGTGTGCCACCGATCGGCAAGTACAACGCCGGGCAGAAGCTGTTGTTCTGGACCCTGCTGGTGTGCATGCTGGTTCTGCTGGTCAGCGGCGTGGTGATCTGGCGCGCATACTTCAGCCATTTGTTCGGCATCGAGGTCATTCGGCTGTCCGCGCTGCTCCACGCCCTGGCGGCGTTCGTGCTGATCCTCAGCATCATCGTGCACATCTACGCGGGCATCTGGATCAAGGGCTCGATCGGCGCCATGCTGCATGGCTGGGTCAGCCGCGCCTGGGCGCGCAAGCACCATGAGTTGTGGTACCGCGAAGTGACCGGTGACAAGACGCCGGGCAATCACGGACGAAAAGAAGGATGAGCGCTTGAGCACGATACTCGAACCCGGGCAGATCGAAGCGTCGGCAGTGATGCCGCCGTTTCTGCACCTGCCCCCTGCCAACCTGTTCGAACTGCGCGCCGCGCGCCTGGAGCAGCTGGCCGAGGGCAATGCCCTTGGCGAATACCTGAAGCTGGTGGCTCGTTTGTGCCGTATCCAGCAGCAGCTTGTGGATAACCCGCCCGCTGGCATGCCGGTGGCCGAGGAGCGTCAGCGCCTGTGCATAAGTCATGGTTTGCCGCCACTGGCGGCGGACAGCCTGGTGCGTGAAGGGCCGTGGCTGGTCTGGTTGCAGGACTTGCTCGAGCACTTCAATGCGCAGGCCAGCGGCCCAGTGGAGGAGGCGCTGCAAGTCCTGCGCAGCAGTGAGGACAGTCAAAGGAAGGGTTGGGGCATCGCCTTGCTTGCCGGTCAGTACGATGCCGTGCCTGCGGCGCTGGTACCGTTCATTGGGGCGGCCTTGCAGGCGGCCTGGTCCAGCTGGTTGCTGGCGCTGCCTGCGCCAGAGCTCAAGCCCGCCGACAGCCTGGCCCAGTGCCCGGCCTGCGGTTCGCCGGCGATGGCCGGGGTGGTGCGCAACCGCGGCAAACACAATGGCCTGCGCTACCTGGCTTGTTCGCTGTGTGCCTGCGAATGGCATGTGGTGCGGGTCAAATGCGTGTACTGCGAGTCGAGCAAGGACCTGCGCTATACCAGCCTTGACGATGACCGCCATGCGCCGGGCAAGGCGCCGCTACGGGCAGAGTGCTGCCCGGAGTGCGAGAGCTACCTGAAGCAGAACTACCTGGAAAACGATGCGGCGGCCGAGCCGCTGGCCGATGACCTGGCCAGCCTGGCACTGGACATTCGCCTGGACGAGGAGGGCTTCCATCGGTTGGCACCGAACCTGATGCTCGCACCGGGTAGTGGGTGAGGGTCTACACTGCAGTACCGAGTCGCCCTTTTCGCGGGCACGCCCGCTCCCACAAGGACCTGTGCAGGCCTCGAGACCTGTGGAGAACCCTGTGGGAGCGGGCATGTCGAACCGCCGCGAAGAGGCCAGTACAGACAACGGATCAGTCCAAGGTAGTACCGCATGTCCTCCAGCCTAGCCAGCGACACCCCACGCCTGCCCTCCATCGACACCCTTTTGCGCCACCCGGCCTGCCTCCCGCTGATCGACCGCCACGGTCGCGACGCGGTCCTCGCCACCCTGCGGCAACTGCTCGACGATCTGCGCGACCCCGCCCGCACCGGCCAGCTCAGCGCTGCCGAACTGGCCGCTGAAGTCCTGCTGGGCCGCACTGGCGAACGTTTGGCCACCCAGCAACGCAGCCAGGTCCGCCGTGTGTTCAACCTCACCGGCACCGTGTTGCACACCAACCTAGGCCGCGCCTTGTTGCCAGAGGAGGCCATCGAGGCCATGCAGACCGCCGCCCGCTACCCGCTCAACCTGGAATTCGACCTGGCCACCGGCAAGCGCGGCGACCGTGACGACCTGATCGAAGGCCTGATCCGCGAGCTGACCGGCGCCGAAGCCGTCACCGTGGTCAACAACAACGCCGCCGCCGTGCTGCTGGCGCTCAACAGCCTGGGCGCGCGCAAGGAGGGGATCATCTCCCGCGGTGAACTGATCGAGATCGGCGGTGCCTTCCGCATCCCCGACATCATGGCTCGCGCCGGCGTGAAGCTGCACGAAGTCGGCACCACCAACCGCACCCACGCCCGTGACTACGAGGCCGCGATCAGCCCACGTACCGGCCTGCTGATGCGGGTGCATTGCAGCAACTACAGCATCCAGGGCTTCACTACCCAGGTGCCCACCGCCGAACTGGCGCGCATCGCCCACCAACATGACTTGCCGTTGCTTGAAGACCTTGGCAGCGGCAGCCTGCTTGACCTTACCCGCTGGGGCCTGCCCGCCGAGCCGACCGTGCGCCAGGCCCTGGCTGACGGCGCCGATATCGTCACCTTCAGCGGCGACAAACTGCTGGGCGGGCCGCAAGCCGGAATCATCGTCGGGCGCAAGGAGCTGATCGCCAGGATCAAGAAGAACCCGCTCAAGCGCGCGCTGCGGGTCGACAAGATCACCCTGGCCGCACTCGAAGCGGTGCTGGCACTGTACCGCAACCCCGACCGCCTGGCCGAGCGCCTGCCCAGTCTGCGCCTGCTGACCCGCAGCCAGTTAGAAATCCAGTCCCAGGCCGAGCGCCTGGCGCCAGAGCTCAAGGCCCGCCTCGGCGAACAATGGGCGGTCAGTGTGGAACCGGCGTTGGGCATGATTGGCAGTGGCAGCCAACCGGTGGCCCGCCTGCCGAGCGCGGCGTTGTGCCTGCGCCCGCAGGTGTCGAAGAAGCTGCGCGGGCGCAGCCTGCATGTGCTGGAGCGGGCCTTGCGTGACTTGCCGGTGCCTGTGCTCGGCCGTATCGCCGATGACGCACTGTGGCTGGACCTGCGCCAGCTGGATGACGAAGCCCAGTGGCTGGCGCAGTTGCCCGCCCTGCAATTGGGGCCGGTACAGTGATCGTTGGTACCGCCGGCCACATCGACCACGGCAAGACCGCATTGCTCCAGGCCCTGACCGGCCAGGCCGGTGACCATCGCCAGGAGGAGCGCGCCCGTGGCATGACCATCGACCTTGGCTATCGCTATGCGGCGTTGACCGAGGGGGCAGCACTGACCGGCTTCATCGATGTACCGGGCCATGAGCGCTTTATCCACAACATGCTGGCCGGCGCCCACGGCATCGACCTGGTGCTGTTGGTGGTGGCGGCCGATGATGGGGTGATGCCACAAACCCGAGAGCACCTGGCGATCATCGAGCTGCTGGGCATCCCTCAGACCCTGGTGGCGATCAGCAAATGTGACCGGGTAGAGCCGGCCCGCCTGGTCGAAGTACAGGCACAGGTCAGCGAGCTTCTGGCGCCGGGCCCATATGCTGATGCACGGCAGTTTCCGTTGTCGAGTGTGACCGGCGAAGGTATCGATGCCCTGCGCCAGGCCGTGCTGGCCGCGCAACAGCGCGTGCGCCAGCGCAGCGTGCGTGGCGGTTTCCGCCTGGCCGTCGACCGCGCCTTCGCCGTTACCGGTGCGGGTGTGGTGGTCACGGGCACGGCGCTGGCTGGGCGGGTCAGTGCCGGCGACACCTTGTTGCTGGGCAAGGCCGGCAAACCGGTGCGGGTGCGTGGCCTGCATGCGCAGAACCAGGCCGCGCTGGTGGCCGAGGCGGGCCAGCGGGTGGCACTGAACATCGCTGCCGAACGGCTGGCGGTGGAGCAGGTGCGCCGGGGTGACTGGCTGGTGCCCGAGTGGCTGCACGCCCCCAGCGTGCGGGTGGATATCGAGCTGAACCTGTTGCCGGGCGAGACCCGTACCTTCGAACATTTCAGCGCTGTGCACGTGCACCTCGGCACCCAGGACGTAACCGCCCGGGTGGCCTTGCTCGAAGGTGAAACCTTGGCGGCGGGCCAGCGCATGTTCGGTCAGTTGCTGCTCAACGCGCCGCTGCAGGCGGTACACGGCGACCGTCTTGTACTGCGCGACCAGCGTGCCCAGCGCACCCTGGGGGGCGGCAAGGTGCTCGACCCGTTCGCGCCAAGCCGTCAGCGTCGCAGCGATGAGCGCCTGCGCCAATTGCAGGTGCTGCGTGATGCCGAGGACCTGGAGCAGGCCTTGCCGGCACTGCTCGCCAGCGCACCAGGGGGTATCGACCCACAGCGTCTGGAGCGGCAGTTCAATCGCCTGCGCGAAACCTGGCAGTTGCCGGAAGACGTGCTGGTGGTGGCCACGCGGCAGGGCCAACTGCTGTTTGCCAGTGCCCGGTGGCAGGCACTCAAGCGCCAGGTGCTGGAGCAGCTGGCGCGGTTCCATGAACAGGAGCCCGACCAGCTCGGCCCGGACCGCGACCGCCTGCGCCGCTTTGTTGCCTTGCCGCTGGAGCGGCCCGCTTTTGTCAGCCTGCTGGATGAGTTGCTCGAGGACGGCGCCATTGCCAGCAGCGGGCCTTGGCTGCACCTGCCTGATCACAAGGTGCAGCTGAGCGAAGCAGACAGTGCGTTATGGGCGAGTCTGCAACCGAAGTTGCTGGCGGGGCAATACGATCCGCCCTGGGTCAGGACGCTGGCGAGCGAGGAAAATTGTGCCGAAGCCGATGTGCGCCTGTTGCTGCGCAAGCTGGCCCGGTTGGGCATGGTGCATCAGGTGGTGCGTGACCTGTTCTACCCCGAGGCGACGCTACAGCGCATGGCAGAGCTGCTGCTGGGGCAGGCCAGTGAAACGCCGATAGTGCAGGTTGCCGCGTTTCGCGATATGTTGGGCATCGGTCGCAAGCGCAGTGTGCAGATTCTGGAGTACTTCGACCGCATCGGCTTGACCCGGAGGGTGGCCGATCAGCGTCACATTCGCGCCGACAGCGCCCTGGCCCAGCAGCAGGCCAGGCACTGAGTTCAAGGAAGGCAATCGCGCCCGGTGGCGCGGCCGGGCTTCAAACCCGGTTGGGGACGGCAGCCGTTCCCGGGCAGGTTCGACTCCCGCTGCCTTCCGCCATTTTCTTTTGCCTGTCAGGGCCCTATCGCCGGCAAGCCAGCTCCCACAGGTACTCCACAGGCCTCAGGCCTTGTGTTATCCCTGTGGGAGCTGGCTTGCCGGCGATAGGGCCAGACCAGGCAACACTCAGGCCCGTTCCCCACACAGGTCCAGGGCAAACCACCGCTCCGCCGTGTCGACATCCAGCCCGGCCCCCAGCAACGCAACCATCTTGGCCAGCGCCGCCTCCCGGGTCATGCCACCGCCACTGACCAGCCCGGCCCCGCGCAAGCGGTTACCCGCCGCATAGGTATCGAACACCACCGACCCCTCTGGGCACTGGCTGATAGCCGCCAGCATCACGCCCCGCTGGCGTGCCGCGCTCAGCACATCCAGCAACGCCTGGTCATCCGACGGCCCTGTACCGCTGCCGTAGCACTCCAGCAGCACCCCCTGCACGCCGCTGCCCAGCAGTGCCTGCAAGTGCCCGGCCTGCAGGCCCGGGAACACCGGCACTACCGCCAGGTTGACCGGCTGGCGCGGGTGCTTGTAGCCAAGTTCGGCTGGGATCGCCGTGGCGCGCTCACCGTCACGATGACGCGGCAGCGCGGCAAAGGCATCGAACGCCTCGCTGCGCAGCTTCGACGCCCGGCAGCCATGCAGCAGCTGCCCATGGAAGTACAGCTGCACGCCATCTTCCAGCCCCTGTTCGAACTGGCGCAGTGCGCCGCACAGGTTGTCCCAGGCGTCGCTGTCCGCGCTACCCGCCGGCAGCATCGAGCCGGTCAGCAGCACCGGCACCGGCAGGCCCAGCAGCAGGAACGACAATGCCGCGGCGCTGTAGGCCAGGCTGTCGGTGCCATGCAGCACCAGCACGCCATCATGGCCAGCCACCTCTACCGCTGCGACGATGGCATCGCGCATCGCCAGCCAGTTGTGCTGTTGCATGTTGGCGCTGTCGAGCAGCGGGTTCAGTTCCTGCAGGGTCCATTGCACCTGGGGCGCATCGGTCAGCTGGGCGAAGTGTTCACGCATCCGCGCTTCGAAACCACCGGCCGGCGCCAGGCCTTCCGGTGTTTCGAGCATGCCGATGGTGCCACCGGTATAGAGAACGAGAAGATTCTTTACTGCACGCATGGAAAGCATCCGTAGCGATGAGCGGAGAAAGAAAAGCCGCCCGCGGACGGGGCGGCTGGGCAGGAGAGGATATCAGCGCTGCGTCTGAGCTTGGCCGACTGCTTTGTCAGTGGCGGTTTCCGCCTGCGGATTGGCAGGCCAGGCATTGCGGTCCAGGTCCAGGTCGGTGAACTTGGCCGAGTCGAACACTGGCTGGTCGACGCCCGCCTTGCGCTGGTCGTCGTAGTCGCGCATCACCCGCAGGCCGACCTTGAACAGCAGGGCCAGGGCCACCAGGTTGACGAAGGCCAGGCAGGTCATGGTGATGTCGGCGAAGGCGAACACGGTCGACAGGTCTTGCATCGAACCCCATACCACCAGCGCCAGCACCAGGCCACGGAACACCATCAGTACCACGCGGTTGCGGCTGAGGAACTGCAGGCTGTTCTCGCCCAGGTAGTAGTTGTAGAGGATGCAGGTGAAGACGAACAGCGACAGCGCCACGCTGACGAACACGCGGCCCCAGTCACCGACCACGGCGGCCAGCGAGTTCTGGGTCAGGACGATGCCGTCACCTTCGAAGCCCGGGGTGTAGAAGCCCGACAACAGGATCAGCAACGCGGTGCAGGTGCAGATCACGAAGGTGTCGAGGAACACGCTGAAGGCCTGGACAACGCCCTGGGCACCAGGGTGTTTCACGGCGGCCACGGCGGCGACGTTCGGCGCACTGCCCAGGCCCGCTTCGTTGGCGAACACACCACGCTTCACGCCCATGACGATGGCGCTGCCGAGCAGGCCGCCGAATGCCGGGTCGAGGCCGAAGGCGCTCTTGAAGATGGTTTCCAGCATGGCTGGCACGTGCTCGATCTGGGTACCGATCACGTACAGGGTTACGCCGATGTAGGCCAGGGTCTTGACCGGTACCAGCAGGTCGGACACCGCGGCGATGCGCTTGATGCCGCCGATGAAGGTGATGGCCAGCAGCACGGCGAGGACGATGCCGGTGTGCTTGGGGTCGAAGGCAAAGGCGTTCTGCAGCGAGTGGGTCACGGTGTACGACTGCAGGCCGATGAAGGCGAAGCCGTAGGTGACCAGCAGCAGGATCGAGAACACGATGGCCATGCTTTTCAGCTTGAGGCCGTGCTGGATGTAGTAGGCCGGGCCACCACGGTACAGGCCGTCGCCATCGGCGCGCTTGTAGACCTGGGCCAGGGTGCATTCGAAGAAGCTGCTGGACATGCCCACCAGTGCGGTGACCCACATCCAGAACACAGCGCCTGGTCCACCCAGTGTCACGGCAATGCCGACACCGGCGATGTTACCGGCGCCCACGCGGCCGGCCAGGCTCAGCATCAGGGCCTGGAAGGAGCTCAGCTGGCCTGCCTGGCCACGCAGCGATTCTTTGAACACACCGAACATGTGGCCAAAATGGCGGAACTGGACGAACCGGGAACGGATGGTGAAGTAGCTACCCAGCCCTACGATCAGCACAATGAGAAGTTTCCCCGAGAGGAAATCGTTGAGTACTTCGAGCATTGGAAAATGACCTCGATTCTTATTGTTCGTGTGGAAAGACCAGCGGACGGCAGGCGCACCGCTATTCGTGGGGCGCATGGTTGGCTATGACAAGAGCGGTTACAATTTCGCGGGTTGCTCTGATTTGGTGCAACTTGATGCTACAATTGCGCCATTCGCGTCACCTGAGTCCCGAGTCATGAGCGATCATTTCGCTACCAACCTCAAACTGGCCTGCAGCCACTACCGCTCTATCTCCGAAGTTTGCCGCCAGCTGTCGATCAACCGCGCGCAGTTCAACAAGTACCTGAGCGGGCAGAGCCGCCCGACGGCCTACAACCTCAAGCGCATCGGCGATTTCTTCGGGGTCGAAGATTACGAATTGCATTTGCCACCCGAGCAGTTCAGCCGCCTGATCGGTGCTCGCGTGTCGACCCCGGCCGAGCAGCCTGGCGACCCGATCAGTGATCTGTTCCGTCCGTTGCACGCCCATGCGGGGAACCTGTCGCGCTATTGCGGTTACTACCTGGAATATTCCAACTGCATGTCGGTTCCGGGCACGGTCCTGGTGTCATTGGTGCACCTGTGGGAGGAGCGCGGGCAGTTCCTTTTCGAACGCCAGGAACGCCAGGAGCGTTCCAGCGCCACCAACCCCCATGCCGAGGTGCGTTGCCGCTATCTGGGAGCGGCGTTCCAGTTGCAGGACCGGATGTTCCTGGTCGATTACGAGTCGCTGACGTTCAACGAAATGAGCCAGACTATCCTCATCCCCAGTTTCAAAAGCCGAATTACCCGCCTCAACGGCCTGAAGGCCGGCGTATCCAGCGGAGACCGGCGCAACCCGGCCTGCACTCGGGTTGTGTGGGACTACCTGGGAGAGGAGATCAATCGCATAAATGTCTACCGGCAGGTAAAACTGTACCAGCCGGATGATCCCCGCATAGATGACGATGTGCGTGAGCGCCTCAGCGTGGGGCCGTTGCGTAACAGTCTGTTCGAAATCGAGTGATGCTTTTTTCAGAGAACAAGTTGATGTAACCACTCGCCAACAGGGTTGCCTGGGTCGAGCAGCAACTTGATTGCCATGATGCAGCAAACACAGACCAGCAATGGCTTGATCAGCCGTGGGCCAAAGTGCACTGCGCAGCGTGCGCCCAATTGAGCCCCCACAAAAGCCGCGAACGCCATTGCCAGCGCCAGTGGCCAGATGATCGCCCCGCTCAGTGAAAAGACTGACAATGCGCCCAGGTTACAGGCTGCGTTCAAAAGCTTGCTGGTGCACACGGCTTGTATCAAGTGCTGGCCCAAGAGGATCACGCAGGCCAGCATGAAGAACGAGCCGACACCAGGGCCGAAGATACCGTCATAAAAGCCAATGATCGGTGCAACCGCCACGCAGAACAGGCTGGTTGATACCTTTGCCTTGCGCGCTTGTTCATTCGGCTTTGGGCTGAAGGCAAAGTAGGCGGCTATCAGAATCAGCAGTGGTGGGACGCACGCCTGCAGAACGCTTTTGGGCACGTAAGTTATCGACAAGGCACCCAACGCCCCGCCGATAAATGACATGACAGCCATTGGACTGCCTCGTCGCCAGTCGATCATGCCTTTGCGGGCAAAGGCGCACGTAGCCGAAACCGTAGCCGAAGCCGCCTGGAACTTGTTGGTGGCAATTGCCGCCAAAGGTTCGATACCGGCAATGAACAACACCGGGAGTGTGATCAGGCCACCACCACCGGCGATGGCATCGAAAAAGCCGGCCATCAGTGCCACCAGTGCGAGTGTCAGAACAAGCGTTACGTCGAATTCGATCATTGGGTGTTTTCCTGTGATCAGCCACGCACCAGCAGCGGGTCTTCAGCGAGCACCAACGGTACTGCGAAGGGGGAGTATCCGAATTGACGGATGAGCAGCCGCCGGTTGTCCTGGACCATGTCGCGGCCGTGCAAGGCTCGGCTGTTGTTGATCAACAATGCGCTGTCAGGCTGCAGGACAAACGCCAGTGGTCGGGCGTTATCCAGTGCTTTCTGAAAGGAGTCGAAAGCGCGCGCCGCTGCGCTGCAGGCACGTTCATTCAGGCTGAAGCGATAGCTGTTGTAACGAACAGAGAAACCACCATTGGGCTCGAATTGCAGCATTGAAACTGCTTTGCCTGCATTGCCCTGTCCGTGAGCGAAGCAGTCACTACGGGTGAAGTCGAAAGACGTTGAAGTCAGCGCAAGTGTGTCCAGGCTACCCAGGCGTTCGATGATTTCCCGGAGCGGGAAGACATTCGTAGGTTCATTGGCGGGGTTCCAGCGCGCAGTCAGAATCAGTGCAGAGGGGGCAGGGGAGTTGGCATTGGTGGAAATTGTCGAGCAGTTGTAGGGCGCTTCAGTGTGCGGCCCCAAGCGCAAGCCCGCATGCGAGCTGGTTTCAACTTCCAGGCAGGGATCTTCGTCGAGCCGCGGGACGCGGCCACCGCCCTTGAAGTTGCCGACCAGGCGAACCTGTTTGCCATCGTTGTCTATATCGAAGGCGAAACTGCGGTAGCGCACGAGCTCCAGCAGCAGTTGATTGCGGGAGGCAAGGTATTGGCAGCGAGGGTTTTGCGCCAGGGCGGAAATGTCGGGCAGGTACTCTGGTATTGGCTCGTTGGCACAAGGCATCTGCCTGTACATCAAGGCAGATAGCTGGCCTTCACTGAAGCGTTGTAACAGTGCACGCTGTTCCTCACTCAAGGCTTGCTCGAGTTGATCGGCGAATATACGAGCCTGAAGTGCTACTCCTTTGGTCTCCGGGCCACCCAAGTCAGCAATGGTCTGGCTTGCAAAGGTTATGGCCTTGCTTTGCTCCGGGCTGAAATCCAGGTATGCAACTTCCGAACGAGGCATTGAACGTTCCCTGTACTTGTTTTTGTGAAGCTCCCCGGTTGGCAAGTGGGGGAGTCAACTATTCAATGCGGTTGTGCTGCGGCATGGAAGTCAGCTCGTTCCTGGTATGTCGTAGGAGATTTCTGCCTGTGGTGTTATTGAACTGTGGAACTTTGGAATCACTACCGCCTGTGGCATCGAACGGGGCCGGTGTTGGACTTCCCTGGCAGGAAACCGCAAAATGGCCCCTTTCCTTCAATCAACCTCTCCGGATCTGCTGACTCTATGCGTATGCGCCTAATGCTGTTGGGTGGTGGCAATGCCCTCGGGCAAGCGCTGATTCGTCTTGGGGCCGAGGAGGACATCGCATTCCTGGCGCCGCGCCCGCCCGAGAACGGCTGGACGCCGGCCAGCCTCACCCAGCTGCTCGACGATCATCGTCCCGATGCCCTGGTCAACCTGGCCTATTACTTCGACTGGTTCCAGGCCGAGTCGGTCAGTGAGCAGCGCCTGGCCCAGCAGGAGCGGGCTGTGGAGCGGTTGGCGGAGCTGTGCCAGCACCACCAGATCACCTTGGTGCAGCCTTCCAGCTACCGCGTGTTCGATGGTTCGCGGGCCACGGCCTACAGCGAAAAGGACGAGCCGGTACCGCTGGGCCTGCGTGGCCAGGCCCTGTGGCGCATCGAGCAGAGCGTGCGCGCGGCTTGCCCGCAGCACGTGCTGTTGCGCTTTGGTTGGCTGCTCGACGAAAGCATCGACGGGGCGCTGGGCCGCTTCCTGACCCGCGCCGAGCAACCACAGGAACTGCTGCTGGCCGATGACCGGCGTGGCAACCCGACACCGGTCGACGACGCCGCCCGGGTGATCCTGTCGGTGCTCAAGCAACTCGATTGCAGTGCGCCGCTGTGGGGCACCTACCATTACGCCGGCAACGAGGCGACCACGCCGCTGGCGCTGGGCCAGGCGATCCTTAGCGAAGCAGGCCAGTACCGCCAGCTGGCCGTGCAGGCGCCGACGCCGCAGGCCCATGCCGCACGGCCGGATGCCAGCGAAGAGCCGCAGCACGCGGTACTGGCCTGCAAGAAAATCCTTCATACCTTCGGCATCAAGCCGCGCGCCTGGCGCGCCGGCCTGCCGCCTCTACTGGACCGGTTCTACCGCCATGGCTGACGCCCCCATCCTGATCACCGGCGGTGCCGGCTTCATTGGCTCCCACCTGTGCGATGCGTTGTTGGACAAAGGCTACGCCGTACGCATTCTCGACGACTTTTCCACAGGCCAGCGGGGCAACCTGCAGGTCGGCCACCCACGCCTGGAACTGGTTGAAGGCGATGTTGCCGATGCCGGTCTGGTCACGCAGGTTGCGGCTGGCTGCAGTGCCGTGGTGCACCTGGCAGCGGTGGCCTCGGTGCAGGCCTCGGTCGAGGACCCGGTGCGGACCCACCAGAGCAATTTCATTGGCACCCTCAACGTGTGCGAAGCCATGCGCGTGCATGGGCTGCGCCGGGTGCTGTTCGCCTCCAGTGCGGCGGTGTATGGCAACAATGGTGAAGGCGAGTCGATTGCCGAAGACACCCCCAAGGCGCCGCTGACCCCGTATGCCGTGGACAAGTTGGCCAGTGAGCAGTACCTGGACTTCTACCGTCGCCAGCATGGCCTGGAGCCGGTGGTGTTCCGCTTCTTCAATATCTTCGGGCCGCGCCAGGACCCGTCCTCGCCGTACTCCGGGGTGATCAGCATCTTCTCCGAGCGCGCTGTGAAGGGTTTGCCGATTACGGTGTTCGGTGATGGCGAGCAGACCCGGGACTTTCTCTACGTGGGCGACCTGGTGCAGGTGATGGTGCAGGCGCTGGAGCAGCCGCAGGTCGAGGAGGGGGCGGTGAATATCGGCCTCAACCAGGCCACATCGCTCAACCAGTTGCTTGCAGCGCTTGAGAAGGTGGTGGGTAGCTTGCCGGCGGTCAGCTATGTGGCGGCACGTTCGGGTGACATTCGCCATTCGCGGGCGGATAACCAGCGCTTGTTGGCGCGGTTCGAGTTTCCGCAGGCGACGCCGATGGTCGAGGGCTTGTCGCGGCTTCTGGGCAAGGGCTGAAATGCTTGGGGGCGCTTTGCGCCCCTATCGCCGGCAAGCCAGCTCCCACAAGATGGACTGCCCCCGAAAAGGTGGACAGTTGTAGCCAGTGGCCTGAGTCCTGTAGCTGACAGGGCTCA
>NZ_DKHD01000037.1:0-14020 GCF_002453565.1 Pseudomonas sp. UBA6753 | reverse complement strand
AATGACTGCGCATGGTTTGAGGTAAATGCGGTCGAGGTGGGAGCGGGCTTGCCGGCGATGGGCTGGGCAGCAGCCCCTCAGGTCACCGGATCAGTGACGGTGACGACGGTGCTTGCCGTTGTTGTCGCCCAAGTGGTTGCCGATGGCACCACCGGCTGCGCCACCCAGGCCGGCGCCCACGGTGGAGCCGGTCTTGCCGCCTACCGCGCCGCCCAGCAGCGAGCCGCCAGCCGAGCCCAGGCCACCGCCGATGGCGGCTTCGGTACGGTTGCCCTTGCGTGCACCTACCGCACTGCCGGCTGCGCCGCCGAGGCCGGCGCCGATGGCCGCCCCCGTTTTGCCGCCGATCTGTTGACCGACAACGTTACCCAGAACACCACCCAGGCCACCGCCAATGGCGGCGGTACCGTCACCGGCGAAAGCGCCCTGGCACAGCAGCAGGCCGAGGGCAAGGGAAGGCAGAGTCAGACGCATGATACGAACCTCAAAGGAATCATCAGGTTAAGGTGCCGCGCGACGGCGGGCCAGGGTTGAAAAAGACGCTTCAGCGGTAGTAGCGGTCACCACGGTATTGACGATCGTCATCGTCGTCGTCGCGGTCATGCCGATGGTGGTGGCGATGGCCACGATCGCGATCACGGTCACGCCAGCCATCGTCGTCGTCATGGTAGCGATGGCTATGGCACCCTGCGGTGAGCAGGACAACGGCAATCAGCGAAAGGCTTGCAAGACGGGTCATCACGATATAGGTCCTTGATCCGCAAAGGTTTACGGCACACCCTCTGAGACTGGAAAGGATCCATTTGGTTTCGCTGGCAGGCAAAAATTTGTCGTGCCAGCGATGAGCGGCGGGGAAAGTGTGGAATCAGTGGGTTGGCTGAATTGCCAGCACCACACCGTTGGTGATCTGCACCAGCACGTAGCGCCCCCCCATGTTTACCCAGTGGCTTTCCTTTTCCGGCGCTGGCAGGCCCTTGGTTTTCCAGTCCTTGATTGCCTGGTCATCGCGTTTGTACTGGTCGGGTGCCTTGTCGCCGACCTTGAGCTCGCGGTTGTGGGTTTCTGGCGCGGTGATGCTTTCTTCGCCGGAGGGGGCTGCGCTGGCAGCGAGGGGCAGGCAGGGAAGGGCGGCGAACAGCAGGTAGTGCAATTTCATTACGTTCTCCTTGTGGCGGAATGCCTTATCTGCGACAGCCACCTGCGCGTGACAATTCACTCGCGATGCTTGCCAGTGCTAGAGTCGCCTTCTTTTTTACCCTGAGGATGGAACATGCGTGCGATTCTGCCGATGGCCGCGGCGCTGATGCTGGTCGGTTGTGCTTCTGCGACCATGGAAACGGCCCGCGGCGGCAAGCCGACCGCGCAGCTCGACTCGCACAAGGCGCCGGAACTGGTGGCCCAGTGCATCCAGTTCAGCTGGCAGGAAGAGAAGGTGTTCGGCGACGACGCCAGTGGTTATCTGGAGCCACGCAAGCAGGGTGGGTTCACAGTGTATACCCGTGAAGCCGAGGCGTTCGTGGATGTGTACCCGCAGGCGGGTGGGGCGCGGGTGGATTACTACGCGCAGAAGAACGACGGTGTGGCCCTGCAGCGCCGGGCGGCAGCGGCGACCTGCCTGTAACGGCTGGCGACTTGGCAGGGGCTCTGTGGGGTCGGGTGGGAGCGGGCGCGCCCGCGAACACCGGAGTAGCCGGTGCCAGCCACCGCGTTGTTTCTTCGCGGGCACGCCCGCTCCCACAGTGACCGCGCCAGCATTACAATTTTTAGCAAGGCTTTTGTGTCGCTGGGAGATTGGTGGAGGCTAGCATGAGCCCCCACGAATCAAGGAAGACACCATGGACCGCTCACTGCAACTCAACCGCGCCAGCTGGGATGAACGTGCCCCGCTGCACGCTGCTTCCAACGACTACGAAGTCGAACGGCTCGTCCAGCATCCCGAATACCTTTCCGAAACCGTACGCTTCGACCTGCCGTTGCTTGGCAATATCGACGGGCTCAACGCCGTCCACCTGCAGTGCCACATCGGTACCGATACCCTCTCGCTGGCGCGCCTTGGCGCCAAGGTCTGTGGCCTGGACTATTCCGCGGCTTCGCTGGCCGAGGCGCGGGTGCTGGCCCAGCGCTGTGCGGCACCCATCGCGTATGTCGAGTCCAATGTCTACGACGCCGACAAGGTGTTGCCGGCCGGCACGTTCGACCTGGTCTACACCGGAATCGGCGCGCTCTGCTGGCTGCCTCGCATCGAGCCGTGGGCGCGTACAGTCGCGGCCCTGCTGAAGCCGGGCGGGCGGTTGTTCCTGCGCGACGGGCACCCGATGCTGATGGCGGTCAACGAGGACCACCAGGACCGCCTGCAACTCGAATACCCGTATTTCGAGCACGAAGAACCGACGGTGTGGCACAACGACCAGACCTACGTCGAAACCGAGCAGCGACTTTCCCACACCGAAACCCACGAGTGGAACCACGGCCTGGGCGAGGTGATCAGCGCCTTGCTGGCCCACGGCCTGCAGTTGACCGCCCTGGTCGAGCACCAGAGCATCCCCTGGGAGGCGCTGCCGGGGCAGATGGTCAAGGGCGACGACGGTGAATATCGCCTGCGCGAGCAGCCCGCACGCCTGCCCCTGAGCTACACCCTGGTTGCAGTAAAAGCCTGATCAGGACAGGTAGCCACCGTCGACATTGAGTGCGGTACCGGTGGTGTAGCTGGAAGCATCGCTGGCCAGGTACAACACGGCACCGGCCATTTCCTTGGGGTCGGCCACGCGCTTGAGCGGGATCTGCTGCAGCGCGGCATTGAGGATGGCGTCGTTCTTCACCAGTGCCGAGGCGAACTTGGTGTCGGTCAGGCCCGGTAGCAGGGCGTTGCAGCGGATCCCGAACTGCGCGCATTCCTTGGCGAAGACCTTGGTCATGTTGATGACCGCCGCCTTGGTCACCGAATAGATGCCCTGGAACAGGCCGGGCGAAACCCCGTTGATCGAAGCCACGTTGATGATGCTGCCGCCACCATGCTCGCGCATCAGCTTGCCGGCCTCGACCGACATGAAGAAGTAGCCACGGATGTTCACGTCCACGGTCTTCTGGAAAGCTCCTGGGTCGGTATCCAGCACGTTGCAGAACTGCGGGTTGGTAGCGGCGTTGTTGACCAGGATGTCCAGCCGCCCGAATTGTTCGCGGATGCCGGCGAACACCTGCTGGATCTGCTCCAGCTCACCGATGTGGCAGGCCACCGCCGTTGCCTTGCCACCGGCGGCGATGATGGCGTCAGCCACCTGCTGGCAACCGTCGAGCTTGCGGCTGGACACGATCACATGGGCACCTTGCTGGGCCAACAGGTGGGCAATGGCCTCGCCGATGCCACGGCTGGCGCCGGAAACGAAGGCAATCTTGCCGTCGAGGTCGAACAGGTGGGTCTTGGACATGCTGTTTTCCTTGTTATCCGTCGTCGAGGTCGGGGCTCAGAGGCTGGACTTGGCGATGACCTGCAAGGTCATCTGCTCCAGCAAGCGGTTCATGTGGATGAACTGGGCGAAGCGCTTGTCCTGGGTCTGGCCGTGGTAATAGCGGTAGTAGATCTGCTGGACGATGCCGGCCAGGCGGAACAGGCCATAGCAATAGTAGTAATCGAAGTTGTCCAGGCAGATGCCGGCGCGCTCGGCGTAGTAATCGACGAACTGGCGGCGGGTGAGCATGCCCGGTGCGGTGCTCGGCTGGCGACGCATCAGCTGCACCGGCGCCGGGTCGTCGGCCTCGATCCAGTAGGCCAGGCTGTTGCCCAGGTCCATCAGCGGGTCGCCGAGGGTGGCCATTTCCCAGTCCAGCACACCGATGATGCGCATGGGGTTGTCGGCATCGAGGATCACGTTGTCGAAACGGTAGTCGTTGTGCACGATGCCGGGCCGCGGGTGGTCGGCGGGCATTTTCTCGTGCAGCCAGGCGGTCACCTGTTCCCAGCGCGGGGCGTCGGGCGTCAGGGCCTTTTCATAGCGGCTGGTCCAGCCCTCGATCTGGCGCTGCACATAGCCTTCTGGTTTGCCCAGGTCGGCCAGGCCGCAGGCGTTGTAGTCCACCTGGTGCAGTTCCACCAGGCGGTCGATGAAGCTCTTGCACAGGGCCTCGGTGCGGTTGGCGTCAAGGTCCAGCTCGGCTGGGATGTCCGAGCGCAGGATGATGCCCTTGACCCGTTCCATAACGTAGAACTCGCCGCCGATCAGGCTGCTGTCGGTGCAGTGCACATAGGCCTTGGGGCAGTAGGGGAAGCCGCTGTTGAGCTGGTTGAGGATGCGAAACTCGCGGCCCATGTCGTGGGCCGACTTGGCCTTCTGCCCGAACGGTGGACGGCGCAGCACGAAGTCGCGGCCCGGGTAGCTGACCAGGTAGGTAAGGTTGGAGGCGCCGCCAGGGAACTGACTGATGCTCGGCAGGCCGTCCAGGCCGGGGATGTTGGCTTTGAGGTAAGGGTCGATGACAGCCGCGTCGAGTTCTTCGCCGGGGCGTACCTGGGTGGACTGGTCGGTGAGCGTCATGCGTTTTCCTTATTCTCGATCGCAAGGACTATTGGCTAATCTAATGGTCCGCCGGGGATGGGACAAGCGTGCCAGATGCCATATAGGTGAGGGTGTTGCTGCCTGATCAACTGCCTTGATGAAGCGACTGCCCCTATCGCCGGCAAGCCAGCTCCCACAGGTACAGCGGCAACCTCGAGAGCAACGCTGTACCTGTGGGAGCTGGCTTGCCGGCGATAGGGCCCGAACAGGCGGGCAAAAAAAAACCGAAGCCGGTCAGGCTTCGGTTTTTCGATCATCCGCTATTTCCAGTCCCTCAGGACGGGAACAGCTCGCTGAGCTTCATCGACAGCATCATGTCGCCTTCAACGCGCAGCTTGCCGCCCATGAATGCCTGCATGCCGTCGGTTTCGCCGCTGACGATACCCTTCAGGGTTTCGCTGTCCATTACCAGGGTGCAGTTGGCATCCGGGTTTTCGCCTTCCTGCAGATCGCAGGTGCCGTCCTTGACGATCAGCGCGTAGTGCTTGTCTTCGTCGGTGATGTTGAAGCCGAACACCAGGTCCAGGCCGGCGGCAGCGGATGGGTTGAACTTCTCTTGCATCTTTTTGACGGCATCAGCTACGGAGGTCATGGCGCATTCCTTATAGAGTGATTTACACGTCCCCGCAGGGACACAACAAGCCGGGCTCATCGATAGGTGACAAGCTCCGGCGCCCTCAACAGCTGCACATGGGCCTGGCTGTTGAAGGAAGCCAGTGCCACGTCGCGGCCGCGGAACTTCAGCTGGCTGAGCGACGTGTTGATGATCTGCCAGTTCAGCGCGAACGCCTGGCCGGGGGTAATACGGGTAACCAGGTGGAGCAGGGCGGCAATGGTGCCGCCCGAGGTGAAGATGGCGATATTGTCGCCGCTACCGGCGGCATCCAGTACACGCTGCAGGCCGCCTTGCACGCGGGCGGTGAACGCCTGCCAGGTCTCCAGGCCATCGTCGGCATGTTCGCCATCGTGCCATCGCTGCACCATCAGTGCGAACAGGCGCTGGAACTCGCTGCGGTGCTGCGCGCCATTGCGCAGGATGTGCAGGGCGTCGGGCTCCTGCGGCAGCAGCCCGGGCAACAAGGCGCGGATCACACCATCGGCATCGAACTCATTGAATGCTGCATCGGTCTCAACAGCCGGCACCGGGCAGCCATTGGCGTGCAATGCATCCAGGGCCAGGCGCGCGGTATCCTGCTGGCGGCGCAGGTCGCCTGCCACGCAGCGGTCCAGCCTTACACCGAGCTGGGCCAGGTGCTCACCCAGGGCCTGGCTCTGGCGCACGCCCACGGGCGAGAGGACATCGTAGTCATCGGCGCCGAAGGAGGCTTGGCCATGTCGGATCAGGTAGAGGTTGCCCACGAAAGGTTCCGGCCTGTTGGAGGTTGCTGCGAGGTTAGGATGCGGCACACGGGCTGTCAACGAAAAAACATACAAGCGTTTGAAAAGGTTGTTTGAAAGGTGTTGCCAGCGTTTGCCACGGCTGGCAGCACCTCAGGCGCAACGGTATGCTTGCTACAGTTACGCGCCGTAGTGGCGCAAGTCTTTAAGGAGTCAACGTGGAGTTTCTTGCTGAATACGCAAGCTTTCTCGCCAAAACCGCCACCCTGGTCATCGCCATCCTGATAGTGCTGTCGGCCATCGCCGGGCTGCGCGGCAAGGGGCGGCGCAAATCGGGTGGGCAATTGCAGGTCACTCGCCTGAACGAGTTCTACAAGGACCTGCGCGAGCGCCTGGAATCCGGCCTGCTCGACAAGGCCCAGCTCAAGGCCCTGCGCAAGCAGCAGGCCAAGGCGGAAAAGCGGCAGAAGAAGGGCAAGGCCGAGGAAAAGGGCCGGGTCTTCGTGCTGGACTTCGATGGCGACATCAAAGCTTCTGCCACCGAAAGCCTGCGCAACGAAATCACCGCGCTGCTGACCCTCGCCACCCCGCGTGACGAAGTGGTGCTGCGCCTGGAAAGCGGTGGCGGCCTGGTGCACAGCTACGGCCTGGCCGCATCGCAGCTGGCGCGCATTCGCCAGGCCGGCATCCCGTTGACCGTGTGCATCGACAAGGTGGCCGCCAGCGGCGGCTACATGATGGCCTGCATCGGCGAGAAGATCGTCAGCGCACCGTTCGCCGTACTGGGTTCCATCGGCGTGGTGGCGCAGCTGCCCAACGTCAACCGCCTGCTGAAGAAGCACGACATCGATTTCGAAGTGCTGACCGCCGGTGAATACAAGCGCACCCTGACCGTGTTCGGCGAGAACACCGAGAAGGGCCGGGAGAAGTTCCAGGAAGATCTGGACATTACCCACCAGCTGTTCAAGGACTTCGTTGCCCGCTATCGCCCGCAGCTGCACATCGACGAAGTGGCCACCGGCGAAGTCTGGCTGGGCGTCGCGGCACTCAACCGCAAGCTGGTGGACGAGCTGCAGACCAGCGACGAGTACCTCAGCGAACGCGCGCGCAACGCCAACCTGTTCCACCTGCACTACGCCGAACGCAAGAGCCTGCAGGAGCGAATCGGCATGGCTGCCAGTGGCACCGTGGAGAACACAGTGGTGGGCTTGTGGAGTAAACTCGGCCGCCTGCGCTAACACCTTGAACCCGTTGAAATTTTTTTTCGTTCAGGGGGTTGCAAGGTTAAAGGAATGAAGACATAATGGCGCCCATCGAAACGCAGCAAACTTTGAAAAAGGTTCAGCGTTTCAAGGAGATAGCGAAGCGCAAGCTGCTAGATCCGACCTTTGAGGCCGAGTAGCAAAGTGGTTATGCTCCGGATTGCAAATCCGTCTACGCCGGTTCGATTCCGACCTCGGCCTCCACCATTCGAAAGCCCCGCAGATTAACGTCTGCGGGGTTTTTCTTTGTGGGTCGGAAAAAACTACGAGTTCCGAAACTGCAGGCACACAGATGGGATGGAGGGTCGGGTTGGTTGTGGGCCTGGTAGGTCGTGAATAGCGTTCGGATAAAGTCGCATAGTGCGCTGATGTAAGCAATTGCCTTAGAATGCTCGCCTTTCACCCCTCAAAGGAATGAATACGTGGTGAGCAATAACGCAATCTGCTGCCCGCAATGCCAAGGTCAAAACGTCCAGCTTCTGTCTATCATCCATGCTGCTGGCACTTCTCACATACAAGCAACCCACCAAGCGCAATCCCAATCTGGATTCGGACCAAGCGTGACCGTTGAAACTTCAGGTCGGCATCAGACCAATTTGGCGGCAAGCGTCGGTCCACCTCCAGGTAAGCGCTTGCTTGGCCCGGTTATCCTTACAGGGGTTGGTGCAATCATCTTGTACGATGGCCTCAAGCTTATGAACACGTTCTGGGGCGTTGATTGGACGAGGTTCTTCATAGGCGCGATATTTATCACCGTCGGTGTAATTGGATTCGTTCGCCACTGGAAATTCAACGTCGCACAGTACGACAAATTGGAAGAGTGGCGCCGCACTTGGATGTGCCACGCTTGTGGCACTCGATTCATTCCGTAAATGGTATTGAGAGGGCACCTGCGGGTGCCTTTTCTTTTCGCAGAGCTGTTCAGTATTGCGATGGAGGAGGGGAACGATGCCGGACGCTATCGTCCCATGGCATCCCTATCAGCGAACCCTTGATCAGCCGCGCCCATATGGTCTGAAACAGATCGTCCAGCATGAAAAAAACCATGTTCCATGAAACGAGGGCCGCAGCAATGCTGCGGCCACGGACGATCAAATGCTGCGTGTTACGCCGCCATCGACCCTGATGTTCTGCCCGGTGATGTAGGCCGCGCCTTCGCTAGCAAGGAACGCAATGGTCGCAGCGATTTCTTCGCTGGTGCCGTAGCGCTTGAGCGGCACGCTGTCGCGGCGTTGCTCGGTGCTCGGCAAGCTGTCGATCCAGCCAGGGAGGACGTTGTTGATGCGCACGTTATCGCCGGCGACATTGTCGGCGAAGATCTTGGTGAACGCGGCAAGGCCCGAGCGGAATACCGCAGAAGTCGGAAACAGCTCGCTGGGTTCGAACGCCCAGGCAGTGGAGATGTTGATGATCACTCCGCTCTTCTGACGCTGCATGTAAGGCGTCACCAGGCGAGTCGGGCGAATGACATTGAGCAGGTAAGTATCCATGCCCTTGTGCCAATCCTCGTCGCTGATTTCCAGGATTGGCGCGCGCGGACCATGGCCGGCGCTATTGACCAGCACATCGATACGGCCCCACTTCTGCACGACAGCGTCGACCAGGCGTTGCAGGTCTTCAACCGACTGATTGCTACCGGTTACACCAATACCGCCGAGTTCGGCAGCCAACGCCTCGCCCTTGCCCGAAGAGGAGAGAATCCCAACCTTGAAGCCGTCGGCGGCCAGGCGTCGTGCTGCCGCTGCGCCCATGCCGCTGCCACCCGCCGTAATTATCGCAACTTTTTCTACTGACATGCTGCCTCCAATCTCTCAATGCTGATTCCCAGGTGCATTCACCTTAGCAGCAGTCCCATTGGCGAGGGAGACAGCTAAACTTCACTGTTACGATAGATTAACTATCGACAGCTTGTTGCTTGAGCCAGTGTTGGACCACGCTCAATGAGTCCGGCTGTTTCATCTTGCGTGGCCAGACCAGATAAAACGACTTATCGACCTTGAGTTGCTGGGTAAAAACCTGCATCAGTCGGCCTGCGGCAATGTCATCACCGACGAACGCAGGGCTGG
Organism: Pseudomonas sp. UBA6753; assembly: GCF_002453565.1. Lineage (NCBI taxonomy): Bacteria > Pseudomonadati > Pseudomonadota > Gammaproteobacteria > Pseudomonadales > Pseudomonadaceae > Pseudomonas > Pseudomonas sp. UBA6753. The sequence goes on along the minus strand of NZ_DKHD01000037.1, from coordinate 4,804 downwards.
CCAAGGCAATGCCCTGGCCGCTGATTGCCGCTTCAATGGCCAATGAGGTCTGATTGAAGCGCAGATTTCTGGCTGTGGGTTGCAGGTGATGCGGGAACAGCTCTGCAAGGAACTGAGGCCAGAAATTATGGGCATCGTGCAACATGACGAAGTCCTGCAACTGTGCAAAGCTGGCAGGTATTTCACTGCCTTCGAATAGCCTTGGGCTGGCCACCGCAATGATTCGCTGCTCCATCAGCAGCTCGCTATTCAAACCTGCTCCGAACTCGGGCTTGCCATAGCGGACAGCGATATCCACACCATCGGTGCTGAAGTGCGACAGCCGGTCGGTTGCCAGCACACGCAAATCGATGTCTGGGTGGCTCTGCGCAAAATTGCCGAGCCTGGGAATCAGCCATTTCGAGGCGAAGGTAGGTGTAACGCTGACTGTCAGGTGAGAAGTCTGTGGCCGAAGCAGGCGTGTTGCCTCGTCGATCATGGCCAGTGCACTGCGAATGCTTCCGCTGTAGCCCAGGCCCGCATCAGTCAACGCCAAGCCACGGGGCAGGCGTTCAAACAAACGCAGATCCAGGCTCGCCTCCAACCCGCGTATCTGCTGGGCAACTGCCGCCTGGGTCACGCCCAGTTCCTCGGCAGCCACACGGAAGTTCAAGCGGCGAGCCACCACTTCAAAAACACGCAACGCGTTCAGCGAGGGCAAATCAGGGAAACCGTCTGGCATGGCAATGAAGATTCTATCGAGTTCGGCAATTGTTCTGTCTCTCTGATGCTTTCACAAGGTTGATAACCTGATCGGGCTCGAAAGATTCACTGTGCCGAGGCTACTCCCTGAAACTAGCTAAAGAAACCTGTGCCAATCGAAAGCATCACTTGGCTAGCTTGCTGAAACGTTTCTTCGTGTCTATAAAGGGGAACAACTCCAAGAAAGGCAACCTGTCATGCCCCTCCTCAAATTCTTCGTTGCTCTCGGCGCCCTGTCCGCAGCCTCCCACACCATGGCCTGGGATTACGTTCTGCTCGACACCGATAAAGCCGCCCAGAACTGGCAGATCACCAGCCAGCAACTTGGCATAAAAACCGACAAGCCCTTCAGCGTTACCTTGCGTACCTTGCACGGAGGCAGGCAAGAGGGTGTCAGCATCGTCGACATCGATAACGGTACGATGAAACTTTCGATAGTGCCGACCCGTGGAATGAACGTCTTGCAGGCGTCGGTCGGAAATGTGCGCATGGGCTGGGATTCGCCGGTCCAGGAAGTGGTCAACCCGTCCTTCATCGAGCTTAATGGGCGCAATGGCCTGGGCTGGCTGGAGGGCTTCAACGAACTGGTCGCCCGCTGCGGTTACGAATGGGTCGGCCACCCCGGCGTCGACAATGGCGAGCTGCTGACCCTGCACGGTCGGGCCGCCAACATACCTGCGAACAGAGTCACGCTGCACATCGATGAGAAACCACCATACGCCATCAGCCTGCGTGGCGAACTGAAAGAGCAGGCGTTCAAGAAGGTCGACTTCTCGGTCGTGACCGAATTGGTCACCGAACCGGGCAGCGTGATGTTCGCCCTCAACGATACCCTGACCAACAACGGCGATTATCCGAAGGAATACCAGGCGCTGTATCACAGTAACTTCAGCACCCCGTTTCTGGAGCAGGGCGCTCGGTTCGCCGCACCAGTGAAACAGGTGTCGCCGTTCAACGACAAGGCAAGGGAAGATCTGGCCGATTGGCAAACCTACCGAGCGCCCACCAAGGACTATGACGAAACGGTTTATAACGTGGTGCCGTATGCCGATGACCAGGGTAATACGTTGGCCGTGTTGCATGACAAGGCTGGCAGTCTGGGCGTTTCGGTCGGCTTCAATACTCGGACATTGCCTGTATTTTCACTTTGGAAAAATACCGATACCCAAGGCCAGGGCTATGTGACCGGGCTCGAGCCGGGGACGAGTTTTTCCTACAACCGCCGTTACCAGCGGCCACTGAACCTGGTGCCGACAATCGGACCGAAGGAACACCGGCAGTTCCACATCAGCTACAGCTTGTTGGCGGACAAGGTGGCAGTGGACAAGGCCTTGAAGCATGTTAGCGAGATTCAGGGCGGGCGTGAAACCGAGGTGCGGCAGACGCCATTGGTTGATCTGAACAAGGGATAACGCCGGTCAGGGCATGTCGGCTGATGTTGCAAAGCGGCGTCGGTTCCATGCCAACCTCGGCCTCCAGCATTCAAAAGCCCCGCAGATGAAAGTCTGTGGGGCTTTTTGTACTGGGAACCGTGCACATACCATCGTGGATAATGCGATTCAACTGTTACCGTCAACTAGTTTTCCACTTGGGCCAGAACGTGCCCACGCCGAATTGCATGTGCTTGCGTGCGTCTCGAAGTCGGAAAAACTCACTGAATGATGGGTAGGGCTTGCTTGGATAGTCGAACAGACAGCTATTCCTGCGCAGGTGAGGGGGCTGTACCGAAATGAGCGCGAAACACCTGGCATTTTTGCTAGTTGCGTTGCGCAAGTACGCTTGGCAGAGTCAAAGCCCGAGCAGTTCATAAGTGCTCATTTTAAGGAAAACCAGGATGGACGAAATAGTCGCATCAAGGGCTGGGGCGGAACGTTTAAATGGGCCTTGGTCCTCGATTCCCGAACTATGTTGGAGTGGAGCGTTTCCATGAATATAAAATTATTGTTGTTGGCTCTGATTTTGATGTTGTCAAGTGGTTGCGTTTCGGTGCGGCAGCCCAGTATTGATGGTGCTGTTGATAATGCTATTAATGATGCCTGGCCAGGTAAGGTGGTGGACAAGTCGCGACCATTCGGCGAGTACCAGTGGGTTATGTCGCATAATTCTTTTGTTACTGGTTCTTGGGTTGGTGTGACTAATCAAAGTCTTTCAATTCGAGAGCAGTTGGCCCGGGGCGTAAGAGGGCTTATGCTGGATACATATGATGATCCAGTTAAACTGTGTCATCCCAAGTGGGATTGTCAGGCGAAATTGGTTGATGTTTTGAATGTTGTGACCACCTTTTTGAGAGATAATCCGGATGCCGTAATAACTATTCATTTCGAGGACTATGCTACCAGAGCGGCCATGCAAGGTGCATTTAAAGCAGTTCCGGGCATGGCGTCTTACGTTTTCAATCCAAAAGTGCGATGGGGCGGGCGAACCGAATGGCCAACATTGCAACAAATGATTGATGCTAATCAGAGGTTGATTCTCATTACGCAAGAGTCGAAAAATGCGGGCGCTTATGAATCCAATGTCTACATGTTCAAGGATAAAGATATTACCGTCGAAAACTACTGGTCTTTAGGGAACACCATTTTCGATCACGACCTAAGCTGTAAAACACGATGGGATAGTATTCCCTTGGATACAAGGCAAGCCAGTCACAGTGATTTCAGAGGCTGGTCGCGACTTTTTGTGATGAATCACTATCATGGCTCTACCATACCTACACATAGTGCCGATGACAATGAGTTGGGCGGTAGTGTGGGGCTGTCAGATAGAATTAACAATAAGTGCAAGCCTGCAGCCAAGCGAGATCCCAATTTCATCGCGGTCGATTTTATCGAGCAGGGAGATGTTCTCGAGTACGTCGAGGCGCACAATAATGGAGGTGTGGTTGCCTATGAGGGCGACAATCTGACTCAATCCCTTGTTTGTACTTTCTCTACTGCGTTTGAGCGAACCATTAATTTGAAGGATGACGATAAGGAACGGCTTGGGTGCGAAAACGATGAGATGCGATCTCTTTCTCTGTCGGGTGTCAAAAAAGGAACCCGAATTACACTTTTTGATAACCCTGACGGCCACATGCAAGACGATTACGCGATTATCGATGTCTGAATCGCCCCTGGTTTCCTAGACACTCTCCAAGCTCAGGAAATAGCGTTTCTCATATTCTATTGGAGACAGCTGCATAGCACTGCTGTGTCGGCGTTTAGGGTTATAGAACATTTCGATGTAATCGAAAATATCACTTCGGGCTTCTTCACGGGTTGTGTAGATCTTTCGTCGGATTCGCTCCCGCTTCAAAAGCTGGAAAAAGCTCTCGGCTACGGCATTGTCGTGGCAGTTTCCCCGCCGGCGCATGCTGCTGATTACATTGTTAGCCTTCAAGAAGCTTTGCCAATCTGAGCTACTGAACTGACTACCTTGATCTGAGTGAATCATCACTTGCTGCTGTGGCTTACGTCGCCACACAGCCATCAACATTGCGTCGATAGCCAGGTCGCTGCACATCCTTGGCTTCATTGACCAACCAATTACTTGGCGTGAGAACAGATCCAGCACTACCGCCAGATAGAGCCATCCTTCATAGGTGCGGATGTAAGTGATATCTGTCACCCAGACCTTGTTCGGCTCACTGACCTTGAACTGCCGCGCGAGGTGGTTGGGCGAGGCCACTGTTGGTTTTCCACCGTAAAACCCTGGACGCCGCCGATAGCCCGTTTGCGAACGCATCCCCTCCGCCTGCATCAAGCGCCCGACTCGATTTCGTCCGCATTCCTCTCCCAGCTCACGTAGGTCATCGTGAATTTTGCGGTAGCCGTATACACCTCCGCTTTCTAGCCAAGCGTGTTTGATCAAGCCAAGCAGACGTTGATCTTCTTTTGCTCGGGCAGATTGAGGCTCGGCCAGCCAGGCGTAGTAGCCGCTGGGGTGCACCTTGAGGGTTTGGCAAAGGCGCCGCACCGGGTAATCAGTCGAGTGCTTCTTGATGAAGGCGTACTTCAGCCGCACTGCTGGGCAAAGTACGCGGCGGCCTTTTTGAAGATGTCTCGCTCTTCCGTCACGCGCTTGA
>NZ_DKHD01000038.1:14165-57221 GCF_002453565.1 Pseudomonas sp. UBA6753 | reverse complement strand
CGCTCAGCCTCCGCCAACTGCTGCCCCCGCACCGTGGTCACCCGATGGTCTCGCGCCAGCAAGGCATAGATCGTCGGCAGCACAAACAGGGTAAACAAGGTCCCCACCAGCATCCCGCACACGATCACCACCCCCAGGCCAAAGCGGCTGTTGGCCCCGGCGCCAGTGGCGAACAGCAGCGGCAGCACGCCGAAGGTCATCGCCGCCGTGGTCATCAGCACCGGCCGCAGGCGTATCTGCGCGGCGCGGACGATGGCGGCGGCACGGTCGAGGTTGTCACGCACCTGGATCTCGTTGGCAAACTCCACCATCAGGATGCCGTGCTTGCTGATCAGGCCGATCAAGGTCACCAGGCCGATCTGCGTGTAGATATTCAGCGTGGCCCAGCCCAGCGCCAGCGGCAGCAACGCACCGCAGATCGATAGCGGCACGGTCACCAGGATGATCAGCGGGTCCACCAGGCTTTCGTACTGCGCGGCCAGCACCAGGTAGATCACCACCAGGGCGGCGAGAAACGCCCACATCAGGGCAAAGCCCTCCTGCACGTACTGGCGCGATTCCGATTGCCAGTCATGGCTGAAGCCAGGTGGCAGTTCGGCGGCAAGCTGTTCGAGAAATGCCACGGCATTCCCCATCGACACACCGGGCGCCGGGATCGCCTGCAGGGTACTGGCGTTCTGCTGGTCGAACTGCAGCAAGCGGTTGGGCGCCACTTCGATGTCCAGGTGCACCACCGTTGCCAGCGGTACCAGGCTGCCGTTTTCGGCGCGCACGTACTGGCGGTTCAGCGCCGCCGGCGTCAGGCGCTGGTCCTGGATGCTTTGCGGGATCACGTCGTAGGAGCGCCCGAACAGGGCGAAGCGGTTGAGGTACTGTTCGCCCACCAGCACGCCCAGCGACTCGCCGATGGCCTGCATGCTGATGCCCAGGCTGGCCGCCTTGGCGCGGTCGATGCGCACCTTGACCACCGGGTTGTTGTAGTCGAGGTCGCTGTCCACCACGCTGAACAGGCCGCTGTCGCGGGCACGCTGCTTGATCACCTCCATGGTCTGGTACAGCTCGGGGTAATCCTGTGCGCTGCGCAACACCATCTGCACCGGCAAGCCACCGCTGGAACCCGGCAGCGAGGCCACCTGGAAGGCGAAGATGCTGCTGCCCTCGATGTCCGCCACGGCCTGCTGCAACTGCGCCTGCACCTGCGCGGCGGAACGCTCGCGGGCCTGCCAGGCGCTGAGGTTGATGCCGCCGAAACTGGCGGCCGGGCCGTCGGTGCCGTTGATGATCCAGGTGTCGGTGGTTTCGGCGAGGGACTTCATCACCTGGTCCAGCTTCAGGGCAAAGCGCTCCACATAATCCAGGCTGGCATGCTGCGGCGACTTGATGGCCGTCAGCACCGCCGCCTGGTCCTCGGGCGGGGCCAGCTCGCGCTGCGGCAGCAGGTACAACCAAGGCAGGCTCAGGCACACCAGAAGCGCCACACCACCACTGATCCAGCGATGCGACAGGGTGTAGGCCAGCACTCGCCCGTAGGTCCCGGTCAGCATGCCGAACAGGCGGTCGGCCATGTTGGCCATGGCGCCATGCTGCTGGCCGGGTTGCAACAACAGCGAGCTCATCACCGGCGACAGGGTAAGCGCGACGATGCCGGAAACGATCACCGCCCCCGCCAGGGTCAGGGCAAACTCACGGAACAGCGTGCCGGTCAGCCCGCCCATCAAGCCGATCGGCGCGTATACGGCGGCCAGGGTCAGGGTCATGGCGATCACCGGCCCGGCGATCTCCCGCGCCCCGGCCAGTGCCGCGGCAACCGGCGACTTGCCCTCTTCGATATGGCGGTGCACGTTCTCCACCACCACGATGGCATCGTCCACCACCAGGCCGATGGCCAGCACCATCGCCAGCAAGGTCAGCAGGTTCAGGCTGAAGCCGAACAGCAGCATCAGGCCCGCCGCACCGAGCATCGACAGCGGGATGGCCACCACCGCGATCACCACGCTGCGCAGCGAACCCAGGCATAGCCAGATGACCAGCACCACGATCAGCATGGCTTCCACCAGGGTACGCAGCACCTCGTCGATCGAGGCGTCGATGAAGCGCGCGGTCTCGTAGGCCAGCGCCACCTCCACCCCGGGTGGCAGGGTCTGGCGGATCTGCGGCAGCAGCTGGCGAATACCCTCGACGATCACCAGCGGGTTGCCGGTCGGGGTGGGGAACAGCCCCAGGTGCACGGCGGGCTTGCCGTTCATGGTGGCGCTGGTCTGGGTGGCCGCCGCGCTCAGCTCGACAGTGCCGACATCGCGCAGGCGCACCAGGTCAGTGCCATCGTTGCGGATGATCAGCTCGCGGAAGTCCTCGACCCGGGTCAGGTCGGTGTCCACCTGGATATCGGCCAGCACGTACTGCCCACGCACCTGCCCCGGCGTCGCCTGGTAGTTGTTGGCTCGTACCGCCTGTGCCACGTCGGCGGCCGTCACCCCGCGCCCGGCCATCTGCTCGCTGTCCAGCCACAGGCGCATGGCCAGGCGCTGCCCGCCGAACGACTGCACCTTGGCCACACCGTCGATGCCGGAGAACTGCGGTTCCACCACCCGCGACAGGTAATCGCTCAGTTCGGGTATCGACAAGGTTTCGCTGGCAAAGCCCACGTAGGCCACCGCCGTGGAGTCACCTGCCGACAGCTCCACCACCGGGTCGTAGGCCTTTTCCGGCAGGCGATAGCGCACCTGGTTGACCTTGGCCATGGTCTCGGCAAGCGCCTGGGTCGAATCGCGGTTGAGCACCATGCGCAAGGTGATCAGGCTGCGCCCCTGCTGCGACGACGAGGACAGGTAGTCGATGCCCTCGACCGACGACACCGCCTGGGTGATCGGCTGGGTCACGAAGCCTTGCATCAGCTCGGCAGAGGCGCCGGGGTACTCGGTGCTGATGGTGATGGTGGAGGTTTCCAGCAGCGGGTACTGGCGGATCGGCAGCTTGCCCATGGCAAACAGCCCCAGCAGGATGATCAGGCTGCTGACCACCAGCGCCAGCACCGGGCGGCGGACAAAGAGGTCGGTGAACTTCACGATTGCCGCCCTCCCTGGCTGGCTTGCAGGCTGTCCTGCGCCACAGGCTCGACCGGCATGCCGTCGCTCAGTTTCAGCTGGCCGGAAACCACCACCTGGTCACCGGGCGTCAGGCCTGAGGTGATCTCCACCCGCCCCTGCCAGCGCTCACCGGTAGTCACCCGCACCCGGCTGACCCGGGTGCCCTGTTCCGGGTCCCGGGTAGCGACGAACACCGTCTGCCCGTAGGCGGTGTAGGTGATCGCGGTTTCCGGCACGGCCAGCACGCTTGACGGCTGCGCGGCATCCAGGCGCACGCCGGCGTACATGCCCGGCTGCAACTGCCCGCCCGGGTTCGGCAAGGCCGCCTGCACTTGCACCAGGCGCGCCTTGCTCACCACCGGGTCCACCGCGACCACCCGGGCCTGGAAGTCCTGCCCGCGCACTGCATCCACCGTCAGCGCCAGCATTTGCCCCACGTGCACTTCGGGGGCGGCTTGTTCGCCCAGGGAAAAATTGACATGCAGCTGGCTGATGTCGGCCAGGCTGGCGATGGTCTCACCGGCGCTCAGGTACTGGCCCTGATGCACCCGGCGAATGCCGAGCTTGCCGGCAAACGGCGCGCGTATCGCCTTCTGCGCGATCAGCGCCTCGACATGCTGCAGCTCACCGCTGGCCACGTCCACGGCGGTGGCCGCATTGTCGAGCAGCTCCTGTGACACGGCGTTCACCGCGCGCAGCTTGCGGCTGCGCTGCAGCACCACTTCGGCATTGCGCAGCCTGGCGCGCAACTGCACGCGCTGGGCCTGCTCCGGGGCATCGTTCAGCTGTACCAGCAATTGCCCTGCACTCACCCATTGCCCCGACTCGAAGGCGATGCGGGTGATGCGCCCCGCCGTCTCGGCCGCCACCTGTACCTGGTTGACCGCCTCCAGCTCCCCCGAGGCAAAGTTCTGTCGTGCCAGCTGCACCTGCTCGGCCGTGGCCAGCGCCACCTTGGTCGCCGGCCATGCCGCCGCAGCCGGCGGCGCCGAGCCACTGCCGACCAATGCATAGGCAGCGGCCAGCACACCTGCAACAGCGCCAGCCCAGGCCAGTAACGTCCTTTTGTTCATGCAGTGCTCCGATCATCAGGGAAAGCGGTTGCGGGGAAGATCGGGCAGGACTATAAGAGCTCGAGTTAACTTGAGGTCAACAGGCATGGCAGCGGACAACACACGGATGCTAACGGTAGGGGAAGTGGCCAAACGCAGCGGCGTGGCGGTTTCTGCGCTGCACTTCTACGAGACCAAGGGGCTGATCGCCAGCGTCCGTACGGCGGGTAACCAGCGCCGCTATCCTTCACTGGTGCTGCGCACGCTGGCCATCATCAAGGTGGCGCAGCGCACGGGTATTCCGCTTGAGGAGATCAAGCAGGCTTTCAGCCGCTATGCGCCCAACAGCAAGCTCACGGCGGCGCAATGGGGCGAGATGTCGACCGCCTGGCGCGAAGACCTGAACGCCCGCATTCGTACTTTGGAAGCGTTGCGCGACAGCCTGGACAACTGCATTGGTTGCGGTTGCCTGTCGCTGGAAGATTGCCCGCTGCGCAACCCCGAGGATGTGCTGGGCAAGGAAGGTACCGGGGCGCGGATTCTGGAGAAGAAGACCCGATAAGGCATGCGCGGCCTGTTGTGGGAGCGGGTTTACCCGCGAAGAATCCAACGCGGTGCATGGCACCGGCTGCGCCGGTGTTCGCGGCTAAAGCCGCTCCCACAGGGTCCCTGCTAACTCAATGAGCCTTGTGCAGTTCCATGAGTTCGCGCCCCCATGGTTCAGTCGCCTTTACCCAACACATACCGGTCAAAATGCTCGATGTGCTCGTCCAGGTTGTCCTCGAGCATCATCCGGTACTGCTCGCAGAAATACTTCAACAGCTCCTCCCGCGCGGCAGCCAACTCCGCACCGGTCTTGAAACTGCGGGCACTCATCCAGGCATTGAAGCGCGAGGCGCCGAAGGTCAGTGAGGCACTGACCTTGCCCAGGTCTTCGATTTTCTCGATCTGCTGGTTCGCCAGTTCGATATGCGCATCCGCGCGGTCGTAAAAAGCCTGATCGGTAGCTTGTGTCATTGCGGTTTACCTTGTTGCAGCATTCAAGTTGAGTACCCGCGAAAAATTGTACCCCGTACACGTGAACCTGTATTGAGGCGCACAGTCTTAGCCGAGCCCTAAATTCGGCCTTGCCGCCGCCATTCACCAGAGCCATTCACCCCATGCGCCACGCAATCCGTCGCTCCCCCTTTGTCTCGCTCTGCCTCATTCCTTTTTTCCACCTGTTCGCCAACCCCGCCCATGCCAGCGGGGAAAGGCAACTGGTCGCAGCCATCAACGACTATCGCACCCAGCCACAACGCTGCGAGCGGCGCATTATTCGGGGTTCGACGCCGCTGGTGCTTAAGCCGAAACTGGCGTTGCCGATCGGCTACGGCGGGGCGTTGCGGGAAGGATTGAAGGCTGCGGGGTATCAGGCGGTGAAGGTGCGGGCCATCCGCCTGGTCGGCGCGCAAGATGCCGAGGAGGCCTTCGAAATGCTGCGCAGCGACTACTGCACGGCCCTGCTCGATAGCCAATATGCCGATATCGGCGTCAGTCGCTCACGCAACGAGTGGCGGGTGCTGCTGGCTCGGCCCCTGCTCGATGCCCAGCTTGGCGATAGGCGATCGGCCAGCAACGCGTTGCTGGCACAGGTGAACGCTGCACGGGCGAAACCACGCCTGTGTGGTCGCAAGCGCTTTGCCGCTGCACGCCCGCTGGCCTGGAACACCGCTCTGGGAACGGCGGCGCAGCGCCACAGCCGGGCGATGGCCAACGACAATTTCTTCGCGCACCGCGACCTCGACGGTGATCTACCCGCAGATCGGGCATGGGATGCCGGCTACCGTGGGCGGCAGATCGGCGAGAACATTGCCGCAGGCCAAGGGTCACCGAGCAAGGCGATGGCAGGCTGGCTGGCCAGCCCCGGGCATTGCGCCAACCTGATGAACCCGATGTTTACCCAGGTGGGTGCGGCCTTTGCCGAGAACTCGCGTAGCGATAACGGCGTTTACTGGACGATGCTGTTCGGCGCGCCTTGAAGAGTACGTGCCAGCCCTGTGACCAGGGCTGGCCTGCCGATCGTTGCCTGCACCACCTCTGACAACCCCGCCATACCTCCCCCCTCGCAGTCTCAGATGACTGGCGCTGGCGATGACACATCGCTTGCATATGACACTTTGTGTCATTAATATCGCGATTGTGTCCTGATGGCGTCCTCGCCGATCAGCAATCCCATCGCCCTTCCCCATGCAGGTACCGCCCATGACGACCACCATGCAGACCCCCAAGGACCAACTCGTCAAACTCGCCCAGCAGCAGATGCTGACGGCGCTGGCCGACAACACCTACACCCCTCGACAAAAACTCGCCCTCACCTGCCGCATCCTGTTCGACGGTGGCCACGACTCCGGCCTGGCCGGGCAGATCACCGCCCGCGCCGAGCAGCCTGGCACCTACTACACGCAACAACTCGGCCTGGGCTTCGACGAGATCGCCGCTTCCAACCTGCTGGTGGTCGACGAAGACCTCACCGTGCTGCAAGGCCGCGGCATGGCCAACCCGGCCAACCGCTTCCACAGCTGGCTGTACCGCGCACGCCCCGACGTCAACTGCATCATCCACACCCACCCGCTGCACAGCGCCGCCCTGTCGATGCTGGAAGTGCCACTGGCCATTTCGCACATGGACCTGTGCCCGCTGTTCGACGACTGCGCGTTCCTCAAGGAATGGCCCGGCGTACCGGTGGGCAACGAAGAAGGTGAAATCATTTCCAGGGCGATCGGTGACAAGCGCGCGATCCTGCTTTCCCACCATGGCCTGCTGATCGCCGGCCGCTCGATCGAGGAAGCCTGCGTGCTCGCCCTGCTATTCGAGCGCGCAGCCAAGATGCAGCTGCTGGCCATGGGTGCCGGTGACATCCGCCCCATCCCGGATGCCCTGGGCAAGGAAGCCCACGACTGGATCTCCACCCCCAAACGTCATGGTGCCGCGTTCAGCTATTACGCGCGCCGTGCCTTGCGTGCCCATGGCGACTGCCTGGGCTGACTGAAGCTGTACTCTTTCCCCAACAACGGCAGAGGTGCCTGGTTATGTCTACACCTGTAATTCGCGGCGTTATCGGCTACACCATCACTCCCTTCACGACAGACGGCACGCTCGACCTGGATGCCCTGGGCACGTCCATCGACCGCCTGATCGCCGACGGCGTGCACGCCATCGCACCGCTGGGCAGCACCGGCGAAGGCGCCTACCTGTCCGACAGCGAATGGGAAACAGTGGTGCGCTTCAGCCTGGCACGCATTGCCGGCCGCGTGCCCAGCGTGGTCAGCGTCTCCGACCTGACCACCGCACGCACCGTGCAGCGCGCCCGCCTGGCACAGGCCTGCGGCGCCACGGCGGTGATGGTGCTGCCCATCTCCTACTGGAAGCTCACCGAAGCCGAAGTGGTCGCCCACTACAAGGCGGTGGGCGCGGCCATCGACATTCCGATCATGCTCTACAACAACCCGGGCACCAGCGGCACCGACCTGTCTGTGGAGCTGATCCTGCGCATCCTCGGCGAAGTGCCCAATGTGACGATGGTCAAGGAAAGCACCGGAGACATCCAGCGCATGCACCGCCTGTTCAAGGCCACCGATGGCCAGGTGGCCTTCTACAACGGTTGCAACCCGCTCACCCTGGAAGCCCTGGTGGCCGGTGCCACCGGCTGGTGCACTGCCGCGCCCAACCTGATCCCGGCGCTGAACCTGGCGCTGTGGGACGCGGTGCAGCAAGGCGACCTGGCTGAAGCTCGCGCGTTGTTCTACCGCCAGTACGAACTGCTGGAATACATCACCCGCCGTGGCCTGCCCACCACCATCAAAGCCGGCTTGAAGATGCTCGGCCAGGATGTCGGCGCTCCACGCCTGCCCCTGCAGCCGCTGGATGCGCAAGGCAGCGCGTACCTGAAGGGCCTGCTGGACGCCCTGGGCGCGGCTGACTGAACCATCGCAGCCGCAAGACCGCTCCCACAGGTATCGCGCCGCTCTCAGGGTTGACGCAGGACCTGTGGGAGCGGGTTCACCCGCGAACACCGGCGCAGCCGGTGCCATGCAAACCCACGCCCACAGACGACTCAAGCGACCGGGTTGGCATGCATCACCCGCCCTGCTGCCCCCGGCCGATCGACGAACAGCACATCCAGCACACTGTTACGCAACCCCTTCAACGCATTCCAGTTCGCCGACGCATGCACATACCTGTCGCGCAACAAACGCAGCTCATCCTCGGTCAACCCAGGCTGCTCACTCTCACCCAAGGCAAACCCATGCAACTTGCGGCTGATGCCCAGCAACTCCTCCGGCAACCGATGCTCAGCCTGCCCGCCCAACGGCGCAAACGGCACACCCGCCCGCACCGCCAACTCACGCATGATGCTCAGGTACACCCGGGAAAGCTGCCCCGCCACTTCCCGCTCGCGGTACACCGCCGCATAAACCTGCTTTTGCGCCTCGCTAGGCAGGCCACCGGCAATCGGCTCCTCCCAGGCCAGCACACGCGGCCTGGGCGCGCCCATTTCACCAAACGACGACGCCAGCAACGCACTGACTGTTGCATGCACACGCGTGTGCTCGACGCGCATTCTCAGCGGCACCCGCTGTGACTGCGGTTTGCACAGCAGCACCTGCTCTTGCGTGGTATCCGGGTAACCACCGCCAATGTTCGAGTGCACGCCTGGCAACACGATGTCATGGCCGCTGCGCACCAGCGGGAAGTTGTGCCGCTGCTCGTCCCCCGCCACCAGTTGCACCATTTGCCGGGCAATGCCCGCACCCAGGCCCAGGCGCAAGCCACCATGGCGGTCGTCGGCGGGGTCGAAGTCGCCCTGCAGCGGCGCGATGATCGCCGCCACCGTGTCGAACAGGCCGATGAAGTTGATGACGATGCCGCAGGGCGCAGCCAACAGGCTGCCGCCGCCATCATGCAGCAGGTTGGCCAGATGCCGCACAGCCGCCGCGCCCCGGCTGAAACCGAACAGGTCGAACTCGACCCGCTCGAGCCTTGCCTGTGGGTGCGCCTGGCCCCAGTCCCGCAACTGCCCGGCAATGCCCGCCAAGGCTTCGGCGACCCGCGCCTCGGCCCCCCAGCGCCCACACCCGGTGGCCGAGGCATAGGCATGATCCGCCTCCCCCGCCAGGGTGCCCACGCCCTCGACATAGCGCTTCAGAAACGCCATGGTCCCGTCAGCATTGGCCCCCTGCACCGGATACAGCGCATGCAACAGGGCCACGTTGCTCAAGGCATTGGCATAACTGCCCCCTTTACCCACCGGTGCATCCACCGGCATCACATTGTTCAGATTGTTACCAGTGCCATCGAAGAACACGCCAAAACGCAGAGTGACCGGCGTGATGCGTGCAGTGCTACAGCTGTTCAGGTCCATTGTCCTGCCTCCTGCTTGTACAAAAAGCACAAGCAGGCGCCAGCACACCGCCGCGGAACATCAGCCAATGGCCAGCCATATGCAGGACATTTCCGGACCTGCATGGCCCCGGGCAAGGATAAATTTCCCTGCCGCCATTGGTCGCCACCCCCCCGGATGGATTAAAGTATTACCCCTTGCCAGGGCAGCTGCTTCCAGCCGCCTGCGGCCCCATACCAGGAACCGTCACCGATGGAACACCGTGAAGCGCTGATCGCGCTGCGCACCTTTCTTTCTTCCCAGATCCTAGGCCAGGAGAAACTGGTCGAGCGGCTGTTGATCGTGCTCCTGGCCGACGGCCACATGCTGGTCGAAGGCGCGCCGGGCCTGGCCAAGACCAAGGCCATCAAAGAGCTCGCCGAAGGCATCGAGGCGCAGTTCCATCGCATTCAGTTCACCCCCGACCTGCTCCCGGCCGACATCACCGGCACCGAAATCTACCGCCCGGAAACCGGCAGCTTCGTGTTCCAGCAGGGGCCGATCTTCCACAACCTGGTGCTGGCCGACGAAATCAACCGCGCCCCGGCCAAGGTACAGTCCGCACTGCTCGAAGCCATGGCCGAACGCCAGGTCAGCGTGGGCCGCAGCACCTACGACCTGTCGCCGCTGTTCCTGGTGATGGCAACGCAGAACCCGATCGAGCAGGAAGGCACCTACCCGCTGCCCGAAGCCCAGCTTGACCGCTTCCTGATGCACGTGAAAATCGGCTTCCCCGACGCTGCGGTAGAGCGGCGCATCCTGTTGCAGGCCCGTGGTGAAGCCCTGGGCGGCGAGACCAAGCCAGAGCGCCGGGTCAGCCAGCAGGCGATCTTCGCCGCCCGCAAGGAAATCCTCGGCCTGTACATGGCCGACGCGGTAGAGGAATACCTGGTGCAACTGGTGATGGCCACCCGCACCCCAGCCAAGTTCGATGCCGAACTGGCCGACTGGATCGCCTACGGCGCCAGCCCGCGTGGTTCCATTTCGCTGGACCGCTGCGCGCGCGCCCACGCCTGGCTGGCCGGGCGCGATTTCGTCAGCCCCGAAGACATCCAGGCGGTGCTGTTCGACGTGCTGCGCCACCGCATCATCCTCTCGTTCGAGGCCGAGGCGGCAGGGATCGACCAGGACCGCGTGGTCCAGCGCATCCTCGACGTCGTCGCCGTTGCCTGAGCCCATGCCCACAGCGTCGCTGGCCGAACCCGGCATCCGCATCGGCCTTGCCGAGCTGATCGACATGCGCCACCGCGTGCGCGAAATCCAGCTGTTTTCCCGGCCCGGCCAGCGCAGCCCGCTGGTGGGCCTGCACCACTCCAAGCTGCGCGGGCGCGGCGTGGACTTCGACCAGGTGCGCGTTTACCAGGCCGGCGACGATGTGCGCAACATCGACTGGCGGGTCACCGCGCGTACCCAGGAACCGCACACCAAGCTGTTCCACGAAGAGCGCGAACGGCCCATCTTCATCCTCGTCGAGCAGAGCCAACGGCTGTTCTTCGGCTCGGGGCTGATGTTCAAGTCGGTGCTGGCCGCCCAGGCCGCCGCGCTGTTCGGCTGGGCCGCGCTGGGCCACAACGACCGCATCGGCGGGTTGGTGTTCGGCGACAACGAACACCACGAAATCAAGCCCCGGCGCAGCAAGCAGAGCCTGCTGCAACTGCTCAACCGCCTGGCCAAGGTCAACCAGGCGCTGCACACCGAGGCCACGCCCGGGGCCGACAGCCTGGGCCTGGCCCTGCGCCGCGCCCGCGAAGTGCTGCGCCCCGGCAGCCTGGCCATCGTGATCTGCGATGAGCGCTCGCTCACTGCCCAGGTGGAGCAGCACCTGGCCATGCTCTCGCGCCATTGCGACCTGCTGCTGATGCCGGTGTCCGACCCGCTCGACCACGCCCTGCCCGCCGCCGGCCTGCTGCGCTTCGCCCAGCGCAGCGCGCAGCTGGAGCTCGACACCCTGGACGCCAACCTGCGCCAGGCCTACCGCCAGCAGGCCGAAGCGCGCATCGAGCGCTGGGAGCTGATGGCGCAAAAGCTGCGCGTGCTGCTGATGCCACTGAGCACCCAAAGCGAAATGATCGAGCAACTGCGCGAGTACCTGAACGCCCAGCGGCCACGGAGCGCGTCATGAAGAGCAGCGGCCAATGAACCCGCTTGACCAACTGCAGCCGCTGATCGCCCCCGCGCCGATCGGCCTGTGGCCACCGGCACCCGGCTGGTGGCTGCTGCTGGCCGTGATGCCGCTGCTGGCCTGGGGCCTGTGGCGGGTGCGCCACTGGCGCCCGGGCAAACGCCGCATCGTGCGCGCCGAACAACCCTTGGACCCGGTGCGCGTGGAAGCGCTGGCCGAACTGGCGCGCCTGCCGCGCCCCTACGACGGCGCCCCGGCCGGGGCCTGGTTGCAACAGATCAACGCCCTGCTCAAGCGCCTGTGCCGCAGCCACTACCCGGGTGCCAACAGCCATACCCTCAACGGCCGCCAGTGGTTGGCGTTTCTCGACAACCGCTGCCCGGCCGCCGGCCTGACCCGCTGGATGGTACTGGTCGAAGGCGCCTACAAACCCGAGTGCAAGCTCGACGACAAGGCCATCGCCGGGCTCAGCCAAGCCGTCGAAACCTGGATTCGCAAGCATGTTTGAACTGGCCTGGCCGTGGGTCTTCGCCCTGTTGCCGCTGCCGTGGCTGGCGCGCCTGGTGCTGCCGGCCGCCGACAGCGGCGAACCGGTGCTCAAGGTGGGCTTCCTCGACGAACTGGAAGGCCTGGCCGGGCGCCGCGCGCGGCTCAACCTGCCGACCTGGCGCCAGCAGGCGCCCTTTGTCGTCATCTGGTTGTTGCTGCTGTGCGCCGCCGCCCGCCCGCAATGGTTGGGCGAGCCGGTGCCAGTGGCTGCCAGCGGCCGCGACCTGCTGGTGGCGGTGGATGTGTCCGGGTCGATGGACTTCCCCGACATGCAGTGGCAGAACGAAGAAATCAGCCGCCTCGACCTGGTCAAGGCGCTGCTCGGTGACTTCCTGCAGGACCGCGAGGGCGACCGCGTGGGCCTGATCCTGTTCGGCAGCCAGGCCTACCTGCAGGCGCCGCTCACTTTCGACCGGCGCACCGTGCGCACCTTCCTCGACGAAGCGCAGATCGGCATCGCCGGCAAGAATACCGCCATCGGCGACGCCATTGGCCTGGCGGTCAAGCGCCTGCGCCAACGCCCGGCACAAAGCCGGGTGCTGGTGCTGATCACCGACGGCGCCAACAACGGCGGGCAGATCCACCCGCTGACTGCCGCCCGCCTGGCCGCCCAGGAAGGCGTGCGCATCTACACCATCGGCATCGGTGCCAACCCCGAAGCCAGTGGCACCCCTGGCCTGCTCGGCCTGAACCCGAGCCTGGACCTGGACGAAGCCTCGCTCAAGGAAATTGCCGACATCACCCACGGCACCTACTTCCGCGCCCATGACGGCGCCGAACTGGACGCCATCGGCGACACCCTCGACCAGCTCGAACCGGTGGCCCAGCAACCGACCCAGGCGCGCACGGCCAAGGCCCTGTATGCCTGGCCCCTGGCCCTGGCCTTGTTGCTGAGCGTGCTGCTGGTGCTGGCCGTGCAATGGCCCGACAACCTGCTGCACCGCCTGCTGCGCAAGCCGCGCTTCCTGCAACCGCACCCGGAATGGCGCCAGCGCCTGAAGCGCCTGCGCCTGAGGAGGCGGCGATGATCGAACTGTGGCCCGAATGGTTGCGCCCGCTCTGGCTGCTGGCCGTGCCCCTGCTCGCCTGGCTGCTGTACAAACTGTGGCACCGGCGCAAGCGCGCCGGGCGCTGGCAGATGATTCTGCCGCCGGCGTTCCATGGCGTCCTGCTTGGCGGTGGCAGCGGCAGCACCAGCAAGCTGCCGTGGGTGGCGCTGGGCCTGGCCTGGGTGCTGGTGATCCTGGCGCTGCTCGGGCCCAGTTGGCAGCGCGTGGAAGAAAGCCGCCAGCGCCCGGCCGACCCGCTGGTGATCCTGCTCGAACTGACCCCGCAGATGCTCGCCGAGGACAGCCCGCCCAACCGCCTGGAGCAGGCGCGGCGCAAGATCCTCGACCTTCTGGAGCACCGCCGCGACAGCCAGACCGCGCTGGTGGTCTACGCTGGCTCCGCGCACACTCTGGTGCCACTGTCCGATGACCTGGCCACCAGCCGCAACCTGCTCGAGGCGATCGACCCGTCGATCATGCCCAAACCCGGCCAGCGCGCCGACCTGGCCGTGCAAAAAGGCCTGGCCCTGCTGGCCCAGAGCGGCCTGGGCCAGGGCCGCCTGCTGCTGGTAGGCTCGTCGCTCAGCGCCCCGGAGCGCCAAGGCATCGCCCAGGCCCTCGGCCGCCAGGGCCCGAGCCTGCTGATGCTGGGCATCGGCAGCCGCGAAGGCGCACCGGTGCGCCAGGCCAATGGCGAATACCTCAAGGACGACCAGGGCGGCATCCTGTTGCCACGCCTGGACAGCGCCAGCCTCAAGGGCTTCATCAGCGGCACCGGCGGGCGCTACCGGCATGCCCGCATCGACGACCTCGACCTGCGTGGCCTGGGCCTGTTCGACAACCCGCGCGCCGGGCGCAATGACGGCCAGACCCTGCAACTGGACAGCTGGGCCGACCAGGGTTACTGGCTGCTGCTGCCGCTGTTGCTGCTGGCCGCCTGTGCCGGCCGACGCGGCTGGCTGTTCTGCCTGCCGCTGCTGCTGGCCCTGCCCCAGCCCAGCCAGGCCTTCGAGTTCAACGACCTGTGGCTGCGCCCCGACCAGCAAGGCCAGCGCCTGCTGGAGCAGAACCGCCCGGCCAGTGCCGCGCGCCAGTTCCAGGACCCGCAATGGCGCGGCATGGCCCTGTACCAGGCGGGCGACTATGCTGGCGCCGCCGAAGCCTTTTCCCAAGGCGACACTGCCGCCGCCCACTACAATCGAGGCAATGCCCTGGCCCATAGCGGTGAACTGGAAGCCGCCCTGGACGCCTACGAACAAGCCCTGGAACGCCAGCCCGACCTGCAAGCGGCGCTGGACAACCAGGCACTGGTGCAGCAACTGCTGCAGCAGCGCGAAGCCAAGGCCGAGGAACAACCAGCCAGCAGCGATGCCCAAGGCACGCCCGGCAGCGAAACCGAAGGCAACAGCAGCTCGGCCAGCAGCCCGGCCCAGGGCACGCCCGGCAACGACGAACAAGCCAGCGCCGAACAGCCCGGCGAAGGCAGCAACAACAGCCAGGTAGCGCCCGGCAACCAGGCGGGCGCGGATGACAGCGTCATCCAGCCGCCGCAGCGCCCGGTATCGACCAGCCTCGATGCCGAACAGCGCCAGGCCCTGGAACAATGGCTGCGGGAGATCCCCGACAACCCGGCGGAGCTGCTGCGGCGCAAATTCTGGTATGAACAGCAATTGCATCAGGAAACCCCACGATGAGTCGCTTCGGCGTCTTTCTCCTCAGTCTGCTGTGGGCCGTGCTGGCCCAGGCCGAACCGTTGCTGCGCGCCAGCGTCGACCGTACCCGCCTGGAAGCCGGCGAAAGCCTGGAGCTGACCCTGGAAAGCCAGGACGTCACCCAGTTCGGCAAGCCCGACCTGCGCGCGCTGGAGGGTGACTTCGAAGTGCGCGGCACGCGCCAGCTGAACAGCCTGCACAGCCTCGACGGCGAAACCCGCGCCAGCACCCGCTGGATCATCACCCTGCTGCCGCGGCGCAGCGGCAGCCTGCGCATCCCCGAACTGCAACTGGGCCAGTCGCACAGCCAGGCCATCGAACTGCAAGTGCTGCAGGCCGATGCCAGCCGCCAGGACAGTGCCTCGCAGGTGTTCATCGAAGCCACGCTCGACAGCAGCGAGGTCTACGTCCAGGCCCAAGCCGTGCTCACCCTGCGCATCTACCATTCGGTGGCACTGTACGACGACAGCAGCCTCAGCCCGCTGCAACTGGAAAACGCCAAAGTCGAACCGCTGGGTGAATCGCGCACCTATGAAAAAGAAATTAACGGCGTCCGCCACGGCGTGATCGAAACCCGCTATGCCGTGTATGCCCAGCAAAGCGGCACCCTCGAAATCCCGCCACTGACCTTCACCGCCACCGCCGCCGCCAGCCCGGACCAAGCCCCACAAGCCAACGGCACGGCCCGGGCCGGCCACCAGGTGCAGGTCAGCTCGCTGCCATTGCGCCTGGCCGTGCGGCCGATTCCGGCGGCCTGGCCTGCTGGCGTGCCATGGCTACCGGCCCGCAGCCTGACCCTGGAAGAGCACTGGAACCCCGACCCTGGCAACCAGCAGGTGCAGATTGGCGACTCGCTGACCCGCAACATCACCTTGCGTGCCGAAGGCTTGTCCAGCACCCAGCTGCCGCCGCTGCCAGCCACCGAAATCACCGGCCTGCGCCGTTACCCCGACCAGCCGTTGCTGCGCAACGAAATCAGCGAGCGCGGCATGACCGCCAACCGCGAAGAGCGCGAAGCCCTGGTGCCGACCCACAGCGGTGCGCTGGCCCTACCGGCGCTGGAAGTGGCCTGGTGGAACACCCGCGAAGACCACCTGGAGCACAGCAGCTTGCCGGCGCGCACGCTGAACGTGCAGGACAACCCGGCGCTGAGCGCCGACACCCCGGTTGGTGACAACAGCAGTGCCAGCAGCTTGCTGTGGCCTTGGCAGCTGGCCACCCTGGTGTTCGCCCTCACCACCTTGCTGGGCTTTGCCCTGTGGTGGCGCGCCCGCTCGCAGCCAGCGGTGCTGCGCGCCGCGCAGGCCGGGCCGAGCCCGCGTACCTTGCTGGATGATCTCAAGCGCGCGTGCCAGGCCAACGACCCGCAGGCAACCCGCCAGGCGCTGGACGCCTGGGCTCGCCAGCAGCCGGAGACCCTGGCCGAGATGGCGGCGCGGTTCGTGCCGTTGTCGGATGCACTGGATGGGTTGAACGGGGCGCTGTATAGCGAGAGCGGGCAGTATTGGCAGGGTGAGGATTTGTGGCGGGCGATCGGTACGATTCCGCCGGCTGAGCAAGTTTTGCTGCCGACCGGCGAGAACGGCAGCCTGCCGCCGCTCTATCCCAAGTAAGTGGTTGCTGTGCGGGCCTCTTCGCGGGCATGCCCGCTCCCACAGTAACCGCGCCCGCCGAGAACCTTGCGCTGTACCTGTGGGAGCGGGCGTGCCCGCGAACACCGGCGCAGCCGGTGCCACCGTAAGATATTTCTGAACTTGCACCCCAATGCTTCAGGATCAACCCGCTTAGGACACAGCCCCAAGACAAGCGCGGCCCCTGTAGGAGCGTGATCGCATCAAGGCTGCCAGGTGTTCGCCGACACACTTTCAGGCGAGCACCTGTTAGCCCCATGCTTGGGTTACCATACCGCCCTTTCCCCGCTTGCTCGACTCGACACCAACAGGTCATCCATGCGTCTGTTTCATACCTCCGACTGGCACCTGGGCCAAAGCCTGCACGGCCAGGAACGCGACTTCGAACACGCCTGCTTCCTCGACTGGCTGCTCGGCCAGCTGCGCCTGCGCCAGCCGGATGCGCTGCTGATCGCCGGCGATATCTTCGACACGGTCAACCCGCCGGTCAAAGCCCAGGAACGTCTCTACGACTTCATCGTCCAGGCCCACGAACAACAGCCGAAGCTGGACATCGTGATGATCGCCGGCAACCACGACTCCGGTTCGCGCATCGAGCTGCCCGCGGCGCTGATGCGCCGCCTGCGCACCCATGCCCTGGGCCGTGTGCACTGGCTGGACGAGGGCCAGCTGGACGCCGAGCGCCTGCTGATTCCGCTGACCAACGGCCGTGGCAAGGTCGCCGCCTGGTGCGTGGCCTTGCCCTTCCTGCGCCCGGCCGAGGTGACCGGCCCGCAATTGGGCGACGACTACCTGCAAGGCATCACCCAGGTGCACCAGCAGCTGATCGCCGCCGCGCAAAAGAAGCGCAAGAAGGACCAGGCGCTGATCGCCATCAGCCACGCGCACATGGCCGGTGGCGCGGTGTCGGAGGACTCCGAGCGCAGCCTGATCATCGGCAACGCCGAGGCGCTGCCGGCCAAGCTGTTCGACAAGGCCATCAGCTACGTCGCCCTGGGCCACCTGCACAAGCCGCAGAAGGTCAACCGCGAAGAACGCATCCGCTACAGCGGCTCGCCGATCCCGCTGTCGTTCGCCGAAATCAACTACCCGCACCAGGTGCTGGAAGTGGAGCTGGACGGCACCGGCCTGGTCAGCGTCGAACCGCGCCCGGTACCGCGCGCCGTGGCCCTGCAACGGGTCGGCCCGGCACCACTGGGCGAACTGCTGGAGCAGTTGGCCGACCTGCCAGTGATCGACCTGCTCGAAGACCCCAACCGCCAGCCCTGGCTGGAGGTGCGGGTGATACTGGACGAGCCGCAACCCGACCTGCGCCAGCAGATCGAAACCGCACTGGAAGGCAAGGCCGTGCGCTTGATCCGCATCAGCGCCGAATACGCCGGCCGCAACAATGCCGAAGACGATGACCTGGCCTTTGTCGAACTGGCCCAGATGACCCCGCAGGACCTGTTCAGCCGCGCCTGGGAGCAGGCCTATGGCAACCCCGCCGACGAACAGGCGCTGGCCGACTTCGCCCTGCTGTTGCAGGACGTGCAGCAGGAAGAGGAACAGCCATGAAGATTCTTGCCATCCGCCTGAAGAACCTGGCATCCCTGGCCGGCCCAGTCGATATCGATTTCACTGCCGAACCGCTGGCCAGCGCCGGCCTGTTCGCCATCACCGGGCCTACCGGGGCGGGTAAAAGTACCCTGCTCGACGCCCTGTGCCTGGCGTTGTTCGGCACCGTGCCACGGTTGAACGACATTGGCCGCGAGGCCAAGGTACCGGATGCAGACGGCGAGATCCCTACCTCCGACCCGCGCAACCTGCTGCGCCGCGGCACCGGCAGCGGCTTTGCCGAAGTCGATTTCGTCGGCATCGATGGCCGCCGCTACCGCGCCCGCTGGGAAGCCAACCGCGCCCGCGACAAGGCCAACGGCAAGCTGCAGCACAGCCGCCAGAGCTTCTATGACCTGGACAGCGAGCAGGTACTGGGCAGCGGCAAGAACGAATACAAGCAACTGGTCGAAGCCCGCCTGGGCCTGAACTTCGAACAGTTCACCCGCGCGGTGATGCTGGCCCAGAGCGAATTCGGCGCCTTCCTCAAGGCCGACGACAAAGAACGCAGCGAGCTGCTGGAAAAGCTCACCAACACCGCCATCTACACCCGCCTGGGCCAGCGGGCCTTCAGCAAGGCACGCGAAGCCGGCGAGGCCCACAATGCCCTGAAGGACCGTGCCAGCCACCTGCTGCCGATGGCCGCCGAAGCCCGCGCCGAGCTCGACCAGCGCCTGGAACAGGCGCAGCAGCAGTTCAAGGCCGACCAGGCCGGCGAGCGCCAGCTGGAGCAGCAACGCAACTGGCTGAACGAGCAGCGCCAGCTGCAGGCCCAGCACGCCGAAGCCGGCACCGCGCTGCAGGCCGCCGAACAGGGCTGGCAACAACTGGCTGAGCAGCGCCTGGACCTCGTGCGCCTGGAGCGCCTGGCCCCGCAACGTCACCAGTTCCACCGCCAGCAGACACTGACCGCGCAACTGGCACCGCTGGCAGCGAAGATCGCCGAGCAACAGCAGCAGCAAGCCGAGCTGCAAGTGCGCACCAGCGAGCTCGAACAGGCGCTGGACGCCGCGCGTCAGGCGCTTGCCGATAGCCAGGCCCAACACAGCGAGAACGCCCCTCGCCTGCGCCAGGCCTTCGCCGCCCAGGACAACCTGGCCCGTCTGGAGCAGGAGCTGGCAGCACAGCGCAGCGCCGGCCAGCAGGCCGAGCAGCAGGTCGCCGAAGGCCAGCAGCACCTGCAGCAGCTGGAAGACAACCAGCAGCGCAGCCTGCAGCAACTGGCGCAGATCGATACCGCGCTCGCCGACAGCCAGCACCTGGCGGGCCTGGCCAATGCCTGGCACGCCTACCTGCCGCAACTGAAGCAAGTGATGCTGATCGGTGGCCGCCTGGCCAAGGGCCGTGAAGAGCTGCCCGGCCTGCAGGCCCAGGCCAGCCAGGCCAATGCGCACTTGCAGGCCGAGCGCGATGCCTTCGAGCTGCTGTTCCGCGAAGCCAAGGCCGAACCCCAGGCCCTGGCAGAACAGATCGACCTGCTGGGCGGCATGCTGCAGGACAACCGCAAGCAGCAGCGCGCCGTGGAAGAGCTGTCACGCCTGCATGGCCGTGAACTGGAACTGCGCCAGCAGCTGGAGGCCGTGCGCGTGCGTCAGCAGCAGGCCATGCAGCAGCGCCAGCAACTGATTACCGAAGGCACCGCCGCCAAGGCCGAGCTGGAAGCCGCCGAGCAAGCGCTCAACCTCACCCGCCAGTTGCTGGAACGCCAGCGCCTGGCACGCAATACCAGCGTCGAAGAGTTGCGCGGCCAGTTGCGCGACGGCGAACCCTGCCCGGTGTGCGGCAGCGCCGAGCACCCGTTCCACCAGCCTGAAGCGCTGCTGCAAAGCCTGGGTCGCCATGACCAGGCCGAAGAAGATGCCGCGCAGAAGCAGGTCGAAACCCTCAACAGCAAGCTGGTGGAGCTGCGCACCCAGCTGGGCGTGGTCAACGCCCAGCTCAAGGACTTCCAGCAGCAACAGCAGCAACTGGGCGAACAGCTGCAACCGCTGGTGGCCCAGGTGCAGGCGCACAGCCTGTGGCCGGCCCTGGCCCCGCAGGACGACAAGGCCCGCAGTGCCTGGCTCGACAGCCAGCTGCGGCGCCTGGACGAAGAAATCGCCCAGGACGAGAAACGCCAGAGCGCCCTGCTCGCCCTGCAAAAAGATGCAGCCCGTCTCAACCAGCAACTGCAGGCCGCCCAGCAGGCGCAACAGCAAGCCCAACGCCACCTGGAGCAACAGCACCAGGCCCTGGCCAGCGACGAGCAGCAGTTGCAGCAAGGCCTC
Organism: Pseudomonas sp. UBA6753; assembly: GCF_002453565.1. NCBI lineage: Bacteria > Pseudomonadati > Pseudomonadota > Gammaproteobacteria > Pseudomonadales > Pseudomonadaceae > Pseudomonas > Pseudomonas sp. UBA6753. The sequence continues at coordinate 36,735 of NZ_DKHD01000038.1, read as the reverse complement.
GAGGACCTTGCCGGCGTATTGCCCGAAGAGGCCCTCAAGGCCTTGAACGACGACCCGGCCAATGCCTTCCTCGCCCTGGATCAGCAGATCGCCCAACGCCTGCAGCAACTGGAGCAGCGCAAGGACGAACAGGAAGAACAGCAAGCCCGCCAGGCCCAGCTGGACAAGCTGCGCGACCAGCAGCAGGCACGCGTGCAGACCCAGCAGCAGCTGCAGCAGAAACTTGCCGCCCTCGACGAGCAGCGCCAACAGGCCCAGGCTTCGCTTGGCGAACTGCTTGGCGAGCACGCAAGCGCCGAAGCCTGGCAACAGCACATGGACGCCACGCTGGAGCAGGCCCGCGCCCTCGACGCCGACACTGCCCAGCGCCTGCAGGAGCTGCGTACCCAAGGCGTGCAACTGGCCAGCGAACTCAAGGCCAACACCCAGCAGCAGCAGGCGCTGGACGCCGAGTGCCAGCAGTTGCAGGGCCAGATCGCCCAGTGGCGCGCAGAACACCCGGAACTGGACGACGCCGGCCTGGATCGCCTGCTGGGCATGGAGGACGTACAAGTCAATGAGCTGCGCCAGCGCCTGCAAGGCGCCGAAAAGGCCATCGAACAGGGCCGCGTGCTGCTGCAGGAACGTGAACAACGCCTGCAGCAACATGCCGCGCAAATGACTGTGGACACCTCGGCCGACGCATTGGAACAGGCCCTGACCGAACTGCGTGAACGCCTGGCCGGCCATGAGCAGCAATGCGCCGAACTGCGTGCACAGCAGGCCGATGATCAGCGTCGCCAACAGGCGCACCAGGCGCTGGCGGCGGAAATCGAACAGGCCCACCAGCAGTGGCAACGCTGGGCTCGCCTGAACGCCCTGATCGGTTCGGCCTCGGGCGATGTGTTCCGCAAGATCGCCCAGGGCTACAACCTCGACCTGCTCCTGCACCACGCCAACGCCCAGCTGCGCCAGCTGGCCCGCCGCTACCGCCTCAAGCGCGGCGGCAGCGCCCTCGGCCTGCTGGTGCTGGACACCGAGATGGGTGACGAACTGCGTTCGGTGCACTCGCTGTCTGGCGGGGAAACCTTCCTGGTATCGCTGGCCCTGGCCCTGGGCCTGGCCTCGATGGCCTCCAGCACGCTGCGCATCGAATCGCTGTTCATCGACGAAGGCTTCGGCAGCCTCGACCCCGAGTCGCTGCAACTGGCAATGGATGCACTCGACGGCTTGCAGGCCCAGGGCCGCAAGGTGGCGGTGATTTCCCACGTGCAGGAAATGCACGAACGCATCCCGGTGCAGATCCAGGTACGCCGCCAAGGCAATGGCCTGAGTGACGTGGAGGTGTGTGGGTGATCCTCTACTCGTTCCGCCGCTGCCCCTGGGCCATGCGCGCGCGCCTGGCCCTGCGCTATGCGGGGTGCGAGGTGGAGATTCGCGAGGTAGCGATGAAAAACAAGCCGGCAGAGCTGCTGGCCTTGTCACCCAAGGGAACGGTGCCGGTACTGGATACCGGTGCCGGGGTGCTCGAAGAAAGCCTGGACATCATGCGCTGGGCGCTGGAGCAAAACGACCCGCAGGACTGGCGGCTGCAGGCCGACCCTGTGGCGGCGCAGCAGGCTGAAACACTGATTGCGCGCAACGACAGCACGTTCAAGGCGCAGGTGAACCTGTACAAGTATGCCGAGCGCTACCCCGAGCATACCCGCGAGCATTACCGCCAGCAGGCCGAGGCCTGGCTGGCGGAGCTCGAAGGCCTGCTGGCAGGCAGGCCCTACTTGCTGGCCACGCACCCGAGCATTGCCGATGCCGCGTTGCTGCCCCTGATGCGCCAGTTTGCCGGGGTCGAACCGCAGTGGTTCGCCGAGGCGGCTTATCCGCGGGTGCGGAGCTGGCTGGAGGGGTGGTTGGCTTCGGAGCTGTTCAAGGCCGTAATGGCCAAATGAACCCTGTTTCCTGTACTGGCCCTATCGCCGGCAAGCCAGCTCCCACAGGTACGGCGCTGGACCTGAGGCCTGCTCAACCCCTGTGGGAGCTGGCTTGCCGGCGATAGGGCCAGTACAGGATTCAGTGGTTGTGCTTGCCACTCAATGCCGCATGGAAGTTGGCACTCTGGCGCAGGTACTGTTCGGTGTAGCTATGGGTGGCGGACGCCTTGCCGCTGCTGTCGGCATGGGCATGCGTCGGCAATACGACCGAAGCGGAAATGGCGGATGCGGCAATGACCGGGAAGAGATTGAAGTTCATCTGGGCTGACCTCGACGGCGGTGGTTTGACGTTGGCCCGTTTGGGCCTTGGGTCAAACTTACGCCGCCGAAGCCGCAGGCAAAAATTCATTGCGGCAGTATCGATTATCACGCCGATCGATATCACTCGATGAATTTCAGGTCCGACGGCGCATCCTGCTTCAGCGTCTGCACCGTCTCCAACAGCTTGCCGCTGCGCGGATCGCGGCGTATCACTACGATCTGGTTGCTCTTCTGGTTGGCCACCAGCAAGAAGTTGTCGCTCGGGTCGAGGGCGAACTCGCGGGGATGATCCCCCTCCACCGAACGGCGCTGCAGGAATGTCAGCTGGCCATCCTGCTTGCCCACGCTGAACACCACGATCTCGTTGGCCGTGCCTCGGTTGCTCACATACAGGAAGCGCCCGTCTGCCGACAGGTGCAAGCCACCTGCCGCTTTCGCCGCAGCCTCCTTGCTCTCGGTCAGGGGCAGGCGCTGGCGTTCGACCAGGTTGCCCTCCTGCACATCGAACATCACCACCTCGGCACTCATTTCCAGGGTCAGGTAGGCGTGCCGGCCCTTGGCGTCGAACAACAGGTGGCGCGGCCCGCTGCCCGGCGGCAGGTCCACCGACGCGGGGATCGCCGGCGTCAACGGGTGGTCTGCGCTGGCACCGTCGTAGCGGTAGATGAACACCTTGTCGGCACCCAGGTCGCTGGCATACAGGTGGCGGCCGTCGGGTGACAGCACCAGCGAATGCACATGGGCGCCGGCCTGGCGCTCGGGGTTGACCCCGCTCGCCTTGTGCCGGGCCTGTTGCACCACCGGCTTGAGCTTGCCGTCCTTGGCCACCGGGATTACCACCAGGCTGCCGCCAGGGTCGGGCTTGACTGCGTAGTTGGCCACGAACAGATAACGCTGGTCCTGGCTGAGGCTGGCGTGAGTCGGCTCGTCACCTTGGCTGGCCACCTGGTTGATGGGCTTGATCTCGCCTTTTGCACTGACGCTGAAGCTACTGGCATGGCCGTTCGGGGTTTCATTGACCGCGAACAGCTGGCGTTGATCGGCCGACAATACCAGCCACGAAGGGCTGATACTCTTCACCACCTGCTGCGGCGCAGGGCCGATATGGCCGGTCTTTTCGTCAAACTGATAGCGGTAGATGCCCTGGCTGGCGCCATCGGTGTAGCTGCCCACCAGCAAGCTGGCGGCGTGGGCGTGGAGGGTCATGCTCATCAGGCTAGCGGTCAGCAGGCTCGTCCAGATCCGATTCATCTTCGTCATCATCCGGGGCACGAAAGGCACTCATACAGACTAGCCGATGCTCGCCGTTGGCATCGTCGAGTTGCCACTCGTCACCCACGGCGATGGCGGCAGTGATCTGCTCGGGGGTGAAGGACCAGCGGCGGAGCTGGCGGCCGTCCATGCATTCGATGGTGAGGCCGGATTCATCGGAGGTGAAGTCGAAGGCGTGCAGGCCGTCGATCAGGAGCATGTCGCAGGACTGCAGGGCGGTGGCGAGGGGGGACATGGGGGTACCAATCTGAAATGAGTTGGCATTATAGCCATGGGGCTGCTTTGCAGCCCATCGCCGGCAAGCCAGCTCCCACAGGGATCGCACAAATCTGGAGGCTTGCGCTGTACCTGTGGGAGCTGGCTTGCCGGCGATGGGCCGCAAAGCGGCCCCTGCAATTCAATGGGCAAAAATCGACCCGCCCTCCTTGCCCACCATCTTCTCAGGCTTGATCAGGAACCTTGCCAGCGCCGGCAGCAGCCACAGCGCACCGAACATGTTCCACAGCAGCATGAAGGTCAGCATCAGCCCCATGTCGGCTTGGAACTTGATCGCCGAGAAGATCCAGGTGCACACGCCGATGGCCAGGCACAAGCCGGTGAACAGCACTGCCTTGCCAGTCGAGCGCAGGGTCTCGTAATAAGCCTCCTGCAACGGCAACCCGGCACGCAGGAAGCTTTCCAGCCGGCTGTAGATGTAGATGCCATAGTCCACGCCAATGCCCACACCCAGCGCCACCACCGGCAAGGTCGCCACCTTGACCCCGATGCCCATGTAGGCCATCAGCGCGTTGCCCAGCACCGAGGTCAGCACCAGCGGCAGGACGATGCACAGGGTGGCGGCGAACGAGCGGAAGGTAATCAGGCACATCACCGCCACACAGATGTACACCAGGATCAGGATGGTCAGCTCGGCCGACTTGATCACCTCGTTGGTCGCCGCCTCGATCCCGGCATTGCCCGCCGCCAGCAGGAACTGCAGGCCTTCCTTGTTGTGGCTGTCGGCAAACGCCTTGGCAACGGCAGTGACCCGCTCCAGGGTTTCGGCCTTGTGGTCGTTGAGGAACACCAGCACCGGCGCCAGCGAGCAGTCGCCGTTGTACAGGCCATCGGCGCGGGCGATGGAGTTGTTGAGGATGTCCGGGTTGCGCGACAGGGTTTCCCATTTCAGGCTGCCCTCGTTCATGCCCTTGATCACCTGCTTGGACACGGTCACGAGGGAAATTGCCGACTGCACGCCCGGGGTGTTCTGCATGGTCCACATCAGCTCGTCGATCGGCGCCATGGTCGAGTGGATCGAGCAGCTTTCCGGCGGGGTCTTGACCATGATCACCAGCACGTCGGAACTGGTCGAGTAGTTGCTGATGATGAAGTTGTTGTCCTGGTTGTAGCGCGAATCGGGGCGCAGCTCCGGCGCGCCCTGGTCGAGGTCGCCGATCTTCAGGTTCTGGCTGTACCACAGGCCACCGGCGAAGGCGACCAGCGCCAGGGCCACCGACACCGGCGCCACCTTGGCACTGGCGAAGTTCGACAGCAGGCGCCAGAACGGGTGCTCGCGGGTGGCGTCCTGCTTGCTGCGCTCGACGGCCTTCTTGCTGATGCCGACGTAGGAGATGGCTACCGGCAGCAGGATGAGGTTGGTGAACACGATCACTGCCACACCGATGGAAGCGCCGATGGCCAGTTCACGAATCACCCCGATGTCGATGATCAGCAGGGTGATGAAGCCCACGGCGTCGGCGAGAATGGCGATCATCCCCGGCAGGAACAGCTGGCGGAACGTGCGCCGGGCGGCGGTCAGGGCGTTGTCGGCGTCACTCGACTGCAGGGCGATACCGTTGATCTTCTGCACCCCATGGGAAATGCCGATGGCGAAGATCAGGAACGGCACCAGCATCGAGTACGGGTCCAGGCCAAAGCCCACCGCATGCATCAGGCCCAGCTGCCAGACCACCGCCACCAGGGTGGTGATGAGCACGGCGATGGTGCTACGGATGCACCAGGTGAACCAGTACAGCAGCACCCAGGTAATGGCCAGGGCGACGCCAAAGAACATCGCCACCATCACCAGGCCGTCGATCAGGTCGCCGACCTTCTTGGCGAAGCCGACGATGTGCACCTTCACGTTGGGGTTCTGCGCCTGGAACTTGTCACGGATCTTTTCTTCCAGCTGGTGCGAGAACTGCTGGTAATCCAGCTTCACCTGCTTGCCAGGGTCCTGCGGGTCTGGGTAGCTCTCCAGCAGCGGCACGTCGACGATGCTGGACTTGAAGTTGTTGCCCACCAGGCGCCCCACCTGGCCCGACTTGAGCACGTTGTCGCGCAGGGTGTCGAGGCTGTCCTGCGAACCGTTGTAGGTGTTGGGGATCACCTCGCCACCGGAAAAGCCTTCCTCGGTGACCTCGCTCCAGCGCACGCTGGGGCTCCACAGCGACTTCAACCCGGCACGGTCGACGCCAGGGATGTAGAACACTTCGTCATGGATCTGCCGCAGGGTCTCCATGTAGTCCTTGTCGAAGATGTCGCCATTCACGGCCTCCACCGAGATGCGCACGGTGTTGCCGAGGTTGGCCAGGTCGTTGCGGTGCTCCATCATCTGCTCGATGAACGGGTGCTGCAGCGGGATCATCTTCTCGAAGCTGGTGGACGGGCGAATCTGCGTGGCCTGCCAGAACAGAAAGATGCTGACCAGTACGCACAGGGCGATGACCACGGGGCGATTGTTGAAGATCAGGCGTTCGAGCAGCGTGGCCTTGTCCTGGTGATGCGGGTGCATGGTGATGCTCTCCCTGCTGGTCATGGACGCACCTCCTGGTCAGCACCCTGTGGGTCAGCCAGGTGCACGCCACCCTGCCCTACCAGCAGCAGGCCGCCATCGGCCAGGCCGCTGACGCCGGCCAGGGCAATGCGGTCGGCGCGGTTGTAGACACTGAAGGTCTGGCCATCATCGGTACTGCGCAGCACGCTGCCGCCATTGCCGACCAGCACCAGGCTACCGTCCTCGACAAGCGTAGCGCCTGCCAGGCCGAATTCGAGGTTGCCACGTGCGGCCTTGAGCTCGATCGGTTGCCAGCTGTCACCAAAATTGGTGGAACGGAACAGGTTGCCGCGCAGGCCGTAGGCCAGCAGGGTGTGCGGCTGGGCAGTGCCGATCACGCCGAACAGCGAGCCCTCGTAAGGGCTCTCGACCTTGGCCCAGGTCTGGCCGTTGTCGGCGGAGCGGAACATGCCACCCTGCTCGCCGACGATGAACAGGCCCGCGTCACGCACCTGGGCGATACCGTTCAGGTGCAGCTGGTCGGGGTTGTCCAGGCGCTCGGCGACGTCCTGCCAGTGCTGGCCGCCATCGGTGGTTTCCAGCAAGGCGCCATAGGCACCTACGGCAAAACCGTGCCGGGCGTCGAGGAAGGCGACATCGAGCAAGGGTGCTTCGCGGGACAGGTCTTCGAACTGCTTGCTCCAGGTGGCACCACCATCGCTGCTGGCGAGCACCAGCGCATCGTGGCCGACGGCCCAGCCGCGCTTGTCGTCGAGGAAGAACACCGCGGTCAGCAGTTGCCGGGTGGGCACCCGCGCCTGGGTCCAGGTGCTGCCCTGGTCGTCGGAGAACAGGATATGACCGCGATCGCCTACCACCACCAGGCGCTTGCCGGCATGGGTGGCGTCGATCAGCAGGCTCTGGCTGGCCTTGGCCGATTCGGTGGAATACTCGTCGGCGGCAGCGGCTTGCACGCTGTCAGCCCACATGCCAAGCCCCAGCGCCAGTACCGCGCCGGCTGCCAATGGCCAGGCAAAGCGCCTGTTCTGTTCCCTCATGACTGTCCCCCTGTTGTGTTCTTGTGTGGTGGGTCAATGCACTGCAGGTACTGCGAAAAGCCTGATCTAGAGGCCTGCAATAGCTTGAGGGGATCGTAGCGGGGATATTTGCGGGAACACAACGGGCGGGGTGTTATGTTTTGTTGTCGGCCTTGTAAAGCCGGGGCCGCTGTGCGGCCCTTCGCGGGCACGCCCGCTCCCACAGGGATATCACAGGCCTTGAAAGCAGTGGTATCCCTGTGGGAGCGGGCGTGCCCGCGAAGGGCTGCAAAGCAGCCCCCTTGGCCCTTAAGCCAGGCTCTTGCTCACAACCTCATACACATCACTGGACAGCTCACCAGAAGCCAGAATCCGCTCCAGCTCGCCCTTCATCAGGGCCTGACGCGCATCGTCATACTTGCGCCAGCGGGTCAGCGGTGCCAGCTGCCGCGAGGCGATCTGCGGGTTCAGCGCATTCAGCTCGATCACCAGGTCCGCCAGGAAGCGGTAGCCGGAGCCATCCGCCGCATGGAAGTTGACCAGGTTCTGCCCGGCAAAGGCGCCGACCAGCGCACGTACCTTGTTCGGGTTCTTCAGGGTGAACGCCGGGTGCTGCATCAGCGCCTTGACCCGCGCCAGCCCGCCCGGCAGCGTACTGGCCGCCTGCACGCTGAACCACTGGTCCATGACCAGCGGGTTGTCCTTGAAGTGCTCGGCAAAGCTTTCCAGGGCCTTGGCACGCTCGGCTTCAAACGGCGAGTTGACCAGCACGGCCAGCGCAGTCAGGCGCTCGGTCATGTTGTCGCATTGGTCGAACTGCTCCAGGGTCGCTTCCAGCACCTGCGGCTTGCCGCTCTGCATCAGGTACGACAGGGCAATGTTCTGCAGGCTACGGCGGGCAAAGTGCTCAGCGGCGGCCACGTAGGCGGTGCTGCGCGACACTTCGCGGTTGGCCTGGTAGCGCGCCCACAGGGCGTCGAACAGCTGCTCGGCGATCTGCTGGCGGGCGAACTCGCGGGCAGCGTGGATGGCGTCCACGTCGGCCACCTGGCTGATTTCTGTGAGGTAGGCCTCACCCGGCAGCGAGAGCATTTCGGCAACCATGGCCGGGTCCAGCGACTCGTTGCCGAGCACGGTGCCCAGGGCGCTGATCAGGCGCTGGTCGAGCTTGAGTGCTTCGCCGCGCTGATGCTGGCCGATCAGCTCCTGCAGCACCTGCACTGACAACTGCTGCCCCGCCTCCCAGCGGTTGAAGCCGTCGCTGTCGTGCTGCATCAGGAACATCAGCTGGTCGCGGTCGTAGGGGAAGCTCAGCTTGACCGGTGCACTGAAGCCACGCAGCAGCGAAGGCAGCGGCTTGGCCTGGATGCCCTGGAAGGTGAAGGTCTGCTCGGCCTCGGTCACCGACAGCACGCGGCTGGTGCCCTGCGCCGTCGCTTCGCCGGCCAGTTGCAGCGGCAGGTCGTTGCCTGCGGCATCCAGCAGGCCAAGCTCCACCGGGATCACGAACGGCAGTTTTTCGGCCTTGTCCGGGGTCTGCGGGCAGCTCTGGCGGAAGGTCAGGCTGTAGGTCTGCGCGGCCGCGTCATAGGCCTCGCTGACTTCCAGGCGCGGGGTGCCGGCCTGGTTGTACCAGCGCTTGAACTGGGTGAAGTCGACGCCGTTGGCGTCTTCCATGGCCTTGATGAAATCGTCGGTGGTCACCGCCTGGCCATCGTGGCGTTCGAAGTACAGGTCGCTGCCCTTGCGGAAGCCGTCTGCGCCCAGCAGGGTACGAACCATGCGCACCACTTCGGCGCCCTTCTCGTATACGGTCAGGGTGTAGAAGTTGGAGATCTCGATGAAGCTGTCCGGGCGCACCGGGTGAGCCATGGGGCCAGCGTCTTCGGCGAACTGGTGAGTACGCAGGTAGGCCACGTCTTCGATACGCTTGACCGTGCGCGAGTTCATGTCGGCGCTGAACTCGGCATCGCGGAACACCGTGAAGCCTTCCTTCAGCGACAGCTGGAACCAGTCACGGCAGGTGACGCGGTTGCCCGACCAGTTGTGGAAATACTCGTGGGCGACCACGCCTTCGACGCGCTGGTGGGCCGCATCGGTGGCGGTTTCGGCACGGGCCAGCACACAGCTGGAGTTGAAGATGTTCAGGCCCTTGTTTTCCATGGCGCCCATGTTGAAGTCGTTGACCGCGACGATCATGAAGATGTCCAGGTCGTACTCGCGGCCATAGACTTCTTCGTCCCAACGCATGGACTTCTTCAGGCTGACCATGGCGTGGTCGCACTTGTCGATGTTCTCGGGCTCTACGTAGATGCGCAGGGTCACGTCACGGCCGGACTGGCGGGTGAAGCTGTCCTCGACGCACCACAGGTCACCGGCCACCAGGGCGAACAGGTAGGCCGGCTTCATGAACGGGTCTTCCCAGGTCGCCCAGTGGCGACCATCGTCTGCCGGCCCGCTGCCGATCGGGTTGCCGTTCGACAGCAATACCGGGTAGCGATGCTGCTCGGCGATGACCGTGGTGGTGAAGGTGCTCATCACGTCCGGGCGGTCGAGGTAGTAGGTGATCTTGCGGAAACCTTCGGCCTCGCACTGGGTGCAGAACATCTTGCCCGACTTGTACAGGCCTTCCAGTGCGGTGTTGCTTTCGGGGTGGATCTTCACGCTGGTGTCGAGGGTGAAGCGCTCGGCCTTGGGCTGCACGGTCAGGCTGTCGGCATCGAGCTGGTAGTCGCCCGGCTGCAGCTCCTGGTCATCCAGCGAGGCGCGCAGCAGTTCCAGCTGCTGGCCATCGAGCTCCAGTGGCGGCAGGCCGGCACCGCGTGCCGGGTTGCGGCGCATGACCAGTTGCGCGTGAACCAGGGTGTGGTCCTCGAACAGCTCGAAGGTCAGGTGCGTCTCGTCGATCAGGTACTCGGGCGCCTGGTAATCCTCGAGGTAGATCACTTGCGGTTGTTCGGTACGCATGTGCAGGTCCTTTTTACTGGAGCACGGCCAACTGGTAGGCCGTGTACTTGCGAATATTGATCACACCGGTGTCGAAGATCAGGTACTGGCCCTTGATGCCCAGCAGCGTGCCTTCCACTACCGGGTCCTTGTCGAGGTTGAAGCTGACGATCTTCGATGGGTAGGCCTCGACCGGGTACTTCATCTGCACCACTTCCGCGTCGGCCAGCGGCTGGATCGCCTGCAGGCCGAAGCGCCCCTGCAGCTCGCGCAGGCCATCGGCACAGGCGTCGAACACCTGTTCACGAATGGCGACCAGGTCTAGCTCCTCGGCATCGCCCTTGAGCAGGGCGCGCCAGTTGGTGCGGTCCGGCACCTGGCTGCGCAGCAAGTCTTCGACCAGGCCGGACTGCTGGCGGGTGGCCACGCGCACGATCGGCAGGGCCTGGCTGGCGCCCTGGTCGAGCCAGCGGGTGGGCAGCTGGGTGGCGCGGGTGATACCGACCTTGATCCCCGACGAGTTGGCCAGGTAGACCACATGGTCGGTCATGCAGAACTGTTCGCCCCACGACGGTTCGCGGCAGGTGCCGGCGTCGTAGTGGCACTTTTCCGGGGCCATGATGCACACGTCGCACTGGGCCAGTTTGGTCATGCACGGGTAGCAGTAACCCTGGCTGAAGCTGGTCTTGGTGCGCTTGCCACAATGGCTGCAGTGAATGGCGCCGAGGTATTCGAGGCGCAGGCGCTGGCCGATCAGCGGGTTGACCGGCACCTGCGTGTCATCCAGACGGAAGCTGTACTGCACCACTGGCGCCTGCAGGCTTACCGCCATCTTGCTCAACGAGCCACGAGCGAGTTCGATCAATGTACCGAGTCCGACTTGAACAGAATGTTGGCGATCGGCGCGGACTTCGAGGCGCATTCCTGCGGGCCCATGTAGCCGGTACGCTGGTCTTCGGGCAGGTTTTTCATCTCCCAGGCGATTACCGCCTGCAGCGACAGCTCTTTCTGCTCGGCAGTGAGCTTGCGGCCATCCGACCATTTGCCGATTTCCACGGCCAGTTTCAGGCTCTCGTAGATTTCCGGGGTGATGTTTTCAATCATTTGCGCGAAAGTGGACATAGTGTCTCCTGATTCAAGCCGACAGTTTACGCCGGGCCAGCGCCCCACCCAAGAGCCCGGTCAGGCAACCGATGAGCAGCCCGCCGACGTGGGCGGCATTGGCGATCTGGCCAAGGCCCAGGGTGTCGATCACGCCGCTCAGGCACACCACCAGCCAGATGAGCATCATCACCAGCACGCCCTTGGGCAGGTTGAAGTAACGGTCGGGGGCCAGCCACTGGTACAGCCAGATGTGCCCGAGCAGGCCGTACAGCACGCCGGACAGGCCGCCGAACAGGCTCGGCCCGCTGCTGTAGTGCTGTGCCAGGTTGGACACCAGGCTGAACAGCAGGGTCAGGCCCAGCAGCGCCCACGGGCCTTGGCGCAATTCGATGCGTTTGCCCAGTTCCCAGTACCACAAGCTGTTCATGGCCAGGTGCAGCACGCCGAAATGCAGCAGCATGGGCGATACCAGGCGCCACCACTGGCCTTCGTCCAGGCCTTGCGCCAGCGGGCTGAAGTACAGGTAGTCGCCCTGGACGCGGAAATCGAGGAAGGTGAACCAGCTGATGGTGGTGAAGTTGTCGCCCAGGCCGGTGAGGCCGGCGACGATGAAGCACAGCAGCAGGGTCAGGGTGGTGATCTTGCAGGCGCGGGCCTGTTCCGCCAGGGAGGGCCCTTTCGCGGGCTCGCCCGCTCCCACAGGGTCCTGTGCAAGTTCGAGGTCGGCGTTGCCGTCAGGGTAGCGCTGGTAGAGTTCGCGGACGTCTGCGGCCAGGGTGTCGGGGGCCCAGAGCACCTGGGCATCGCCCTCCTCGCTGACCCGGTGCGGCACCTGCAGGCGCTGCAGCAGGTGAACGAAGCCGCTGAGGTCGACCGACAGCGGCAGGCGCATCACTTCGATAATGTTCATTGGTTGGCCTGTGGGCGGTCGACATCGACCCAGACGAACTTGTGCGGGTCGATGCGGGTTTCATCATCCAGCCGGTAGGCGGCCAGCTTGCCGTAGAGCACGGCGCTGTAGTCCAGGCAGGCCAGGTTGGCGCGGATCGGCGCCGGGCGGCCGCTACGCCAGTAATGGCCGACGAACAGCATGGGCTCGTCTTCGGCATAGCGCAGCAAGGCGTTCTTCTGGCTGTGACTGAGCGGGGTGCTGGCCACTTCCGCGGGCAGGGCGTCTGGCTGGAACACGATGTCGCCGTAGGTTTGCGGGTCTTCTTCCCAGAACTTGGTACGGAAGAAGGCACGGGTCAGGCCGTCGCCACCGGTGAGGGTCAGGCCGTCCGGCAGGCGCATGTCGGTGCCGCGCAGCAGGCGATTGCACACGGTGGCGGCAAAGCTGCCGCTCACCGCCGAGGCCTGGATGAAGTGCTCGTCGACGCGCCCGTCGGGGTACTGCTGGCGCAGCGGCTCGATCAGCCGCGGGTCCCAGCAGGCATGCACGAGGCGGAAGCGCCCGGCGTCGAGGAACAGTGGCAATTCGTAGAACCAGTTGACGAAGTCGTGCCAGTCAGCGGGGTGATGGGCAAACTGAGTCAGGGTTTCGTCGATCAACCGGGCGTGGCGCGGCGTATGCTCGCGCACGAAGGCCTTGCCGCTGCCAGGCAGTGCCGGGGTAACCCAGCCCAGCGCGTTGTACTCGTGGTTGCCCATGATGCAGAACGCCTGGCCGGCCTCGACCATGTCGTGGACGATGTGCAGCGCCTCGCGAATGCGTGGCCCGCGGTCGACGATGTCGCCAAGGAACAGCGCCTGGCGCCGCGGGTGGCGCCATACACCTGCCACACGCTTGTAACCGAGGGCGTCGAGCAGGCGTTCAAGGGTCAGCGCACAACCGTGCACGTCACCGATGATGTCGAAACTACGCGCCGGATCGAGCATCAGTCGTCCCTGCTTCCCAGGCGGCTGCCCCAGCCTAGCTTGGTGCGGCAGACCTCGTAGTAATTGTGGTCCAGCGGGTGGATCAGGCGCAGCTTCTGCGGTTTCTTGCTCACCGTGATGGTGTCGCCGGGGGCGCAGGTGAAGTGGTTCTGGCCGTCACAGGATACCTGCGGGTAGATCTGCAGGTCCTTGGACACCACGATCTTCAGCTCGCTGTTGCCGTCGACCACGATCGGCCGGCCCGACAGGGTGTGCGGGTACATTGGCACGATGACGATGGCGTCGAGCTTGGGGTGCATGATCGGGCCGCCGGCCGACAGCGCGTAGGCGGTGGAGCCGGTGGGGGTGGCGACGATCAGGCCGTCGGCCTTCTGGCTGCAGACGAACTGGCCATCGATGTAGATCTCGAACTCGATCATGCGCGTCGACTTGCCCGGGTGCAGCACCACGTCGTTCAGCGCATCACCCTGGCCGATGGCTTCGTTGTGGCGGCGTACTTCGGCCTGCAGCAGGAAGCGGTTTTCCACCAGGTAGTGGCCGTCGAGCACTTCAGCGACCTTCTCTTCCAGCTCGTCGGGGCGGATGTCGGTGAGGAAGCCCAGGTTGCCTCGGTTGATGCCCAGCACCGGAATGTTGTGCCGGGCCAGGGCGCGGGCGGCGCCCAGCAGGCTGCCGTCGCCGCCGACCACGATGACCAGGTCACAGACCTCGCCCAGCAGCTTGCGGGTGGAGGTTTGCAGGCCATGGCCGGGCAGCACTTCGGCGATGGTGTCCTCGAGGATCACGTGCAGGTGGCGCTCGAGGAGGAATTTTTTCAGTCGGCGAATGGTGTCGAGCACCTGCGAGCTGCCAAGGCGGCCGATGATACCGATATTGCGAAACTGCTCCATGGGGCTCCTGCGAGGCTCTGCGGCGGGTGACTATGCCGCGATTATGGGCGAAACCACCGGGTAGCGGCAAACCGGCTATGCTCGCAGGATGATGCCATTCGCCCTGCTCCACGACCTGCCCCGGCAGCTACGCCGCCCCAACGTGCGCGACCTGGCCTGGGCCCTGCTGTCGCCCCCGTTGCTCAGCGCCCCGCCCTGCCCCCAGCGCCACCCGCTGGCGGGCAGCCTGTGGGCGGACCAGCCACAGCGCCTGGCAGATTGGCTGCGGGCGCTGGATGACGATGACCGCCCATTGCGCGACTGGCTGGCGAAGCTGGGCAGCCGGCGCCTGGGGCACTACTACGAACGGCTGTGGCAATTCGCCCTGGGCCAGGCTCCGGGCATCGAACTGCTGGCGGCCAACCTGGCGATTCGCGACGGCGGGCGCACCCTGGGCGAGCTGGATGTGGTGCTGCGCGACCGCGATGGTGTGCACCACCTGGAACTGGCCATCAAGCTGTACCTGGGCCCGGAGCATCCCGGGCACGACCCCGCCGCCTGGCTGGGGCCGGGCTGCCATGACCGACTGGGAAGCAAACTGGCGCACCTGGCGCGGCACCAGCTGCCCATGTCAGCGGGGGCGCACAGCCGCGAGGTGCTGGCCCGGCTGGGGGTGGAGCAGGTGCAGGCACATGTGTGGCTGGGTGGCTATCTGTTCTACCCGTGGCCTGGGCATGCGCAGCCACCACAGGGCGCCAACCCGCAGCACTTGCGCGGGCGCTGGCTGCGGAGGCGGGACTGGGTCATGGGCGAAGGTGAACGATGGCAGCCGCTGCAACGGCATGCCTGGCTGGCGCCCGCGCGGGTCGAGGCGCAGGAGTGCTGGGCGGTTGAGCAGTTTGCGGCGTGGCTGCACGTGCTGGAGCGGCAGGCTCCGGCGCAGTTGCTGGTGAGGTTGGAGCAAGAGGCTGACGGGGCGTGGCAGGAGGCCGAGCGGGTGTTTCTGGTGGCTGACAGCTGGCCATTTTCCCCTGAGGCATGAAGCCGGTGCAGACAACACAATTTTCACAGACCTGGCGCAAAGATTTGTTCCCCCGTAGCCATTACAGTACTTCCTGAGCGCCGGCAAGAGCGCCATTCCGACCTGATGACGAGGACCGATCATGGTTTCATCCACCCCCGCGACCCATTACGCGCGCCTGTCCATCGCCCTGCACTGGCTGATGCTGGTGCTGCTGGCCGCTGTCTATGCCCTTATCGAACTGCGTGGCCTGTTCCCCAAGGACAGCGTCGAACGCAACCTGATGAAGGACCTGCACTTCATGCTCGGGCTCAGCGTGTTCGTGCTGGTCTGGTTGCGCCTGGCCATCCGCCTGAGCCGCCCGACTCCACCCATCGTGCCCAAACCTGCGGCCTGGCAGACCGGCCTCGCGCACCTGATGCACCTGGCGTTGTACCTGCTGATGATCTTCCTGCCGCTGGCCGGCTGGCTGATCCTCAGCGCCGCCGACAAACCAGTGCCGTTCTTCGGCCTGGAGCTGCCGCACCTGATCGGCCCGAACCCGGACCAGGCCAAGTTCATCAAAGGCTGGCATGAACGCATCGGCAGCTGGGGCTACTGGCTGATCGGCCTGCACGCTCTGGCCGGGCTGTATCACCACTATGTGCAGCGCGACAACACGCTGCTGCGCATGCTGCCCTACAAGTAACCGCGCCGGCCCTGCAGGCCGCCGGTGTGCACCACGATCAGGCGGGTGCCGGGCGCGAACAGCCCGGCCTCGACCTGCTCACGCAGGGCCAGCAGGGCCTTGCCGGTGTAGAGGGCTTCGAGCGGCACGCCGGTGTGCCGCTCGCAATCGGTGATGAACGCCAGCAGCTCGGCGTCGAATTTGCCGAAACCGCCACGGCAGGCGTCGTGCAGCTGGTAGCCATGCGCGCCGGCCAATGTCGCTACCGCCTCCGGCACACCATGGTCCCTGGGTACCGCCAATGCACCATGCACCACATGTGCACCCGCCTCGGCCATTACCAGGCCGGCCAGGGTCGTCCCCGTTCCGGCAGCCAGCCACCAGGCGTCGTAGCCCGACCAGCCCAGTGCCGCGATTTGCGCGCGCGCCTGCTGCATGATCAGCGCGCAGCCCTGTGCACCAGCCAGCCCGCCGCCCCCTTCGGGGATGCAGTGCCAACCCGGGTAGCGCGCTTGCCAAGGCTGCCAGAAACCCGCTTGGTTTCGTGCGCGATAGCCGCCATAGCCCAACCAGTGCAGTTCCATGCCCAGCGCCTGCAAGTCTCGCACGGTTGGCGTGTCCTGGGCGTGGCCACGCAGCAGGCCGGCGGTGGCGAAGCCGAAGCGCTTGCCGGCAGCGGCCAGGGCGTGCAGGTGGTTGGAATGGTTGCCGCCGAGGCTGATCAGGCCCGGGGCGTTGCTGGCGCTGGCCTGTTGCAGGTGGTGGCGTAGCTTGAACCATTTGTTGCCACTGATCAGCGGGTCGATCAGGTCCAGGCGCAGGATGGCGGCTTTGACCTGCGCTGTTGTCAGCCAAGGCAGGTTCAGGGGCTGGAGGGGGGCTTGGGGCAGGTCAAAGTGCATCGTGCGAGTTTACCAGTGATATCCCGGGGCGGGCTTGCCCGCTCCCACTGTCAGGAGTGCGCTATCCCTGTGGGAGCGGGCAAGCCCGCGATGGGCCGCAAAGCGGCCCCGGCGATCTCAGAGCTCAGCCGCCAATCTCGAACCTTGGTTGATCGCCCGCTTGGCATCCAGCTCGGCCGCCACATCGGCCCCACCAATCAGGTGCACCGACTGCCCCGCCGCCACCAGCCCGTCCTGCAGTTCGCGCAGCGGCTCCTGCCCGGCACAGATCACCACGTTGTCCACCGCCAGCACCTGCGGCTCGCCATCGGCCACGCGAATGTGCAGGCCGGCATCGTCGATACCCAGGTACTCGACGCTGTTGAGCATCTGTACCTGCTTGTTCTTCAACCCGGTACGGTGAATCCAGCCGGTGGTCTTGCCCAGGCCGTCACCCACCTTGGATTTCTTGCGCTGCAACAGGTACACCTGCCGCGCCGGGGCATGCGGCTCGGCCTTGATCCCGGCCACGCCACCACGTGCCTGCAGATGGGTGTCGATGCCCCACTCCCTCCAGAACGCCTCACGGTCCTGGCTGGTAGCCACGCCCTGGTGCACCAGGTACTCGGAAACGTCGAAACCGATGCCGCCCGCACCAATCACCGCGACAGCCTTGCCCACCGGCTTGCGCTCGAGCAGCACGTCCAGGTAGCTGAGCACCTTGGCATGCTCGACACCGGGGATGGCCGGCGTGCGCGGGGCGATGCCGGTGGCCAGGATGATCTCGTCGTAGCCACCGTCCACCAGGGCCTGCACATCGACCCGGGTATTCAGGCGCAGGTCCACGCCCGTGCTTTTGACCTTGTTGCGGAAGTAACGCAGGGTTTCATGGAACTCTTCTTTCCCCGGTACCCGCTTGGCCACATTGAACTGCCCGCCGATCTCGCTGGCGCCATCGAACAGGGTTACCGCGTGGCCGCGCTCGGCCGCCACCGTGGCTGCCGCCAGGCCGGCCGGGCCAGCGCCGACCACGGCAATGCGCTTCACGGTGCGCACGGGCAGGTAGTTGAGCTCAGTCTCGTGGCAGGCACGCGGGTTGACCAGGCAACTGGTCAGCTTGCCGCCGAAGGTATGGTCCAGGCAGGCCTGGTTGCAGCCGATGCAGGTGTTGATCTCGTCGCCGCGGCCGGCAGCGGCCTTGTTGACGAAGTCCGGGTCGGCCAGGAACGGCCGTGCCATCGAGACCATGTCCGCATCGCCCTCGGCCAGCACCGCCTCGGCCACCTCCGGAGTATTGATGCGGTTGGTGGTGATCAGCGGAATGTTCACCACGCCACGCAGCTTGGCGGTAACCTTGCTGAAGGCCGCACGCGGCACCTTGGTGGCAATGGTCGGGATACGCGCTTCGTGCCAGCCGATGCCGGTATTGATCAAGGTCGCGCCGGCCTGCTCGATGGCCTTGGCCAGCAGCTCGATTTCGTCCCAGGTGCTGCCGCCCTCGATGAGGTCGAGCATCGACAGGCGGAAGATGATGATGAAGTTCGGCCCGACCGCGCCGCGCACCCGGCTGACGATCTCCACCGCCAGGCGCATGCGGTTTTCATAGCTGCCACCCCAGCGGTCGGTGCGGTGGTTGGTGTGGGCGGCGAGGAACTGGTTGATGAAGTAGCCTTCCGAACCCATGATCTCGACACCGTCGTAACCGGCGCGCTGGGCCAGCACCGCGCAATTGACGAAGTCGGCGATCTGCTTTTCGATACCCGCCTCGTCCAGTTCCTTGGGCTTGAACGGGTTGATTGGCGCCTGGATTGCGCTGGGCGCCACCTGGCGCGGGCTGTAGGCGTAGCGCCCGGCATGCAGGATCTGCAGGCAGATCTTGCCGCCGGCAGCGTGTACCGCCTCGGTGACGATGCGGTGCTTGTCGGCCTCTTCCTCGGTGCTGAGCTTGGCCGCCCCGGAATACACCCCACCCTCATCGTTGGGCGCGATGCCGCCGGTGACCATCAGGCCGACGCCACCGCGGGCGCGCTCGGCAAAGTACGCCGCCATGCGCTCGAAGCCGCCCGGGCGCTCTTCGAGGCCGGTGTGCATCGAGCCCATCAGGGTGCGGTTGCGCAAGGTGGTGAAGCCCAGATCCAGCGGGGCGAGCAGGTGCGGGTAGCGGTCGGCGGCCATGGAAAGGTCCCCAGGTGGCGTGATCACGGAATGCGGATGCCGCACCGGTTGGCGGGCCCCGTCGTTTGTCTGCCTGCGACATTAAACAGCCGTTTGAACGGGCTCAATGATCGAAACTGACAAGTTATTGATCCTCGCGCACAGCACGACTACCCTAGGAAGCTCTCGTTTCCAAGGCGCTGTCCTGCTTCATGCGAAAACTCCTGGCAAGCGCCCTGGCGCTGGTGATGATCGCCGCCCTCTGCGGCTACGGTTTCTGGACCCAGCAGCGCCCGGAAGGCCACTACCTGTCCGACCTGCGCATCGAACTGGCACTGAACCACGGCGTGCCGGGCGAGCACGGCAACCTGCTCGGCGTCGAACCGCTGCTCTACCCGGGCGACTACCAGAACCTGCAACGCCTGCACCGCAAGCTCGCGGCCTACCTGGAGCAGGCACGTACCCAAGGCCTTGTCGGCCCGCGTACGGTGGTGGTGCTGCCAGAGCACATCGGTACCTGGCTGTGGGCACGCGGCGAAAAGAACGAGCTGTACCAGGTCACGCAAAGCCGCGAAGCCCTGCAATGGCTGGAACTGAGCAACCCGCTGCGCTATGGCCTGGCCATGCTCCGTGCCGACGGGGACGACTGGCGCGCCGACGCGCACCTGCGCATGAAAGCCGAGCAGATGGCTGCGGACTACCAGCAACTGTTCGGCGGCCTGGCCAAGGAGTTCAACGTCACCCTGGTGGCCGGCTCCATCGTGCTGCCCGCCCCCTACGTGAAACAGGGTGTGCTGCATGCCGGCAGCGGCCCGCTGTTCAACAGCAGCGTGGTGTTCGCCGGTGACGGCTCGCTGCTGGGCCAACCGCAACGCCAGCAGTTCCCCGACAGCGAAATGCGCCGCTATGTGCACGATGGCCGCCAGCACCCGCTGCAGGTATTGCAAACCCCTGCCGGGCGCCTGGGCGTGCTGGTGGGCAGTGACAGCTGGTACCCGGAAAACCATCAGCAATTGGCACGACAGGCGGTACAACTGATCGCCAACCCGGTGTTCCTCAGCGGCAAGGGCAGCTGGCAAGCGCCCTGGCGCGGCAATCGCCATCAGGATGCCAGCGCCGGGCTGGCCTTGCAGCGCGGCGAAGTCAGCGAACAGGCGGCCTGGCAGCGCCTGACCGAAGCGGCCGGGGCCGGCGTCAGCAGCATGAGCGTATTCATGCGTGGGCAGTTCTGGGAACAGGGCAGCGACGGCCAGGGCTTTGCCCACCAGGCGGGTGAATTGCTGGCGGGCACCCCCAGCCCTGGCGCCCGCTTGCTGAACCTGTGGTTGTAAGCCCATGGCCCGCCCCCGCGTGCGCCTGGGCGACCTGTCGGTTGGTTTTGTCCAGCCGCTGACCGAGGCCCTGCGCGAACTGGGCCACGACCCCGAGCCGCTGCTGCGCCGCTATGGCCTGGATGCGGCGCGCCTGAGCGAAGCTGGTGCGCGCTTGTCGATCCCGCGCTACATGCACCTGGGGCACGCCGCCATCGAGCTGTGCGGCGAGCCCGCGCTGGGCCTGCACATGGGGCGCCTGAGCCGCCTGGCGCATGCCGGCCTGGCCGGGGTCACCGCGGCCCAGGCACCGAACCTGGGCGAGGCGGCACGCACCCTGTTGCGCTTCGAGCCGCTGTACGCCGCCAACTACCGCGGCCACTCCAGTTTTCAGGAAGATGCCCAGGGCGCCTGGCTACGCTTCTACTCCATCAGCCCCTACAACGCCTACAACCGTTTCGTGGTCGATTCGCTACTCGCCGGCTGGCTCGCGCAGCTTGCCGACCTGGCCGGTACGGCGGTGCAGGCCGAACATATGGACATCGAGTTTGCCGCACCCGCCTATGCCGCGCGCTACCAGCCGCTGTGCAGCGCGCCCGTGCAGTTCGCGGCCGACGGCAACCAGCTGCGCCTGAGCCGCGCCACGCTGCAGCTGGCCAACCCCAGGCACTGCCCGAGCACCTGGCAGCACCTGCTGCAGCTGTGCGAGGCGGAAATGCTGCAGCGTACGCGGGTGCGCAGCCTGGGTGAGCGCATTACCCACCTGCTGGGCCCGTTGCTCAATGGTGGCCGTGAACCGGACCTGGAAGAAGTGGCGCTGCACCTGCAACTGCCAACCTGGACGTTACGCCGCAAACTGGCCGAGGAAGGCACGCGCTTTCGCGACCTGCTCAGCGAAACACGGCGCGACCTGGCCGAAACCTACATCCGCGATACGGAGCTGGCCTTTGGCGAGATTGCCTATCTGCTGGGGTTTGCGTCGGCCGAGGCCTTCCAGCGCGCCTTCAAGCGCTGGACGGGCCTTACACCGGGGGAGTTTCGCCGCAGCCAGCGGCGGGCGGGCTAGAGCTCGGTAGCGTCGTCAGCCGGTTCCGGGGTGTCCAGTTCATAAGCCTGGAATTCGAGAAGTTCTTCCTGGTATTCGTCCATAGCCCTGCGTCCTCTCATCTCATGTTCTTTATCGGTGTCGCCTTCAACCTAAGCAGGTGGAGTGAAGGAATGATGACAAGCTTATGAGTGGTAAACGTAGCAGGTGTTCAGGAAGTTATCACCGGGTGTCTGCAACGGGGATGTGTTCGCCCTGTACCGGCCTCTTCGCGGGCTCGCCCGCTCCCACAGGATCTCCACAGGCTCTGAAATTTGTGCATTATCTGTGGAGCGGGCAAGCCCGCGAAGAGGCCGGTACAGGCTGAAAATCAGAGAGCGGGCGCCGCGGCTTCGGCAGGCTGGGCTTCCTGCTGCACCTCGATCGGTGCCGCCTCCGCCGGCGGGGCCACCGGTTGCGAGCCTTGGCTGTCATCCACCACCGGCGCGGCTACCGCCTCGCTGGCCGGGGCAACAGGGGCCGGGGCTGGCGCCGCTTCAACCAAAGGTGCCGGCACCGGCGCCGCCGCGGCCTGCTCCGGCAGCCCCAGGGCAGCCGCGGGCGCTTCGACCTTCGGCGCGGGCTCCTCGACCTTGGCCTTGCTCTCCTGTTTAGGCTTGGGCTTTGGCAGGTAGCTCTCCACCAGGGCGAAATAGCGGTCATAGAACTGCGCCGCTGTCACCGTCTCGCTGGCCACCTTGACCATCGAGTCGTCGCTGGAGCCGATCGGCATCGACACCGACCCCAGTACACCAACGCCCAGACTGGCGGAGGTGTTGGACTTTTTCAGGGCGTAGCGGTCCTGCAGGGCGTTGGCGAACATGGTCGAACGCTGCTCGTCGCTCACATCCGGCGCACAGGTGACGTTGAAGCTGATCTGCAGGTGGTTCTCGCTGTTCTGCTGGAAGCTCTTGTTGCCCACCACCTGGTTGGCGCCGCTGCTGGTGATGATGTAACCCTGGCTGAGCAAGGCGCGCCGGGCGGCCTCGCAGGAGCCGGCATCGCTCACCGGGAAGCTGCGCGAGAAGGTGCCCGAGTCATCGAAGTTCTCGTGCTCATAGACGGCGGCTTTTTTCGAGGAACAACCGGTCACGCCCGCCAGCACTAGGGCCAGCCCGAGCGCACCAAAGACGGAAGATCTGGTCATTGCGAATTCCGGGTAAGTCAAGAAGGTGCCTATTGTGCAACACAGCAGGCAGGCACAGGAACCGCTGATCGGTGAAGAGTCTGTCAGGTTCGTGTAAATCTGGGTAAAGGGCGGCAATTGCCAGGCGTAAAACGAAAAAAGCGACCCGAAGGTCGCTTTCTCGTGGCTTCGAGGCGTTCAAGGGGCCTCGAGGCAAAGATGGCGCAGCGGACGGGAC
>NZ_DKHD01000038.1:13802-14157 GCF_002453565.1 Pseudomonas sp. UBA6753 | reverse complement strand
GACTGAACTACCGCTGCGTATCATTCAGGCTTGCGCCCGATTGAAACCTGGGTCTGCCCTTCCGGCGCGATGGCCTCAGGACAGGCACAAAAAAAGCGATAACGTGATCGCTTCTCTTGTGTTTGCTTCAAGGTGTTCAAGGGACCTTGAAACGAAGATGGCGCAGCGGACGGGACTCGAACCCGCGACCCCCGGCGTGACAGGCCGGTATTCTAACCGACTGAACTACCGCTGCGTATCGTTCAGGCTTTCGCCCGATTGAAACTGGGATCAGCCCAAGGCGTTTGCCTTGTGGCTTCAGACCGGTGCCAGGCACCCATCTGTTACTGAAAAATGGCGCAGCGGACGGGACTCG
>NZ_DKHD01000038.1:0-13712 GCF_002453565.1 Pseudomonas sp. UBA6753 | reverse complement strand
CCGACTGAACTACCGCTGCGCAGTGCGTTCCTCTCTGGCTATCGTCTTCTTGCGAAACTCGAAGCACCAGGAACATCTCAGGAAGTGGTGGGTGATGACGGGATCGAACCGCCGACCCTCTGCTTGTAAGGCAGATGCTCTCCCGGCTGAGCTAATCACCCTCGCGATGTTGCTTGTTGCGTTTGCTTCGCTGAGGCCGCGAAATTTACGCAGGTGGCGAAGCTAAGTCAATAGCCCCATTGAATTTTTTTCAGAAAAGCGCAAAAAGCGGTTTACCTGTCTGCAGCTGTCGATAGCCTGTACTGGCCTCTTCGCGGGCACGCCCGCTCCCACAGGTTCTCCACATATGCTGACATGTGAGAAATACCTGTGGGAGCGGGCGTGCCCGCGAAGAGGCCGGTACAGGATATGCAGAATGCTCAGGTGTAGATCATCTTGCGGGTCATGCCGCCATCGACCACGAACTCCTGGCCGGTGACGAACGCCGCTTGCCGAGACAACAGCCAGGCGACCATGGCCGCCACGTCTTCCACCGTCCCTACCCTGCCCGTCGGGTGCTGGGCATGGTCCGCCTCGGTCAACGGCTCGGCACGGCGCTGCGATGGGTCACGGGCATCGATCCAGCCCGGGCTCACCGCATTGACGCGGATCTCCGGGCCCAGGCTCATGGCCAGGGCATGGGTCAAGGCCACCAGGCCACCCTTGCTCGCCGCGTAGGCCTCGGTATCGGGCTCGGACTGTCGCGCCCGGGTGGAGGTGAGGTTGACGATCGCCCCGTTGTGCGCACGCAGGTACGGCGCACAATGCTTGGCCAGCAACATCGGGCCGTTGAGGTTTACCGCCAGCACCCGGTTCCACTGCGCCAGGCTCAGGCTTTCGAGGGTCTGGTTGTGCGGATTGGCGATGGCCGCATTGCACACCAGCGCGTCAAGGCGGCCAAACTGCCCCAGCACCTCGGACACCCCGGCGCTGACCTGGGCCTCGTCGGCAACGTCCATGGTAATGAACCAGGCATTGTCACCCAGGGCCTTGGCCACCTTGGCGCCGCGCTGGCGGTCAAGGTCGCTTAGCACCACCTGCCAGCCTTCGCAGATCAACCAGGCGGCAATGCCCAGGCCGATGCCGCGCGCGGCACCGGTCACCAGGGCTACCCGGCCGTTATGGCCGGGCGTACCGCCGCGGATTTCGATCACAGTGCCGCCAACCCACGCGCCAGGTCGGCCTGCAGGTCGGCCACATCTTCCAGACCCACGGCAACGCGGATCAGGCTGTCGCGGATGCCGGCGGCTTCACGTTCCTGCGGCGTCAGGCGACCGTGGGAGGTGGTGGCCGGGTGAGCGATGGTGGTCTTGCTGTCACCCAGGTTGGTGGTGATGGAAATCACCCGGGTAGCGTCGATGAAGCGCCAGGCGCCCTCTTTGCCACCCTTGACCTCGAAGCTGACCACCGCGCCGAAGCCACTCATCTGGCGCTTGGCCAGTTCGTGCTGCGGGTGGCTCGGCAGGCCGGCGTAATGCACCTTCTCCACGCCCTCCTGCTGCTCCAGCCATTCAGCCAGTACCTGGGCGCTTTCGCAGTGCGCACGCATGCGCAGGCGCAGGGTTTCCAGGCCCTTGGTGAAGATCCAGGCGTTGAACGGGCTGAGGGTGGGGCCTGCGGTACGCAGGAAGCCCACCACTTCTTTCATCTGCTCGGCACGGCCGGCAACCACGCCACCCATGCAGCGGCCCTGGCCGTCGATGAACTTGGTGGCCGAGTGGAACACGATGTCGGCACCCAGCTTCAGCGGCTGCTGCAGCGCCGGGGTGCTGAAGCAGTTGTCCACCACCAGCATGGCACCGTGGGCATGGGCGATTTCGCTGAGGGCGGTGATATCGACCAGCTCGGCCAGCGGATTGGACGGCGACTCGACGATCAGCAGCTTGGTATTGGCCTTGATGGCCTTTTCCCAGCCGGCGAGGTCGACCAGTGGCACGTAGTCCACCTGCACGCCAAAGCGCTTGAAGTACTTCTCGAACAGGCTGATGGTCGAGCCGAACACGCTCTGCGACACCAGCACATGGTCACCGGCACTGCACAGCGACATCACCACGGCGAGGATCGCCGCCATGCCGGTGGAGGTGCCCACGGCCTGCTCGGCGCCTTCCATGGCCGCCAGGCGCTCCTCGAAGGCACGCACAGACGGGTTGGTGTAGCGCGAATAGACGTTGCCCGGCGTTTCGCCGGCAAAGCGCGCGGCGGCATCGGCAGCCGTGCGGAACACATAGCTGGAGGTCAGGAACAGCGCTTCGCTGTGCTCGGCCTCCGGTGTACGGTTTTGACCGGCGCGCACCGCCAGGGTGTCGAAACCGACACCCTCGAGGTCACTGTCCAGTCGTCCGGCATCCCATTGATCCGTCATGCCGTCGCTCCCGAAATCAGTTGTTGTAGAGGTCGATGATCGCGCTGACCGCCTGGTTCTTGACCTTGGCCAGGTCGTTACGAGCCTGCTCGATACGGTCGAGGTAGGCTTCGTCGATATCGCCGGTGACGTACTCACCGTTGAATACCGCGCAATCGAAGTGGTCGATCTTGATCTTGCCGCCACCGACCGAGTCGATCAGGTCCGGCAGGTCCTGATAGACCAGCCAGTCGGCGCCAATCAACTCGGCCACTTGTTCGGTGGTACGGTTGTGGGCGATCAGTTCGTGAACACTCGGCATGTCGATGCCGTAGACGTTGGGGTAGCGCACCGCAGGGGCTGCGGAGCAGAAGTAGACGTTCTTGGCGCCGGCTTCGCGGGCCATCTGGATGATCTGCTTGCAGGTGGTGCCGCGCACGATCGAGTCGTCCACCAGCATCACGTTCTTGCCGCGGAACTCCAGCTCGATGGCATTGAGCTTCTGGCGTACCGATTTCTTGCGCGCGGCCTGGCCGGGCATGATGAAGGTACGGCCGATGTAGCGGTTCTTGACGAAACCTTCGCGGAACTTGACGCCCAGGCGGTTGGCCAGTTCCAGGGCCGCGGTGCGGCTGGTGTCCGGGATCGGGATGACCACGTCGATGTCGTGCTCGGGGCGCTCGCGCATGATCTTGTCGGCCAGTTTTTCACCCATGCGCAGACGGGCCTTGTACACCGACACGCCATCCATGATCGAGTCCGGGCGGGCCAGGTAGACATGCTCGAAGATGCACGGTTGCAGCTTCGGTGCTTCGGCGCACTGCTTGGTGTACAGCTGGCCTTCTTCGGTGATGTACACCG
The DNA here is from genome assembly GCF_002453565.1 of Pseudomonas sp. UBA6753. Classification (NCBI taxonomy): domain Bacteria; kingdom Pseudomonadati; phylum Pseudomonadota; class Gammaproteobacteria; order Pseudomonadales; family Pseudomonadaceae; genus Pseudomonas; species Pseudomonas sp. UBA6753. The sequence continues at coordinate 10,471 of NZ_DKHD01000038.1, read as the reverse complement.
CTTCGCCCGGCGCCAGGTCGCGGATCAGGGTGAAGCCGAGCACGTCCAGGGCCACGCTTTCCGAGGCGATCATGTATTCCACGCCTTCGTCGGTGTGACGCTGGCCGAACACCACCGGGCGGATGCCGTTGGGGTCACGGAAGCCGACGATGCCGTAGCCGGTGATCATCGCCACCACGGCGTAACCGCCGACGCAGCGGCTGTGCACGTGGGAAACCGCGGCGAACACGTCTTCTTCGGTCGGCTGCAGCTTGCCACGCACCGCCAGCTCATGGGCGAACACGTTCAGCAGTACTTCCGAGTCGGAGTTGGTGTTGACGTGGCGCAGGTCGGACTCGTAGATCTCCTTGGCCAGCTGCTCGACGTTGGTCAGGTTGCCGTTGTGTGCCAGGGTGATGCCGTATGGCGAGTTGACGTAGAACGGCTGGGCCTCGGCCGAGGTCGAGCTGCCCGCAGTCGGGTAGCGCACGTGGCCGATGCCGATGTTGCCGACCAGGCGCTGCATGTGGCGCTGCTGGAACACGTCGCGCACCAGGCCATTATCCTTGCGCAGGAACAACCGGCCGTCATGGCTGGTCACGATACCGGCAGCGTCCTGGCCGCGGTGCTGGAGGACCGTAAGCGCGTCATACAGCGCCTGATTGACGTTCGACTTACCGACGATACCGACGATGCCACACATGCGACGCAACCCCTACTTTGACGAAACTTGAGTGAATAGCGCTCAGGGCTTTGCCGGCCCGAGCAACTGTTCCTTGAACGGAAGATCAGCTGGAGTGCCGATCAGCCCACTGGGTGTCCACTGGCCGGTAAAACCCAGGATCAGGTTTTTCGACCAGTCGGCGACCAAGAGAAATTGTGGTATCAGGCGTGATTCCTGCCACCAGGTGTCCTGTTGAACCGGCCCCAGGCTGATCAGCCCGATGGCCACCACCACCAGCAAGGCCCCGCGCGCGGCGCCGAAGGCCATGCCCAGGAAACGATCGGTACCGGACAGCCCGGTCACGCGGATCAGCTCACCGATGAGGAAGTTGATCATGGCCCCCACCAGCAAGGTGGCGACGAAAAGAATGGCGCAGCCGGCGATGACGCGCATCGACGGCGTCTGGATGTAGCTTTCAAGATACACCGAGAGCGAACCACCGAACATCCAGGCAACCGCACCGGCAATGATCCAGATGAGCAAGGACAAGGCTTCCTTGACGAAGCCGCGCTTGAGACTGATCAGTGTGGAGACGGCGATGATCGCGATGATCGCCCAATCAACCAAGGTAAATGCCACGGTGCTGCCTGCAGACGTTTGAGGCGGCGCATTTTAACAGAGCGGCGGGCTGGGAGTAAGCGGAATGTCAGGTGATTAGCGCTACCCGGGCTTACGCGATCATTGTGGGAGCGGCCTTGTGTCGCGAAAGGGCCGCAAAGCGGCCCCGGCGATTCTGGCAGTGTCGTTGAGATCCTGGGGCCGCTTCGCGGCCCTTTCGCGACACAAGGCCGCTCCCACATGGACCGCGCCGCTGCAAGACCTATACAGAACCCGCGAATGAGCGGCAAAGCCGACCCCGGGTTATATCAGCTGCGCTCAGGCTGGAAGCGCACCACGAAGCCCTTGAGGCTGTTCTGGCGGTTGATGGCGTCACGCACGCGCTCGGCCTCGGCCCGCTCGATCAGCGGCCCCACGTACACCCGGTTCATGCCACCCGCCGAGCGGATATAGGCGTTGTAACCCTGGCTACGCAAGGTTTGCTGCAGCTTTTCGGCCCCGGCACGGTTGGACAGGCTGGCCAACTGGATCGACCAGCTGACCGGCAGGCCATTGACGTCGATCTTCGATGGCGCCGCCGGCGCGGCCGGCTTGGCTGCCGGCTGAGGCTCGACCTTGGCCACGGGCGCCTGCGGCTTGACGGGCTGAGGCTGAGGCTGCACCTGCGCCTGAGGCTGGGTCTGCGGTGACGGGGTAATCGGCTGGCTGGGCGTGCTCGCCGGCGCGGTGGACTCGTCCACCACCACCGGTGGCTGTTGCGGCTCTTGCGCAATGGCCTGCGGCTCCGGCACGGCAACCGGCTCCACCTTCACTTCCGGCAGGCTTGGCATGGCCGGCGCCTGCGGGGCCTCGACGCGCACCTGACGCATCTCGTCCTCGCGGGTGAACAGCATCGGCAGGAAAATCACCGCCAGCGCCACCAGCACCAACGCACCCACCATGCGCTGTTTCATCCCTTTATCCAGCACTGCCATCTACTCCACCCTCCTGGGCGTGCCGCTCCAGCCATTCCAGTGCCTGGGCAACACAGAAAAACGAACCGAACAGCAAGATCTGGTCATCCGCCGTTGCCTGCGCGCATTGCCCTTCAAGGGCAGCATCGACGCTGGCATAAGACTTCACCGCAGCGCCGACGTTCGTCAAGGCCGTGGCCAGCTCCGCAGCCGGGCGGCTGCGCGGGGTATCCAGTGGCGCCACTGCCCAGTCGTCGACCAGCCCCTGCAGCGGCGCGACAACACCGTCCAGGTCCTTGTCGGCGAGCAGGCCGAACACCGCCAGGCGGCGCCCCTTCAGCGGCCGCGCCGCCAGGCGCCGGGCCAGGTACTCCGCGGCGTGCGGGTTGTGCCCGACATCCAGCAACAGCTCCACCTGCTTGCCCTGCCAGCTCAGCAGGCGACGGTCGAGGCGACCCGTGATACGGGTATCCAGCAGCGCCTGGCGAATCTGCCCGGCGTCCCAGGGCAGGCCCATCAGCAGGTAGGCCTGCAGGGCCAGCGTGGCGTTTTCCATGGGCAGGTCGAGCAAAGGCAGGCCACGCAGCTCTACCTGCGCACCATCAGCCGCAGTACCCCGCCAGTTCCAGCTGCCAGCGGCACTGGCCAGGTCGAAGTCACGACCACGCAGGAACAGCGGCGCAGCCAGTTCGGCGGCCTTGTCCAGCAGCGGCCGAGGCGGATCCAGGTCACCGCACAGTGCCGGTTTGCCCTGACGGAAGATGCCGGCCTTCTCGAAGGCCACCAGCTCGCGGGTATCACCCAGGTAATCGACATGGTCGACGCCGATGCTGGTCACCAGGGCCAGGTCGGCATCCACCACGTTCACGGTGTCCAGGCGGCCACCAAGGCCCACTTCCAGTACCACGGCATCCAGCTGCGACTGGTAGAACAACCAGAACGCGGCCAGGGTGCCCATCTCGAAGTAGGTCAGGGAAATATCGCCTCGCGCCGCCTCGACGGCGGCGAAGGCTTCGCACAGGCGCTCATCGCTGGCCTCTTGGCCATCGATCAGCACCCGCTCGTTGTAACGCAACAGGTGCGGCGAGCTGTACACGCCGACCTTGAGCCCCTGGGCACGCAGCAGCGAGGCCACGAAGGCGCAGGTCGAGCCCTTGCCGTTGGTGCCGGTCACCGTCACCACGCGTGGCGCCAGCTTGCCCAGCGCCAGCCGGGCAAGCACCTTCTGCGAACGCTCCAGGCCCATGTCGATGGCCGAGGGGTGCAACTGCTCGAGGTAGGCGAGCCATTCGCCCAGGGATCGTTGTTTCATCACGCGACGGCAGCCGCCTCACGCGCTTGCTCCGGGGTTTCCTGGCCGGTCATCTGCGCCAGCAGGCGGGCCAGACGCGGGCGCAGCTCGCCACGGGAGATGATCAGGTCGATGGCGCCGTGCTCCAGCAGGAACTCGCTGCGCTGGAAGCCTTCCGGCAGCTTCTCGCGCACGGTCTGCTCGATCACGCGCGGGCCGGCGAAGCCGATCAGTGCCTTTGGCTCGCCGACGATCACGTCACCGAGCATGGCCAGGCTGGCGGAAACACCACCGTACACAGGGTCGGTCAGTACCGAGATGAACGGGATGCCTTCTTCGCGCAGGCGCGCCAGCACGGCCGAGGTCTTGGCCATCTGCATCAGCGAGATCAGCGCTTCCTGCATGCGTGCACCGCCCGAGGCGGAGAAACAGACCATCGGGCAGCGGTGCTCCAGGGCATAGTTGGCCGCGCGCACGAAGCGCTCGCCGACGATGGCACCCATGGAACCGCCCATGAACGAGAACTCGAAGGCGCTGACCACGATCGGCATGCCCATCAGGGTGCCGCTCATGGAGATCAGGGCGTCCTTCTCGCCGGTCTGCTTCTGCGCGCCGGTCAGGCGGTCCTTGTACTTCTTGCCATCACGGAACTTCAGGCGGTCGACCGGCTCCAGGTCGGCGCCCAGTTCGGCACGGCCATCGGCGTCGAGGAAGATGTCGATGCGCGCACGTGCGCCGATGCGCATGTGGTGGTTGCACTTGGGGCAGACATCCAGGGTCTTTTCCAGCTCCGGACGATACAGCACGGCCTCGCAGGCCGGGCACTTGTGCCACAGGCCTTCAGGCACCGAGCTCTTCTTCACCTCGGAACGCATGATCGAAGGGATCAGTTTGTCGACTAACCAGTTGCTCATGCTTTCTTTCTCCAGTATTGGCAGGCGTGGGCCGGTGTCGCCGGCCCTGCCCTGCCCTTGAGCTCAAAATCTTTTATGAAACGATGATGGACCGGCCGCCGGGACTTTCCGCGCGCCACCCCACCGCTAATGTGTTGTCTTGCCGCCACAGGCGCAGGCGGCTGCCCCGCAGGGCTGCGAAAGCTATGGACGATGGCGCGCAGCCAGCCGTCACATCTGCCATCACGCCTGTTTCACCGCATGCATGAATGCCTCGATCTTCGCCGCGTCCTTGATGCCCTTGGCTTGCTCCACGCCGCCACTGACATCCACCGCGTACGGCCGCACCTGGGCGATGGCCTGGCCGACATTGTCGGCAGACAACCCGCCCGCCAGGATGATCGGCTTGCTCAGGCGCGCCGGCACCAGCGACCAGTCGAACGCTTCACCGGTGCCTCCGGGTACGCCTGGCACATAGGTGTCCAGCAGAATGCCGCGGGCACCGGCGTAAAGCTGGCAGGCCGCCTCCAGGTCGTCGCCCGGGCGCACGCGCAGGGCCTTGATCCAGGGGCGGTGGTAGCCTTCGCAGTCCTGCGGGGTTTCATCGCCGTGGAACTGTAGCAGGTCCAGCGGAACCACTTCGAGGATCTCGTTCAGCTCGCAGCGCGAAGCGTTGACGAACAGCCCGACCGTGGTCACGAACGGTGGCAGCTCGGCGATGATCGCCCGCGCCTGGCGCACGTCCACGGCGCGCGGGCTCTTCGCATAGAAGACGAGGCCGATGGCATCGGCGCCCGCTTCGGCAGCGGCCAGTGCGTCTTCGATGCGGGTAATCCCGCAGATCTTGCTGCGAACATTGCTCATGGACAGCGAACCCTGCTTGTTACGGTGAAAGGCCGGATGTTAGCAAATGACTTTTCGCCCGTCAGTCTGCCAATGCCTCGTAGCCGGTCAAAAAGTGTGGGCCGATGTAACGCTTGGGCAGCGCGTATTCCTCGGGGTACTCCACCTGCACCAGGTAGAGCCCGTACGGGTGCGCCGTTACCCCGCCTTCGCGGCGGTTGCGCCCCTCCAGCACCTCACGCGCCCAGGTGACCGGGCGTTCTCCGGCACCAATGGTCATCAGTACACCGGCGATGTTACGCACCATGTGGTGCAGGAAGGCCGTGGCACGCACATCCAGCACGATCATCTGGCCATGGCGGGTGACGCGCAGGTGGTAGATGTGCTTGATCGGCGACTTGGCCTGGCACTGGCTGGCGCGGAAGGCACTGAAGTCATGGGTGCCGAGCAGGTACTGCGCGGCTTCGGCCATGCGTTCGACATCCAGCGGGCGGTGGTTCCAGGTGACTTCCTCGGCCAGGTGCGCCGGGCGGATCGGGTCGTTGTAGATGACGTAGCGGTAACGCCGGGCGCAGGCCTTGAAGCGGGCATGAAAGTCGGCCGGCATCGGCTGCGACCAGACCACGCTGATGTCATGGGGCAGGTTGAAGTTGGTGCCCATGGTCCATGCGCGTTCGTCGCGCACGGCGCGGGTGTCGAAGTGCACGATCTGCCCGCAGCCATGCACGCCGGCGTCGGTGCGCCCGGCGCAGATTACCGAGATCGGCTCGTTGGCCACCTTGGACAGGGCCTGCTCCAGGGCCTGCTGGACACTGGGCACGCCACTGGCCTGGCGCTGCCAGCCACGATAGCGCGCGCCTTTGTATTCCACGCCCAGGGCGATGCGGGAGTAGCCTTCGGCCGCGGACTCGGCGGCGGCGGTGTCGATGATGTCCAAGAGCATGAAACCTGTGGGGTGTACGGAATGGCGGGGATTATAACGACAACGGCAGCCGTGTAGGGCTGCCGTTGAACGTGTGTCGCGCTTGAGGGCCTCTTCGCGGGCATGCCCGCTCCTACAGGTTACTCACAAGGTCGAAAATGTGTGGAGATCCTGTGGGAGCGGGCAAGCCCGCGAAGAGGCCGGCCCTGCTTACATCAGACCAGCCGGGAGAGCATGTCCTCGGCTTCCTGACGCTGGCTGTCGTCGCCATCCTTGACCACTTCATCAAGGATGTCGCGCGCGCCCTGGTTGTCGCCCATGTCGATATAGGCGCGGGCCAGGTCAAGCTTGGTGGCCACTTCGTCGCTACCGGAGAAGAAGTCGAAGTCCAGGTCGTCCAGTGGCTCGGGTTCTGGCTGGGCAATCGCGTCTTCACTGGTGAAGTGCGGTTCCAGCGACGGCGATTCGAGACTCTGCGACAGCTTGTCCAGTTCGGCGTTGACGTCGTTCAGCTCCGAGGCAAAGCTCTTGGCTGCCGGCGAATCGTCTTCCAGCGACAGCGAAAGATCGAAGTCGGACGGCAGGTCGAACTCGGAAAGCGGGTCGAATGCTGGCTCGCTGTCGAAGGCAGCCAGCTCGGCGGCGACATCCACCGGGGCTTCGTCCACCGCTGCCGGGGCGGCCGGGGCAACCGGTTCGCTGACGTCGAGGTCGAAGTCGGACAGGTCCACAGCGGGCTGTGTCTCGGCCTGAGCCAGCATGGCCTCGAACTCGGCGTCGGCGTCGGCCTGCAGCTCGGCGTCCACGGCAAACGGCTCGTCTTCCGGCTGAGCCGTTTCCAGCATCGGTTCATCCAGTACCGGCTCGTCGACGACAGGTTGCTGGGCCACCGATTCGTCCAGCAGCGGCGCCGCCAGCGGGTCTTGCTCGGGCAGGTCGTCACCCAGGCTCAGGTCGAAGGCACTGTCCAGGTCCTGCTCGTCCAGGCCCGGCGCATCGAGGGTCGGCACTTCATCGAAGGCATCCAGCTCAGCATCCAGATCAACTTCGGGCTCGAGCACTGCCTCAGGTTCCGCCTGGGCAACGGCCTCTGGTTCAACCGCCACCTCTGGCTCGAACGCCGACTCTTCCTCGGGTGCCACGTCGGCAACCACTGGCGTTTCAGGCTGATCCTGCAGCAGCTCCTGCACGTACTGCTCGTCCATCTCGGCAGCCAGGGCCGCCGCGCCCAGGCCGGCAGCGGCCAGGCCGAGCATGGCCGGGTAGCGCTCTTTCAGCCCGGCAACAGCTGCACTGTTCGGCTCGCTGGCCGGCAGCTTGCGTTCCTGCTCGACGAACGCGCTCTGGTCACCCTGGCGGGCGTACACATCCATTAGTTTCAGGCGCAGGTCGTCACGCTGCGGCGCGGCGGCCACGGCAGGCTCCAGCAGGTCGGCAGCGCGGTTCAAGCGGCCTTCGGCCACGCATTGCTCGACCTCCGCCAGCAGCGCGGCGTGGGGGTCGGCTTGCGGTTCAGGTTGCGCTTCGACGGCGGGTGTCGATGTTTTTTCCGCGGCGGTGGCGGCGGCAGCCGAAGCGGCGACCACGGCCGGCGACAGGGTCACGCTCGGGGCCGAGACCTCGACGCCATCGAAGCTTGCGCTATCGCTGTCGAAGCCTGCGCCCTGCTCTTCTTCCAGCGCACGCGCCATGCGCAGGTGCTTTTCAGCCTCCTGCTGGGCCTTGCGCTTGCGCGCCAGCAGCAACAGCAGAAGCAGCAGTACGAGGAAGGCACTACCTGCAATCAGCCCAAGCAGCAGCGGGTTGCCCATGATTTCGTCGACCATGCTGCCAGGCTGGCCGGCAGGTGCGGCCTCGGCGGCGGGCGCCGGCTTGGGTGCGGTATCGGCGGCGGCAGGCGCAGGCTTGGCGACCGGTTGGGCCGGTGCCGCCGCACCCTGGGCTTCAAGGCGGGCCAGCTGGTTGTTCTTCAGCTCGATCAGACGCTGCAGCTTGTCCAGCTGGCTCTGCAGGTCGGCCATGCGGCTCTTGAGCTCTTCGTTGTCGCGACGGCTGGTGTCCAGGCTTTCCTGGGCCACCGCCAACTTGTCGTTGAGGGCCTTGGCCTGGTCGGCACCGGCCTGGTCGGCACCGGCCTGGTTGCCCGGGCTGACCAGGCGCAGGTTGTCGCCCTGGGCGATACGCGCCGGCGCTGCCTCGGCGGCACCGCGACGGGTGGCGTCCAGCTGGCGGGCACGCGGGCCCAGGCGGCGGCCTTCACGCCAGGCGGCATACTGCTCGGCCACCTCAGCGGTCGCCTCGCCCTGCGCGATATTCTGGATCTGCTGCTGGTCGGGCAGGCGCAGCACCTGGCCAACCTTCAGCTGGTTGATGTTGTTGCCGATGAAGGCGTCCGGGTTCAGCGCCTGGATCGCGATCATGGTCTGCTGGATCGAACCACCCTGGGTGTTGCGCGCGGCAATCTGCCACAAGGTGTCGCGGCGTTGGGTGGTGTAGCTGCCGGCAGCGGTCACCGCTGGCGCGACATTGCCTGCCGCCGGCTTTTCGCCCTGGGCCTTGGCCTGGTCGAGCAGCACGCTGTAGTCACGCAGCAGGCGGCCCTGCGGCCACATCACCTGGACCAGGAACTTTACCACCGGTTCAGGCAGCGGCTGGCTGGAGGTAACCCGCAGCACGCTCTTGCCGTTGGGGTTGATCACCGGCGTGAAGGTGAGGTCTTCGAGGTACGTCGGCAGCGCCACCCCGGCCTTGCTGAACTCTTCCGGCGGCGCCAGGCTCGGCGCCACTTCGGCGGCGGTGAGGTCGCGCACGTCGAGCAGCTCGATCTCGGCGTCCAGGGGCTGGTTCTGTGCCGACTTGAGGGTCAGCTCCCCCAGGCCCAAGGCATTCGCCATGCCCGACGACAGCGCCGATGCTGCAGCCATGGCCAGAACCAGTTTGCGAATTCGAAGCATGACCTCTTCCCTTGTATGAAGCGTCCTGAAACCTGCATGCGGAGCAGGACAATAGTGCTCGCCAGTATCTTTTACGGCATGTGTTTAATCAACAATTGCGCCACTTGCACGGCATTGAGCGCGGCGCCTTTGCGCACGTTGTCGGTGGTCAGCCAGAGGTTGAGTTGCTGGTCTTCATCAACACCGTGCCGTACACGACCAACATAGACCACGTCCTGGCCCACTGCGTCGCCTACCGGGGTCGGATAATCATCGCGCTCCACCAGTTCGACGCTGTCGGCCGCCTCGAGGGCCTGGTTGACAGCGTCCAGGTCTACCTGGCGACGGCTCTGCACCGCCACACTGAAGCTATCGCCGAAAAACACCGGGACTTGAACGCAGCTCACGGAAATCTTCAGTTCCGGCAGGCCCAGCAGCACGCGCAGCTCGCTGACCAAGCGTCGCTCCAGGGCCGTGTGGCCTTGCTCATCGGCGGCTCCGACCTGGGCCAGCATGTTGAACGCCACCTGGCGATCGAAGAAGCGTGGCTCCAGGGGGCGGGCATTGAGCAGCTCGGCGGTTTGCCGGGCGAGTTCGTTGACCGCTTCACGGCCTTGTGCGGACACTGCCAGCGCGGCCATTACCTGCACCCGTTCGATATCCAGCAGGCCTTTGAGCGGTGCCAGGGCAACGGCCAGGGCAACTGCGGCCGAGCACGGGCTGACGATGCGGGCGGGCAATGCCAGGCCGGCCAGGCGTTCGGCGTTGGCTTCTGGCACCAGGGCGAGGGCGTCGTCCAGGCCAGCGGACAGGTCGATGACCGTGCAGCCTGCCTGCAGCGCCTTGCTGGCAAAGCTGCGGCTGACGGCGGCGCCTGCGGCGAAGAAGGCCAGCTTGACCTGGGCGAAGTCGAAGCTGTCCACTTCACGCACCTTCAGCTTCTTGCCGGCGAACATCACGCTGCTGCCCGCCGATTCCATGCTGGCCAGCAGGTGCAGGGTGGCGACCGGGAAATCCAGCTCTTCGAGGATCTGCACCAGGGCTTCACCGACGCTGCCGGTGGCGCCGATGACGGCGATGTCCAAAGGGTGTGTCATGGAAGGGATCCTTTTGCTGAAAACGGCGGGGGCGGCACTTTACTCGGATTGTAGAGTTTTGTCTGTGCTGGCCCAAACCTAGAGCTGCGCTGCGCCGCTCTTGCTCTTGCTCTTGCTCTTGCTCTTGCTCTTGCTCTTGCTCTTGCTCTTGCTCTTGCTCTTGCTCTTGATCTTGATCTTGATCTTGATCTTCGCGACTTCAGGAGGCCGAGCAGAGGTCTTGCGGAGGGAGGGGACGGGGATGGGTGCCCGTCACCCCCCTCCGCAGTCCCTTCGCT
>NZ_DKHD01000008.1:0-24684 GCF_002453565.1 Pseudomonas sp. UBA6753 | reverse complement strand
CACGCTGCGCCAGCGCCTGCTGGCAGTCGAGGCCAATGGCCGGCAGGCAGCGTTGGTGGCGCTGGTGCTTGGCGACGGGGCGGGCCTGGCCCGGGAGGACTGGCAAACGTTGCAGGCCACCGGCACGGTGCACCTGCTGGTGATCTCTGGCCAGCACATCGGCCTGGTTGCTGGCTTGCTGTATGGCCTGGTTGCCGGGCTGGCGCGTTGGGGGCTGTGGCCCGCTCGTCTGCCCTGGCTGCCCTGGGCGTGTGGCCTGGCCATGGCTGCGGCACTGGCCTACGGTTGGTTGGCTGGTGGCGGTGTACCGGTGCAGCGTGCCTGCCTGATGCTGGCCGTGGTGTTGCTCTGGCGCCTGCGCTTTCGCCACCTCGGTGCGACCTTGCCGCTGCTGCTGGCGCTGGTTGCCGTGCTGCTGGTGGAGCCGTTGGCCGCGCTGCTGCCCGGGTTCTGGCTGTCGTTCGCGGCCGTGGCCACGCTTGGCTATTGCTTCAGTGCCCGCCTGGGCGGCTGGCGGCCCTGGCAGGCCTGGACGCGGGCGCAATGGGTAATTGCCATCGGTTTGCTACCGGTGCTGCTGGCTACGGGCTTGCCCGTGAGCCTGAGTGCGCCGCTGGCCAACCTTGTTGCGGTGCCTTGGGTCAGCCTGGCGGTACTGCCATTGGCGTTGCTGGGGACTTTGCTGCTGCCGCTGGGCGGGGTAGGGCAGGTGCTGTTGTGGCTGGCGGGTGGTCTGCTCGATGTGCTTTTCCGGCTGCTGGAGTTGGTGGCGCAACAGCAGTCGGCGTGGCTGCCAGCAGTTCTGCCATTGTGGGCCTGGCTGCTGGTGTGCCTGGGTACGCTGCTGGTTTTGATGCCCCGTGGCGTCCCGCTGCGCGGGTTGGGTGGCGTGATGCTGCTGGCGCTGTGGGTACCCCGGGAGACGGTACCGTTCGGCCAGGTCGAGGTCTGGCAGCTGGACGTCGGCCAGGGGCTGGCGGTGCTGTTGCGCACTCGGCATCACGACCTTCTGTACGACGCAGGGCCTGCCAGGGGGGAGAGCGACCTGGGCGAGCGGGTGGTGTTGCCGACCTTGCGCAAGCTAGGGGTGGGCAGCCTGGACCTGATGCTGGTCAGCCACGCCCATGCCGACCACGCCGGTGGTGCTGGCGCAATCATGCGTGGCCTGCCGGTCGAACGGGTGATCGGCGGCGAAGTGCTGGATGACATGCAGCTGCAGCCTTGTGTCAGTGGCGACCAGTGGACGTGGGATGGCGTGCGCTTTTCGCTGTGGCGCTGGGCTGATGGGCAGAGCAGCAATGACCGCTCCTGTGTGTTGCTGGTCGAGGCGCAGGGTGAGCGGTTGTTGCTGGCGGGAGATATGGAAGCCGGTGCCGAACGGGCCTGGCTGGCGGCCACAGAAGCGCCGCGGATCGACTGGCTGCAGTCGCCGCACCATGGCAGCCGCAGTTCGTCCAGCGAGGCCTTCATCCGCGCCACGGCGCCGCGCGGGGTACTGATTTCGCGGGGGCGCAACAACAGCTTCGGGCACCCGCACGCGCAGGTGGTCGAACGTTATCGGCGGCATGGAGTGGTGATGCATGACACAGCGGAGCAGGGGGCGTTGCGGTTGGTGTTGGGGAGGCAGGGGGAGGTCGAGAGTGTGCGCCGACAGAGGCGTTTCTGGAGGGATGCGGGCGGTGGCTGAGCTGGCCCTTTCGCGGGTAAACCCACACAGGGACGGCGTCGCGCTTGAGTTCCCGCGGTACCTGTGGGAGCGGGCATGCCCGCGAACACCGGCAAAGCCGGTGCCATCCACCGCGTCGTCTTTTTCGCGGGCGCGCCCGCTCCCACAGGTACTGCGCTGGCTTCGAGTTGATGTTGAACCTGTGGGAGAGTGTGCGCCGAAAGAGGCGTTTCTGGAGGGATGCGGGCGGTGGCTGAGCTGGCCCTTTCGCGGGTAAACGCACACAGGGACGGCGTCGCACTTGAGATCACGCGGTACCTGTGGGAGCGGGCATGCCCGCGAACACCGGCAAAGCCGGTGCCATCCACCGCGTCGTCTTTTTCGCGGGCCACAGGTACTGCGCTGGCTTCGAGTTGATGCTGAATCTGTGGGAGCGGGTTCACCCGCGAAAGGGCCAGTTCAGCCACCCGACAGCTCAAGGTAGAAACCGGGTAGGGCAATTCCCTGACCTCCGGCAGATGAGCCCCCGGCGCGCCTATGGTAGAGTGGCGGCCTTTTTCCGAAGGGGCGTTTACTGTGTGGGAATTGGTCAAGTCCGGTGGTTGGATGATGCTGCCGATCATTCTGAGCTCCATCGCTGCCATGGCTATCGTCGTCGAGCGCCTGTGGACCCTGCGCGCCAGCCGCGTCACCCCGCCGCACCTGCTGGGCCAGGTGTGGATGTGGATCAAGGACAAGCAACTGACCAGTGACAAGCTCAAGGCCCTGCGCGCCGATTCGCCACTGGGCGAAATCCTTGCCGCCGGTCTGGCCAACTCGCGCCATGGCCGCGAAATCATGAAGGAATGCATCGAGGAGGCCGCCTCGCGCGTCATCCACGAACTGGAACGCTACATCAGCACCCTCGGCACCATCGCCGCCATGGCTCCGCTGCTGGGCCTGTTGGGCACCGTGCTGGGCATGATCGACATCTTCAGCGCCTTCATGGGCTCGCAGATGACCGCCAACGCCGCAGTGCTGGCCGGTGGTATCTCCAAGGCCCTGGTCACCACCGCGGCCGGCCTGATGGTCGGTATCCCGGCGGTATTCTTCCACCGCTTCCTGCTGCGCCGCATCGACGAGCTGGTAGTCGGCATGGAGCAGGAAGCGATCAAGCTGGTAGAAGTGATCCAGGGCGACCGTGAAGTGGAAGTGGCCGGAGGCAAGGCGTGAAGTTCCGGCGCAATCGCCAGCGGGAGAGCGTCGACATCAACCTGGCGTCGCTGATCGACGTGGTGTTCGTCCTGCTGCTGTTCTTCGTGGTCACCACCACCTTCACCCGCGAGACCCAGCTGCGCGTCGAGCTGCCCGAAGCCGCCAGCGCCGAGCAGGCGCCGCCCGACCAGGGCAAGCTGGTGGAAATCACCATCAGCGCCGAAGGCGTGTACTCGGTGAACAACCACCTGCTACCCAAGAGCGACCTGGCCACCCTGAGCGAAGCGATCGAGCGTGAGTCGGGCGGCGACAACAAGCTGCCGCTGGCCATCAGCGCCGACGGCAAGACCCCGCACCAGGCTGTGATCACCGCGATGGATGCCGCCGGCAAGCTCGGTTTCAGCCAGTTGCGCATGACCACCGTCGAGGCGGCCCAGGGCACGCCTTGATGGCCTTCGCCGACCGTCTGCTCGCCGCCTGGTACGCCGGGCACCCGGCCCTGGCGCTGCTGCGCCCGCTGGAGGCGCTGTATCGCCGCGTGGTCACGCGTAAGCGGGCGCGCTTTCTCAGTGGCGAAAGTGCCAGCTACCGGGCCCCGGTGCCGGTCATCGTGGTGGGTAACATCACCGTGGGCGGTACCGGCAAGACGCCGATGATCCTCTGGCTGATCGAGCACTGCCGCCAGCAGGGGCTGAAGGTGGGCGTGGTCAGCCGTGGCTATGGCGCCAAACCGCCGCAGCTGCCCTGGCGCGTGCAGGCCGACCAGGCTGCCGAGCAGGCCGGCGATGAACCGCTGCTGATCGTGCAGCGCACCGGCGTGCCGCTGATGATCGACCCCGACCGCTCCCGCGCCGTGCAGGCCCTGCTGGCCAGCGAACCTCTCGACCTGATCCTGTGTGACGACGGCATGCAACACTACCGCCTGGCCCGCGACCTGGAGTTGGTGCTGATCGATGCCGCTCGCGGCCTGGGCAATGCCCGCTGCCTGCCGGCGGGGCCGTTGCGTGAGCCGGCCGAACGCCTGCACGAGGCTGACGCGGTGCTGTTCAACGGCGACAGCGCAGACCGCGCCGATGGCTTCGGCTTCTGCCTGCAGCCGTCAGCCCTGGTCAACCTGCGCAGCGGCGAGCGCCGCGCGCTCGACCATTTCCCTGCAGGCCAACGCCTGCACGCGGTGGCCGGTATCGGCAACCCGCAACGTTTCTTCAATACCCTGCTGGGGCTAAACTGGCAGCCGGTGCCGCATCCCTTTGCCGACCATGCGCAGTTCAGCGCCCAGAGCCTGGCCTTCAACCCGCCGCTGCCGCTGGTCATGACCGAGAAGGATGCGGTGAAATGCCGGGCCTTCGCCGCTGACGACTGGTGGTACCTGGCCGTCGAGGCGCAGCCCACGCCAGCTTTCAGCGCCTGGTTCGACAACCAGTTGCAACGCTTGCTGCGCAAGCCCTGAGCCCTTTTTCAATTCCCGGCCACCTGGCCTAAAGGAAGCCTCAAATGGACACCAAACTGCTCGACATCCTGGCCTGCCCGATCACCAAGGGCCCGCTCAAGCTCAGTGCCGACAAGACCGAGCTGATCAGCAAGGGCGCTGGCCTGGCCTACCCGATCCGCGACGGCATCCCGGTCATGCTGGAAAGCGAGGCGCGCACCCTGACCGATGAAGAGCGTCTGGACAAATGAGCCTGGATTTCACCGTGGTGATCCCCGCCCGGCTGCGCTCCACGCGCCTGCCGGGCAAGCCATTGCTGCCGATCGCCGGCAAGCCGATGGTGCAGCATGTGTGGGAACAGGCCCGCAAGAGCGGCGCCAGCCGCGTGATCATCGCCACCGACGACGCAAGCATTCTGGA
This sequence comes from Pseudomonas sp. UBA6753, assembly GCF_002453565.1. Taxonomy (NCBI): domain Bacteria; kingdom Pseudomonadati; phylum Pseudomonadota; class Gammaproteobacteria; order Pseudomonadales; family Pseudomonadaceae; genus Pseudomonas; species Pseudomonas sp. UBA6753. Next base: position 19,975 of record NZ_DKHD01000008.1, on the reverse strand, counting down.
GGCCTGCCAGGCCTTCGGCGCCGAAGTGCTGATGACTCGTGCCGACCATGAGTCCGGCACCGACCGCCTGGCCGAAGTGGCCGTACACCTGGGCCTGTCTGCCGATGCCATCGTGGTCAACGTGCAGGGCGACGAGCCGCTGATCCCGCCGGTGATCATCGACCAGGTGGCAGCCAACCTGGCGGCGCATCCGGAAGCCGGCATCGCCACCCTGGCCGAGCCGATCCATGAGCTGGAAACCGTGTTCAACCCCAACGCGGTCAAGGTAATCAGCGACAAGAACGGCCTGGCCCTGACCTTCAGCCGTGCACCGCTGCCCTGGGCCCGCGATGCGTTTGCCAAGGACCGCAACCAGTTGCCGGAAGGCGTGCCGTATCGCCGCCACATCGGCATGTACGCCTACCGCGTCGGCTTCCTGCAGGACTTCGTCAGCTGGGGCCCGTGCTGGCTCGAGCAGACCGAAGCGCTGGAGCAGCTGCGTGCCCTGTGGCATGGCGTACGCATCCACGTCGAAGACGCCATCGAGGCGCCTGCCGTGGGCGTGGATACCCCTGAAGACTTGGAGCGCGTACGGCGCTTGCTGGAGGCCTGATGCGCGTCCTGTTCGTCTGCCTCGGCAATATCTGTCGCTCGCCCACCGCCGAAGGCGTGCTGCGCCATCAATTGCAGGCTGCCGGGCTTGCCGACCGGGTGCATGTGGCCTCGGCCGGTACCGGCGACTGGCATGTCGGCAAGGTGCCTGACAGCCGCACCTGCAAGGCAGCGCTGGCGCGTGGCTATGACCTTTCGCAGCAACGCGCCCAGCAGGTCAAGGCGGCGCACTTTGCCGAATATGACCTGATCCTGGCCATGGACGAGAGCAACCTCGGCCATTTGCGTGCGATGCGCCCGCACACGGCAGTGGGGGAGCTCGACCTGTTCCTGCGCCGCTATGGCGCAGCACTGGATGAAGTGCCAGACCCGTACTACGGTGGCGCCGACGGTTTCGAGCAGGTGCTCGACCTGGTTGAAGCGGCGTGCCAGGCGCTGGTCCTGGAAATCAAGGGGCGGCTATGACAGTGCAGTGGCAGGAGCAGGTATCGCTCAAGCCTTACAACACCTTTGGCATCGACGTGAAGGCGCGGTATTTCACCCAGGCACATGATGACCAGGAGGTGCGCCAGGCGCTGGCCCAGGCGCAGCAAGGCGGCGTGCCGGTGCTGGTGATTGGCGGTGGCAGCAACCTGCTGCTGACCCGCGATATCGATGCGCTGGTGCTGCATATGGCCAGCCGTGGCCGGCGCGTGCTCAGCGACGATGGCGAACGTATCGTGGTCGAGGCCGAGGCCGGTGAGCCGTGGCACCCGTTCGTGCAGTGGGCACTGGCGCAGGGCTATTGCGGGCTGGAGAACCTCAGCCTGATCCCCGGCACCGTGGGCGCCGCACCGATGCAGAACGTGGGCGCCTATGGCGTGGAGATCAAGGACGTATTCGTCGGCCTGACCGCCCTGGACCGCGAGACCGGCGAGTTGCGTGACTTCGGCCTGGCTGAATGTGCCTTCGGGTATCGCGACAGCCTGTTCAAGCGCAACCCCGGGCGTTGGTTGATCCTGCGTGTGCGCTTTGCCTTGAGCCGTACACTGCAGGCTCACCTGGATTACGGCCCGGTGCGCCAGCGGTTGGCAGAGCAGGGCGTGACCGAGCCGACCGCGCAGGCGATCAGCGACGCGATCTGCAGCATTCGCCGCGAGAAGCTGCCAGACCCGGCAGAGCTGGGTAATGCCGGGAGCTTCTTCAAGAACCCGGTGGTCTCGGCGGAACTGGTCGAGGGAGTCCGTGCGCAGTACCCGGGAGTGGTGGCTTATCCCCAGGCCGATGGCCAAGTGAAGCTGGCGGCAGGCTGGTTGATCGAGCAGGCAGGCTGGAAGGGCCACCGCGAGGGGGATGCCGGGGTGCATCGTTTGCAGTCGCTGGTGCTGGTCAACTACGGCCAGGCGAGCGGGGTGCAGATGCATGCGCTGGCGCGGCGGATCCAGGCCGATATCCTCGAGCGGTTCGGGGTCGAGCTGGAGATGGAGCCTAACCTCTACTGATTCAGTGCCTGGGCTGGCCTTTTCGCGGCTAAAACCCTAAAGGTGCAGCACTGATTTCGGGCTCACTCGGTCCCGTGGGAGCGGGCGCGCCCGCGAAGAACTCAACGCGGTGGCTGGCACCGGCTGCGCCGGTGTTCGCGGGCTTGCCCGCTCCCACAGTGAGTTCGCAGGGCTTGAAGGTAGTGAAGTCCAAAACGTCCAGCCAAGAAAAAGCCCCGCCAGTGCGAACTGGCGGGGCTTTTTCATTCAGCCTTGGCTATCAACCGTGATGAGGCTTTTGCTCATCAGTGGCTTCCAGGGCTGGCTCCTCGGTGGCTGCAGCAGCTTCCTGCGCGGCCTTGGCGGCAGCCTCGGCCTCACGCTTGCGGCGACGCACTTCACGCGGGTCGTTCGGCGCACGGCCGTTGGCCAGCATGACAGTGGCAGGTTCCACCGGCGCAGGGGCTTCGACCGGTGCAGGCTCGACGGCCACTGGGGCAGGCTCGGCCACCACTTCTGGCTGGGCCTCGACAACCGGGGCAGGTTGTTCGGCAGCCGGAGCGGCTTCGACCACGACCGGGGCCTGCTCGATTTCACCGGCCTCGACGGCAGGCGCTTCTACCGGTGCTTCGGCAACCACTACCGGTTCGGCAGCAGGTGCTTCGTCGACCACTGGCTGCGGAGCGACTTCGACCACTGGCTCGGCAGTTGCCTCGACCACGGCCACAGGCTCGCTGACCGGCTGCTCGACCACCGGGGCCACAGCCACTTCTTCAGCCTCGGCAGTAGCTTCGACCTGTTCGACCTTCTCGGCCTGCTCGACCGGCTGGGCGACTTCGCTGTTGTCGGTTTCCGCTACGGCGGCGACTTCGGCGGTGGCAAGCTCGGCCTGCTGGTTGGCCTGGGCTTCGGCGTCGGCACTGATGTTGCTGCTGGCGACGGCGGCAGTCACGGCCAGGCCGGCAGCCAGTTCGGCACCCAGCTCGGTGGCCTGATGCGGTTGTGGCTGCTCTTCGCTGCCTTCTTCCTCGCTGCCATCGATCAGCTCGCCGTTGGCGTTGCGCTGACGCTCACGACGGTTGCTGCGACGACGCTGGCCACGAGAACGGCGGCGCGGGCGCTCGCCATCGGTGCCTTCCTGTTCGTCCTGCAGCAGCTCTTCGTTCGGCAGTTGCTCTTCGGCCAGCTCGGCAGCTTCTTCGGCTACGCGTGGCTGACGCTCTTCGCGTGGTGGGCGAGGGGCTCGTTCTTCGCGTGGAGCACGTTCTTCACGAGGTGCGCGTTCTTCACGCGGGGCACGCTCTTCACGTGGTGCGCGTTCTTCACGCGGAGCACGCTCCTCACGCGGTGCGCGTTCTTCACGTGGAGCACGCTCCTCACGTGGGGCGCGTTCTTCGCGAGGTGCACGCTCTTCACGCGGGGCACGTTCTTCGCGTGGGGCACGTTCTTCACGGGCTACACGCTCCTCGCGCGGCTGACGTTCCTCACGCTCGGCAGGGGTAACGTCCAGTGGCTCACGCAGTTCGCGCACGCGCTCTTCGCCACGGTTGCCGCGGCGGTCTTCGCGTGGCTGGCGTGGTGCACGTTCTTCACGCGGTGCACGCTCTTCGCGTGGGGCGCGTTCTTCACGTGGTGCACGCTCTTCGCGCGGGGCACGTTCTTCACGAGGTGCGCGCTCGGCACGCTCTTCACGCGGCTTGCGCTCTTCGTCGCGGCGGCCGTTGCGGTTGCGGCTTTGCTGGCGGCCGTTGCGGCGTTCTTCGTTGCGTGGGCTGCGCTCGGCGGCCGGCTTCTCGGCGGCAGTTACAACCGGCGCTGCGGCAGGCTCTTCCTTGGCGGCGAACAGGCTTACCAGCGACTTCACCAGGCCCTTGAACAGGCTTGGCTCCGGGGCGACCGGGGCAGGGGCGACCGGTGCGGCAGGCTGCGGCTCTTCGACAGTGGCCGGTACCGGCGCGTTGGCGCGGGCCGGGGCGGTCTTGACCGCGGCTTCCTGGCGAACCAGGGTGCGGGTGGCGGTCGGCTGCGGCGCTTCTTCGGCTTCGGCTGCGGCGATCTCGTAGCTGGACTGGTTGCTCAGCACTTCCGGGTTGTCGTCGCGCAGGCGCTGGACTTCGAAGTGCGGGGTTTCCAGGTGATCGTTCGGCAGGATGATGATGCGCGCACGGGTACGCAGTTCGATCTTGGTGATCGAGTTGCGCTTCTCGTTGAGCAGGAAGGCAGCCACCGGGATCGGCACCTGGGCGCGAACTTCGGCGGTGCGGTCCTTCAGGGCCTCTTCTTCGATCAGGCGCAGGATGGCCAGCGACAGCGATTCGACGTCACGGATGATGCCGGTGCCGGAGCAGCGCGGGCAGACGATGCCGCTGCTTTCGCCCAGCGAAGGGCGCAGGCGCTGACGGGACATTTCCAGAAGGCCGAAGCGCGAGATGCGGCCGACCTGGACGCGGGCGCGGTCGGCCTCAAGGCATTCACGCACGCGCTCTTCCACTGCGCGCTGGTTTTTCGCCGGGGTCATGTCGATGAAGTCGATGACGATCAGGCCGCCGATGTCACGCAGGCGCAGCTGGCGGGCGATTTCCTCGGCCGCTTCCAGGTTGGTCTGCAGGGCGGTTTCTTCGATGTCGCTGCCTTTGGTGGCGCGCGCCGAGTTGATGTCGATGGACACCAGGGCTTCGGTCGGGTCGATCACGATCGAACCGCCGGACGGCAGGTCGACCACGCGCTGGAAGGCGGTCTCGATCTGGCTTTCGATCTGGAAGCGGTTGAACAGCGGCACGCTGTCTTCGTACAGCTTCACCTTGCTGGCGTACTGCGGCATCACCTGGCGGATGAAGGTCAGGGCTTCTTCCTGGGCATCGATGCTGTCGATCAGCACTTCGCCGATGTCCTGGCGCAGGTAGTCGCGGATGGCGCGGATGATGACGTTGCTTTCCTGGTAGATCAGGAATGGCGCGGCGCGGTCCTGGGACGCTTCCTTGATGGCGGTCCACAGTTGCAGCAGGTAGTCGAGGTCCCACTGCATTTCTTCGCTGCTGCGGCCAAGGCCGGCAGTGCGCACGATCAGGCCCATGTCGCCCGGCACGGTCAGGCCGTTCAGGGCTTCACGCAGTTCGTTGCGCTCTTCGCCTTCGATGCGGCGGGAAATGCCACCGGCGCGCGGGTTGTTCGGCATCAGCACCAGGTAGCGGCCGGCCAGGCTGATGAAGGTGGTGAGGGCGGCGCCTTTGTTGCCACGCTCTTCCTTCTCGACCTGGACGATGACTTCCTGGCCTTCGCTCAGTACTTCCTTGATGTTGACCCGCCCTTCGGGGGCTTTCTTGAAGTATTCGCGGGAGATTTCTTTCAGCGGCAGGAAGCCGTGACGTTCGGAGCCGAAGTCGACGAAGGCGGCTTCGAGGCTGGGTTCGATGCGGGTGATCTTGCCTTTGTAGATGTTGGCCTTTTTCTGCTCGCGCGCGCCGGACTCGATGTCCAGGTCGTAGAGACGTTGGCCGTCCACCAGGGCTACACGCAACTCTTCGGGTTGAGTCGCGTTAATCAGCATTCTTTTCATGTTGTACCGTCGGTTTCCGGGCTGCCGGAAACGGCGTTCGGCACACACGACGTCTCATGGTCGGTGCCAAGGTGCGCAAAGGGTGGCCGGGCCACCCCCGTGTCGAGCGACGTTCGGCACCAGCCGGTTGCCCAGCCTGCCGTTGTCGCGACGACGCGTCCTGTTTGCTGCGGTGCCAACAAGGCCCCGGTGGCTTCGAATTGGAATCCGAATCAACCAAGCGGGCCTTGTGCACTCAGTCAGGAGGAGGAATCAACCGTCAGCCGTGGACGCCCGGAGGCATCTGTTCAGGACCTTATCCGCTCGCCAGCCGTTCAGTGGGCTGGTGGGCCGGACGCGGTGCTACACGGTCCGAGGGCTGTGCATCTCCACCCTGCACGTATCCCTGATAATTCGGGTGCTGCCGCGCGCTGAATCCGCAACGGGTTGCATTTTTCGCCAGCGCAGGTACTGCGCTGGCGCCATTCATGTCCAAGGCAGGTATTTCCGAAGCATTCGCCGGGCGTTGCGTGGAAGCGACGGGGCGGGCAGAGGTGCAGCGAAAAGAATCGGGTAAGCAGGTGAAACACCGCACTTGTCGTTTTTTTTCGGTCTTCTCTACACAGCGCTGGTGGCGATTCCAGGCAATTCGGTAAACTGGCGAAAACCCCGTAGGACGGCCTCGCGTCCTGGAGAATTGCGTTGGTCAGGGACCGGCTAGGAGCCTGGTGCCGCTGGCCTGCCGCTTTTGGCGGCGTTCGCGACTATAGCAGCAATGATTAAGTGCTTCAATTCCATAAAAAATTGTTATGATCCCGCCATGACGACCAATACCCCTCCGACTTCCGGCGTTCAGCTGATCGAAGTCGCGCCGGAGCTTGCCGGCCAACGCATCGACAATTTCCTCATCACGGCCCTCAAGGGCGTGCCCAAGACCCTGGTGTACCGCATCCTGCGCAAGGGTGAAGTACGGGTCAACAAGGGGCGCGTCAAGCCGGAGTACAAGATCCAGGCCGGCGACATCGTGCGGGTACCGCCCGTCCGCCTGCCGGAACGTGACGAGCCGGCGCCGGTAGCCCAGGGCCTGTTGCAGCGCCTGGAAGCGGCCATCGTCTACGAAGACAAGGCGCTGATCGTGATGAACAAGCCGGCCGGCATCGCCGTGCATGGCGGCAGCGGCCTGAGCTTCGGCGTGATCGAGGCGCTGCGCCAGCTGCGCCCGGACGCCAAGGAACTGGAGCTGGTGCACCGCCTGGACCGCGATACCTCCGGCCTGCTGATGATCGCCAAGAAGCGCAGCATGCTGCGCCACCTGCACGCCGCGCTGCGCGGCGACGGTGTCGACAAGCGCTACATGGCGCTGGTGCGCGGCCACTGGCCGACCTCGAAGAAGCAGGTCAACGCGCCGTTGCTCAAGAGCAACCTGCGCTCCGGCGAGCGCATGGTCGAGGTGAACGACGAGGGCAAGGAGGCGCTGACCCTGTTCCGCGTGCTGCGCCGCTTCGGCGAGTTCGCCACCATTGTCGAGGCGCGCCCGATCACCGGTCGTACCCACCAGATCCGCGTGCACACCCTGCATGCCGGGCATATGATCGCTGGCGACAGCAAGTACGGCGACGAAGATTTCAGTCGTGAAATTCGTGACTTGGGTGGCAAGCGCCTGTTCCTGCATGCCTATGCGCTGACCGTGCCGCTGCCGGACGGTGGCGAGCTGAAGCTCGAGGCGCCAGTGGATGAAGTCTGGGCGAAAACCGTTGAACGTCTGAGTGCGTCCTGACCTATGAAAAAAGGCTATGAGCTACTGATCTTCGACTGGGACGGCACCCTGGCCGACTCGATCGGGCGTATCGTCGAGGCCATGAACGCCGCCGCCGAGCGTGCCGGTGAGGCGCAAAGCAGCGAGGACGCGGTCAAGGGCATCATCGGCCTGGCCCTGGGCGAGGCGATCCACACCCTGTACCCGCACCTGGCGCCTGCTCAGGTCGAAAGCTTCCGTCAGCACTATGCCGATATCTACATGGCCCTGGACCAGCAGCCCTCGCCGCTGTTCGAGGGTGTGGTCGAGTCGCTGGATGCCTTCCGTGCCGAGGGTTACCGCCTGGCGGTGGCCACCGGCAAGGCGCGTCGCGGGCTGGACCGGGTGCTCAAGGCCAATGGCTGGGAGCAGTTCTTCGACATCACTCGCGCCGCCGACGAGACCCGCGGCAAGCCGCACCCGCTTATGCTCGAGGAAATTCTCGGTCATTGCGGTGTCGAACCGGGGCGTGCGCTGATGGTTGGCGATTCGGCATTCGACCTGCAGATGGCCAGCAATGCCGGCATGCATTCGGTGGCCGTGGGCTACGGTGCCATTTCGCTGCGGGCGCTGGCCGAGTTTGGTCCGCAGGTGTGCATCGATCATTTTTCCCAGTTGCGTGAGTGGCTGGGTGGTTCCGCAATTCCATTTCCAAGGTAGGTAAGCATGGCAGACGAATGGAAAGCCCCCGAGGCCGAACCCGAGGAGCGCGAAGAGCGCAAGAGCTGGAAACTGCTGGAAAAGACCCTGCTGGCAGGCGTTCAGGAGCAGCGCCGGGCGCGACGCTGGGGGATCTTCTTCAAGTTGCTGACCTTCGTCTACCTGTTCGGCATCCTGATCCTGTTCACACCGTTGATGGACATGGACAAGGCCGCGTCGCGCAGTGCCAGCCATACCGCGCTGGTTGAGGTACGCGGGGTGATTGCCGACCAGGAGCCAGCTAGCGCCGACAATATCGTCAAGAGCCTGCGCGAGGCGTTCAAGGACAGCAAGACCAAGGCTGTGGTGATGCGCATCAACAGCCCGGGAGGCAGCCCGGTGCAGTCGGGTTACGTGTATGACGAAATCCGCCGTCTGCGGGCCGAATACCCGGCCATCAAGCTGTATGCGGTCATCGCCGACCTCGGCGCTTCCGGTGCCTACTACATCGCCAGTGCGGCGGACGAGATCTATGCCGACAAGGCCAGCCTGGTGGGCTCGATTGGTGTGACGGCGGCCGGTTATGGCTTTGTCGGCACCATGGAGAAGCTGGGTGTGGAGCGGCGTACCTACACTGCAGGCGAGCACAAGGCCTTCCTCGATCCGTTCTCGCCGCAGAAGCCGGAAGAGACCGAGTTCTGGCAGGGCGTGCTGAATACCACGCACCAGCAGTTCATTGCCATGGTCAAGCAGGGGCGGGGCGAACGCCTGAAGGACAAGGAGCATCCGGAGCTGTTCAGTGGCCTGGTCTGGTCGGGCGAGCAGGCCAAGGAGTTGGGCCTGGTGGACGGGCTGGGCAGTGCCAGCTATGTGGCGCGCGAGATCGTGGGCGAGAAGGAGTTGGTGGACTTCACCGTGCAGGAGTCTGCGCTCGATCGCTTCTCCAAGCGTGTGGGGGCCAGTGTGGCTGAGCGCTTGGCGATGTGGATGGGCTTCCAGGGGCCGCAGTTGCGCTGATCCGGGATTGCCGGGGGCGCTTTGCGCCCCTTCGCGGGCATGCCCGCTCCCACGGGGATCGTGCAAAGCCCGCAGGTTGCGACACGCCTGTGGGAGCGGGCGTGCCCGCGAAGGGCCGCAGCGCGGCCCCAGAATCTCAGGGAATCACCACCCCTTCTTTGGTCAACATATCCACCAATCTAATCAGTGGCAGCCCGATCAGGCTGGTCGCATCGCACCCGTGCGTGCTCTGGAACAGGCTCACCCCCAGCCCCTCGGCCTTGAAGCTGCCGGCGCAGTCCAGCGGCTGTTCCGCCGCTACATAGCGTTCCACTCGCTCCCGGTCCAGTTCGCGCAGGGTCACGGTAAACGGCACGCAGTCCACCTGGCAGTGCCCGGTGGCGCTGTTCAGCAATGCCAGTCCGGTCAGGAAGCTCACCTGCTGCCCGCTGCACTCCAGCAGCTGCTCGCAGGCCCGCTCGAAGGTGTGCGGCTTGCCCAGTACCTGCTCGCCCAGCACCGCAACCTGGTCCGAACCGATGATCAGGTGCCCGGGGTGGCTGCCTGCCAGGGCCTCGGCTTTTTGCCTGGCCAGCCGGCGCACCAGCTCCACCGCCGGTTCGTCATCCAGGCGCCGCTCGTCTATATCGGGGCTTGCCCAGGTGAAGGGCAGGCGCAGGCGCGCAAGCAGTTCGCGGCGGTAGGCAGAGCTGGAAGCCAGTAACAGAGGAAGCATGGTAGACTCCTGAATCAGTTGAACAAATTCTATCACGCACGATGCCGCCGAATTTCCTTTGACAGGGGCGGGGGGCATCCCTAGAATGCTGCGCCTATGTTGAATGACCCGATTCCACCTCACGTTGACCCGCGCAAATTAGCCGATCGTGGCGTAACCCTTAACGGTTCGCTGCAACTCGCTGATTTGGAAAGACTCTGCGACCCGCTTTCCGACAATGTCGGTACGGTGCAGGCGAAGTTCGATTTTGAACGAGATGAACAGCACGTGGTGGTTATCCACAGCGAGCTGGACGTCGAGGTCAAGATGGTTTGCCAGCGTTGTCTTGAGCTGGTCACCCTGCCGATCCACAGCGAATGTACATACGCCGTGGTGAAGGAGGGTGCGAATACCCAGTCGTTGCCGAAAGGCTATGACGTGCTGGAACTGGGCGAAGATCCTTTGGATCTGCAGGCATTGATCGAGGAGGAGCTTCTGCTCGCCTTGCCAATTGTGCCTGCTCATCATCCGGAAGAATGCCAGCAGCCGGCGGGCGCAGACGAGCCCGAATCGAGCAAGGACGAGGTATCGCGGTCCAACCCGTTCAGTGTTTTGGCGCAGTTAAAGCGTGACCCAAACGTTTAGGAGTTAATCAATTATGGCTGTTCAGCAGAACAAAAAATCCCGCTCTGCCCGTGACATGCGCCGTTCGCACGACGCCCTGTCGGAAAACGCGCTGTCGGTAGAGAAAACCACCGGTGAAGTACACCTGCGTCACCACGTTTCGCCAGAAGGCGTATACCGTGGTCGCAAAGTGGTCGACAAGGGCGCTGACGAGTAATCCTTGTCCGCTCAGATCATCGCGATCGACGCAATGGGCGGGGACTTCGGTCCCCGCAGCATTGTCCAGGCTAGCATTGCCTGCCTTTCGGCTACCCCCTCGCTGCACCTGACCCTCGTCGGTCAACCCTCCCTCCTTGAAGATCTTGTCAGCGGCCTTGCGGCTGCGGATCGCGCGCGCCTGCAAATCGTGGCCGCCAGCGAGGTGGTCGGCATGGACGAGCGGCCATCCCAGGCGCTGCGCGGCAAGCCGGATTCGTCGATGCGCATCGCCCTCGAACTGGTGCGCGACGGCAAGGCCCAGGCCTGCGTCAGCGCCGGCAATACCGGGGCGCTGATGGCGCTCTCGCGGTTCGTGCTCAAGACACTGCCGGGTATCGACCGGCCGGCCATGGTGGCGGCGATCCCGACCCAGACCGGTTACTGCCAGTTGCTCGACCTTGGCGCCAACGTCGACTGCAGCGCCGAGAACCTCTACCAGTTCGCCGTGATGGGCTCGGTGGCCGCCCAGGCCCTGGGTGTGCAGCGACCGCGCGTGGCGCTGCTGAACATCGGTACCGAGGACATCAAGGGCAACCAGCAGGTCAAGCTGGCGGCCAGCCTGTTGCAGAACGCCCGCGGGCTCAACTACATAGGCTTCGTCGAAGGTGACGGGTTGTATCGCGGCGAAGCCGATGTGGTGGTGTGCGACGGGTTCGTCGGCAATATCCTGCTCAAGTCGAGCGAGGGGCTGGCGACGATGATCGGCGCGCGCATCGAGCAGTTGTTCAAGGGTGGCATGTTGTCGCGGGCAGCCGGGGCCGTGGCCATGCCGCTGCTCAAGCGCCTGCAGGCCGACCTGGCACCGGCGCGGCACAATGGCGCGAGTTTCCTGGGGTTGCAGGGCATCGTCATCAAGAGCCATGGCTCGGCGGGGGTGCAGGGCTTCCAGAGTGCCATCCAGCGGGCGTTGATCGAGATCCAGGAAAACCTGCCGCAGCGCTTGCATGGGCGGCTCGAGGACCTGCTGTTGTAGCCTGTGCCGGCCCCTTCGCGGGCTTGCCCGCTCCTACAGGATTGCCACAGGGCTGAAGATTGTGGGGTATCTGTGGGAGCGGGCAAGCCCGCGAAAGGGCCGGTACAGGTAAACAAAGACCTTAGGCATATCGCCGCTGAAGTGCTTAAATGTGACCGCTTGGTCTGCGTATCCATCCAAGCTTTCAGATTCCGCGCCTGGCCCAAAGCCCGGCGCACCCTATCCGACGACAAGATCATAAGGGCTTGTTCAATGTCTGCATCTCTCGCATTCGTCTTTCCCGGTCAAGGTTCCCAGTCGCTGGGCATGCTCGCCGAGCTCGGCGCCGAGAAGCCAGTGATCATCGAAACCTTCAAGGAAGCGTCCGAGGCACTCGGTTACGACCTGTGGAAGCTGGTCCAGGAAGGCCCGGAAGAACAACTCAACCAGACCGACAAGACCCAGCCGGCCATCCTCACCGCGTCCATCGCGCTGTGGCGCCTGTGGCTGGAAGAGGGCGGTGCCAGGCCGGCCTTCGTCTCCGGTCACAGCCTGGGTGAATACAGCGCCCTGGTTGCCGCCGGCGGCCTGAGCCTGAAAGATGCCGTGCGGCTGGTCGAGCGCCGTGGCCAGCTGATGCAGGAAGCCGTGCCGGCCGGTCATGGCGCCATGGCCGCCATTCTCGGCCTGGATGACGCCGTGGTCGTGGAAATCTGCGCCGAAGCGGCCGAAGACCAGGTGGTCAGCGCGGTCAACTTCAACTCGCCAGGCCAGGTGGTCATCGCCGGCAACAAGGCCGCCGTCGATCGCGCCATCGAGCTGTGCAAGGCCAAGGGTGCCAAGCGCGCCCTGCCGCTGGCGGTCAGCGTGCCGTCGCACTGCGCGCTGATGAAGCCGGCTGCCGAGCGCTTTGCCGAGTCGGTCAACGCCATCGAGTGGCACGCCCCGCAAATTCCGGTGGTGCAGAACGTCACCGCTGCCGTTGCCGCTGACCTCGATGCCCTCAAGCACGACCTGCTGGCGCAGCTGTACCAGCCAGTGCGCTGGGTCGAATGCGTGCAGACCCTGGCCGCCAACGGTGCGGTCAACCTGGTCGAGTGCGGCCCGGGCAAGGTCCTGGCTGGCCTGAACAAGCGTTGCGCCGATGGCGTGACCACCTACAACCTCAATACCCCTGACGCCGTCGCCGCCACCCGCGCGGCACTGGCCTGATTTGGAGAAGCTTGCATGAGCCTGCAAGGTAAAGTTGCACTGGTCACCGGCGCCAGCCGTGGCATTGGCCAGGCCATCGCCCTCGAGCTGGGCCGCCAGGGCGCGACCGTGATCGGCACCGCCACTTCGGCCTCCGGCGCCGAGCGCATTGCTGCCACCCTGAAAGAACACGGCATCACCGGTACCGGCATGGAACTGAACGTGACCAGCGCCGAATCGGTTGAAGCTGTGCTGGCCGCCATCGGCGAGCAGTTCGGCGCACCGGCCATCCTGGTCAACAACGCCGGTATCACCCGTGACAACCTCATGCTGCGCATGAAGGACGACGAGTGGTTCGACGTGATCGATACCAACCTGAACAGCCTCTACCGTCTGTCCAAGGGCGTGCTGCGTGGCATGACCAAGGCACGTTGGGGCCGTATCATCAGCATCGGCTCGGTCGTCGGTGCCATGGGCAACGCCGGCCAGGCCAACTACGCGGCCGCCAAGGCCGGCCTGGAAGGCTTCAGCCGCGCCCTGGCGCGTGAAGTGGGCTCGCGTGGCATCACCGTCAACTCGGTGACCCCGGGCTTCATCGACACCGACATGACCCGTGAGCTGCCAGAAGCGCAGCGCGAAGCCCTGCAGACCCAGATTCCGCTGGGCCGCCTGGGCCAGGCAGACGAAATCGCCAAGGTGGTTTCGTTCCTGGCATCCGACGGCGCAGCCTACGTAACCGGCGCCACCGTGCCGGTCAACGGCGGGATGTACATGTAACACTGCAACTCAATGTGACGGATTTCGTAAAAAAAGAGTCATACTGCGAGCCTAAAATCCGTTATAAAGCTGCAACCAGATTCCAGGCAGCGGGTGTGGTGACTGGTGTGAAGGTGCGTTTAGCTTGAAAAGCGAACGTCTTTCTATAAAATTAGCCACCGGCCAGCTGCCTGACATATATCCATTAGGAGTAAACCTAGGTATGAGCAACATCGAAGAACGCGTCAAGAAAATCGTCGCCGAGCAACTGGGCGTCAAGGAAGAGGAAGTGACTCTCGAGAAGTCCTTCGTCGATGACCTGGGTGCCGATTCGCTTGACACCGTTGAGCTGGTGATGGCTCTGGAAGAGGAATTCGAGACCGAAATCCCTGACGAAGAAGCCGAGAAGATCACTACCGTTCAAGCTGCTGTAGACTACGTCAAAGCCCACCAGGCCTAAGACGCTGTAGTCGACGCTTCTTGTCGGGAAAAACCGCACTGCCTTTGCCGGCGTGCGGTTTTTTCTTTGCGAGCACCCTGCGTTTTGCAGATCGGGCTCGTTCACCGGGTACCAAGAGCTTGTTGCCATTTCATTCCATTGCTTGAATGCAATGGCAAGAAACTCTGTCATTAGAAAAGGAGAGTACTGTGTCGCGTAGACGCGTCGTGGTCACCGGTATGGGTATGCTGTCGCCACTGGGTACTGATGTACCGAGCACCTGGCAGGGCATTCTGGCTGGCCGCAGTGGCATCGGTCCGATCGAACACACGGACCTGTCTGCCTACTCCACCCGTTTTGGCGGCTCGGTGAAAGGCTTCGAGGTCGAGCAATACCTGTCGGCCAAAGAGGCCCGCAAGCTCGACCTGTTCATCCAGTACGGCCTGGCGGCCGGGTTCCAGGCAGTGCGAAATGCCGGCCTGGAAGTCACCGACGCCAACCGCCAGCGTATTGGCGTGGCCATGGGCTCGGGTATCGGCGGTCTGACCAACATCGAAGAAACCAGCCGCACCCTGCACGATTCGGGGCCGCGTCGCATTTCGCCGTTCTTCGTGCCAGGCTCGATCATCAACATGATCTCCGGCTTCCTGTCGATCCACCTGGGGCTGCAAGGGCCGAACTACGCCATCGCCACCGCGTGCACCACTGGTACCCACTGCATCGGCATGGCCGCGCGCAACATCGCCTACGGTGAAGCCGATGTGATGATCGCCGGCGGCGCCGAAATGGCCGCCTGCGGCCTGGGCATGGGCGGCTTCGGTGCCTCCCGTGCACTGTCCACTCGCAACGACGAGCCGACCCGGGCCAGCCGCCCGTGGGACAAGGGCCGTGACGGCTTCGTGCTGTCCGACGGTGCCGGTGCCCTGGTGCTCGAAGAACTGGAACACGCCAAGGCCCGCGGCGCGACCATCTATGCCGAGCTGGTCGGTTTCGGCATGAGCGGTGACGCCTACCACATGACTTCGCCACCCGACACCGGCGAAGGCGCTGCCCGCTGCATGGCCAACGCCCTGCGTGATGCCGGCATCCAGCCGGAAGAGGTCAGCTACATCAACGCCCATGGCACCTCGACCCCTGCTGGCGACGTGGCCGAAGTGGCGGCGATCAAGCGCGTGTTCGGTGAGCATGCCTACAAGCTGGCGGTCAGCTCGACCAAGTCGATGACCGGCCACCTGCTGGGCGCCGCCGGTGCCGTGGAAGCGATCTTCAGCGTGCTGGCGATCAACAGCCAGATGGCTCCGCCCACCATCAACCTGGACGAGCCGGACGAAGGCTGCGACCTCGACTTCGTACCGCACCAGGCGCGCAGCATGCCGATCGATGTGGTGCTGTCCAACTCGTTCGGCTTTGGTGGCACCAACGGTTCGCTGGTATTCCGCCGGTTCGCCGATTGATGCAAAGCTGGATCGATGGCCAGCCGGCGGCTGCAGTCAACCTGCAGAACCGCGGCCTGGCCTACGGCGATGGGCTGTTCGAGACCATCGCCGTGCGCGGCGGCCGGCCCAGCCTGCTGGACGGCCACCTCGCACGCCTGGCTCTGGGCTGCCAGCGCCTGGCAATCAGTGCCGACCTGGCGCTGGTGAGCGACGAACTCCTGCGCTATGCCAGCCAGCTCGGCGATGGCGTAGCCAAACTCATCCTTACTCGTGGTGACAGCCAGCGCGGTTACGCACCGGTTGCCGGTGCTGCGCCGCGCCGTATTCTGCAGGGCAGCCCGTTGCCCAGCTATCCTGTCGAACATGCCGAGCACGGCGTGCGCCTGTTCCCGTGCCAGACCCGGCTTGGGGAACAACCGCTGCTGGCCGGCCTCAAACACCTCAACCGCCTGGAGCAGGTGCTGGCCCGTGCCGAATGGCAGGACAGCGAACATGCCGAAGGCCTGATGCGTGATGGGCAGGGCAGGGTGATCGAAGGGGTGTACAGCAATCTGTTCCTGGTGCGCGATGGCGTGCTGTTCACGGCCGACCTCAGCCGCTGTGGCGTCGCTGGCGTGATGCGGGCCGCGTTGCTGGAACAGGCAGCGCTGCTGGGCATCCCGGTGCAGGTCTGCGACCTGCCGTTCGACGCGCTGGAGCAGGCAGATGAAGTATTTGTCTGCAACAGCGTCTACGGTGTCTGGCCCGTGCGTGGCGTTGCCGCGCTAAACTGGTCGCCGGGCCCGCTCACCCGTAAACTGCAGGCCGTTGCCCGTACGTTACTGGAAACCTGAATTCGTGAGACGTAAATTCCTGCTGCTGCTGGAAATGGGCTTGATCCTCGCCGGCCTTGCCGTGGGCTGGTCGGCCTGGAAGGTCAACTCGGTCCTGGAGCAGCCCCTGCACGTGACGCAGGAGCGCCTGCTCGACGTGCCCAATGGCACTACCCCCAATCGCATGTTCTACCGCATGCAGAACGAAGGGGTGCTCGACGACGCCGTCTGGTTGCGCCTGTACTGGCGCTTCAACATGGCCGGCACCCCGCTGCACACTGGCGAGTACCGCCTGACCCCCGGCATGACCGTGGAGCAGTTGTTCGATGCCTGGCGTCGGGCCGACGTGGTGCAGTACAACCTGACCCTGGTCGAAGGCTGGACCTTCCGCCAGGTGCGCTCGGCCGTGGCCAAGCATGAAAAGATCAAGCACACGCTGGATGGGCTGTCCGATTCGGAAGTGATGGACAAGCTCGGCCATACCGGTGTGTTCCCCGAGGGGCGCTTCTTCCCGGACACCTACCGCTTCGTGCGTGGCATGAGCGACGTCGAGTTGCTGCAGCAGGCCTACATGCGCCTGGACGAAGTGCTGGCCAAGGAGTGGGCCGAGCGCACCACCGACCTGCCATACCGTGACCCGTACCAGGCGCTGATCATGGCCTCGCTGGTAGAGAAGGAGACCGGCATTCCCCAGGAGCGCGGGCAGATCGCCGGCGTTTTCGTGCGGCGCCTGCGCCTGGGCATGATGCTGCAGACCGACCCTACGGTGATCTACGGCATGGGTGAGCGCTACAACGGCAAGATCACCCGCGCCGACCTGCGCGAGCCGACGCCTTACAACACCTACACCATCACCGGCCTGCCGCCGACCCCGATCGCCATGGTCGGTCGCGAAGCGATTCACGCGGCGCTCAACCCGTCCGATGGCACCAGCCTGTACTTCGTCGCCCGTGGCGATGGCAGCCACGTGTTTTCCGACGACCTCGACGACCACAACTCGGCGGTGCGCGAGTTCCAGCTCAAGCGCCGTGCGGACTACCGCTCCAGCCCCGCGCCGCAATCGCAGCCAGAGCCAAAGTCGCAGCCACAACCAGGTGCCCACGAGGGCGAACAGCCCGAAGCGCCTGCCGACGAGTCTACCGCGCAGCCAGCGCCGGACCAGCCGCCTGTGCAGGACGCCCCTGCCGGCGGCGCGCAAGCGGCCGAACGGCCGATGCCTGACGAACAACATTAAGGACTGCCTGTGAGCGGCTTGTTTATTACTTTGGAAGGCCCCGAAGGCGCGGGCAAGAGCACCAACCGCGACTACCTGGCTGCGCGCCTGTGCGAGCAGGGCCTGGACGTGGTGCTGACCCGTGAGCCCGGCGGCACGCCGCTGGCCGAAAAGGTGCGCGAGCTGCTGCTGGCGCCCAGCGATGAAAGCATGGCGGCCGACACCGAACTGTTGCTGGTGTTCGCTGCGCGTGCCCAGCACCTGGCGCAGGTGATCCGGCCGGCGCTGGCCCGCGGGGCGGTTGTCTTGTGTGACAGGTTTACCGATGCCACTTACGCCTACCAGGGCGGCGGGCGCGGTTTGTCGGTCGAGCGGATCGCCACCCTGGAGCAGTTCGTCCAGGGCGACCTGCGCCCGGACCTGACCCTGGTCTTCGACCTGCCGGTCGAAGTGGGCCTGGCCCGCGCCGCCGCCCGCGGCCGCCTGGACCGTTTCGAGCAGGAAGGCCAGGCGTTCTTCGAGGCGGTGCGCCAGGCCTACCTGCAGCGCGCCGGCCGCGAACCACAGCGCTATAGCCTGCTCGATGCCGCCCAGCCTCTGGAGGCCGTGCAGCGCTCCATCGATGCGTTGCTACCAGGCATCGTGGAGCGTTGCCGTGGCTGAGGCCTATCCCTGGCAGCAGGCACTCTGGCAACAATTGGCTGGCCGCAGCCAGCACGCTCACGCCTACCTGCTGCATGGGCCGCAGGGCATCGGCAAGCGGGCCCTGGCCGAGCGCCTGATGGCCCGCCTGCTGTGCCAGCAGCCCCAGGGCCTGGAGGCCTGTGGCGTGTGCAAGTCCTGCTTGCTGCTCAAGGCCGGTAGCCACCCGGACAACTTCGTCCTCGAGCCCGAAGAAGCCGACAAGCCGATCAAGGTCGACCAGGTGCGCGAGTTGGTGGCCTTCGTGGTGCAGACCGCGCAGTTGGGTGGGCGCAAGGTGGTACTGATCGAGCCGGTGGAAGCGATGAACGTCAACGCCTCCAACGCCCTGCTCAAAAGCCTCGAAGAACCCTCCGGCGACACCGTGTTGCTGCTGGTTACCCACCAGCCCAGCCGCCTGTTGCCGACCATCAAGAGCCGGTGCCAGCAGGTCGCCTGCCCGCAGCCCAGCCTGGCTCAGAGCCAGGCCTGGCTGGCCGGCGCACTGCCCGACAGTGACGAGGCCGAGCGCGACGAGTTGCTGACCCTGGCTGCCGGTTCGCCGCTGATGGCGGTCAGACTGCAGGCGCAAGGCGTGCGCGAGCAGCGCGCGCTGGTCACCGACGGGGTGAAGAAGCTGCTCAAGCAGCAGCAATCGCCCAGCCAGCTGGCCGATGCCTGGAACGGTGTGCCGCTGTTGCTGCTGTTCGACTGGTTCTGCGATTGGGCGCACCTGATCCTGCGCTACCAATTGACCCAGGACGAGGAGGGGCTAGGCTTGGCCGATATGCGCAAGGTGGTGCAGTACCTGGCGCAGAAGAGCCGCCAGGCCAAGGTGCTGGAGGTGCAGGCATGGATCCTGGAACAGCGCCAGAAGGTGCTGGGCAAGGCCAACCTCAACCGCGCCCTGCTGCTTGAATCGCTGCTGGCCCATTGGCTGCAGTTGCCGGGCGCCCGCTGATTTTCATTTTTTCATGTGTGTCGTTATCCCATGCTCGTAGATTCCCATTGCCACCTCGACCGTCTTGACCTGAGCGCCCACCAGGGCTCCCTCGATGCTGCCTTGCAGGCGGCGCGTGAGCGCGGGGTCGGGCATTTCCTGTGTATTGGCGTCAGTGCCGAGAATGCTGGTGCGGTGAAGGCGCTGAGCGAGCGCTACGCCGATGTCGATTGCTCGGTGGGCGTGCACCCGCTGGACCTGGCGCCAGGCGAAACGCCGGCGCTGGAATGGCTGCTGCGCGAACTGGCTCACCCACATGTGGTGGCGATTGGTGAAACCGGGCTGGATTACCACTACGAGCCGGAAGCAGCCGAGTTGCAGCAAGCCTCGTTCCGCCTGCACCTGGAGGCCTCGCGGCAGACCGGCAAGCCGGTGATCGTGCATACCCGTGCGGCGCGTGCCGATACCCTGGCGCTGCTGCGCGAGGCCAACCTGCCGCAGGCTGGCGTGCTGCACTGCTTCACCGAAGACTGGGACATGGCCAAGGCGGCGCTGGACCTGGGATATTACATTTCGTTGTCTGGCATCGTTACCTTCCGCAATGCCGATGCCCTGCGTGAGGTGGCGCGGCAGGTGCCGGTCGATCGTTTGCTGGTGGAAACGGATTCGCCCTACCTGGCGCCGATCCCGCATCGGGGCAAGCCGAATTTGCCGCAGTACGTGCGTGAGGTGGCGGAGTACGTGGCTTCGTTGCGCGGGGCCAGTTATGAGCAGTTGGCAGAACAGACCACTGCCAACTTCAAGCGCTTGTTCCCGTTGGCGCGGGTGGCCTGACAGCAACTCTTCAAAATACAAAGCCTGAGCGCTCTTGCTCTTGCTTCAGCTTTTGCTTTTAAGCGCGCGATAGTTCAGGCGCCGCCGATTGCGACTTCAGGAGGCCGA
>NZ_DKHD01000057.1:0-112808 GCF_002453565.1 Pseudomonas sp. UBA6753 | reverse complement strand
CCGCTCCCACAGGGTGCTCCGGTAGCTCAAGGAATGCGCCATACCTGTGAGAGCGGGCGCGCCCGCGAAGAATCCAACGCGGTGCATGGCAGCGGCTTCAGGCCACCGCCTTGTCCACGCTGCGCCCGGCCTCCAGTTCACGCACCAGCGGCAGCACATGTTCGCCGAAGTACGCTACTTCCTCCTGGAAGTGCAGGAACCCGGACAAGATCAGATCCACACCCACCGCCTTCAGCGCAACGATGCGCTCGGCAATCTGCCGCGGTGTACCGATCAGGTTGGTCTTGAAGCCATCGTTGTACTGCACCAGGTCTTCGAAACTGGACCTGGCCCAGTTGCCCTCGCCCTCCGGGCTGGCAGAACCGGCATGCTTCACTTCCTGGCCAAACGCCCGCACCGCCTCGGGGTTGGCCTTGTCGATGATCTCCTGCAGCACCGCACGCGCCTGCTCTTCGGTGTCGCGGGCGATGATGAAGGCATTGACTCCAACCTTTACCGAATGGCCGTTGGCCGCCGCCTTGGCGCGGATATCGTCGACCTGCGCCTTGATCCCTTCCACGCTGTTGCCGTTGGTGAAGTACCAGTCCGACACGCGCGCCGCCATGTCCCGTGCGGCACGCGAGCTGCCGCCCTGGAAAATCTCAGGGTGCGGCTGCTGCAGCGGCTTGGGTTTGAGGTTGTAGTCGCGAAAGCGATAGAAGTCGCCGTTGAAGGTGAAGTTGTCCTGGGTCCAGATGCCCTTCAGCGCGCGGATGAATTCCTCGGAACGGCGATAGCGTTCGTCGTGGTCCAGCCAGGGTTCGCCGATGGCGTGGAATTCGCCCTTGAACCAGCCCGAGACCACGTTGATGGCGATGCGGCCGTTGGTGAACTGGTCGATGCTCGCCAGCTGCTTGGCCGCCAGCGCCGGGTTCCACGGGCCTGGCAGGATGGCGGCGATGACCTTGAGCTTTTCCGTGGCAGCGAGCAGCGCGTGGCTGATGGTGACCGACTCGTGCTGGTTGTCGGCGCCGTAGCCGGCGGTGAAACGGATTTGCGACAGGGCGTAGTCGAAACCAGCCTGTTCGGCGATTTGCGCGAGCTTGCGGTTGTAGTCGATGTCCCAACTGGTGCGCTGTTCGATGGTGCTGACCACCAGGCCACCACTGACGTTGGGGACCCAGTAGGCGAACTTGATCGGGGCTTGGCTCATGGTGAGGCTCCTTGGTGATCCTTGAGGGTTCAAGGAGGCAGGAGCAGCAAACATGCCAGGCCTTAAAGTGCTTTTATTTCAATTGGTTAGCTGAAATTGGCGGCGATGTTGGCTGCATGCGGTCGAACAAGCTGCTGGATCGCTGTTGCCTGAACAACATCGCCGCCCCGGGGGCAGGTCAGCGGTTCTTGCGCATGCCCATATGGGCGTCATCCATCAGCGCCTTGGCCATGTCGCAGAGAAAGTGCGAAGCCCAGACCAGCACCGGTTCGTTGTCCATAACCCCGATAAACGATGCTCGCCGAGAGCAATCCATCAATACCGACGCTTGTTCGATCGCATGGTCGCAGCAGTTTCCCGCCTCTACGCGGAACAGTTTCCTGCCGTCCAGCACACCGTCCAGGAACGTGGCCGCGCCTACGGTCAGGCCCAGTGTGCCGGTGTCGTCATCCAATTCCTTGTCCATCTGAAACCCTCTTTTGAATCTGCCGGCCAGTGCGACTTCCCGGTTGCAGTACCTGGCAGGAAAACCACACCGCCCAGGCTGGCAAAATTTGAAAATCAGCTCATCAGTGCAATGTATGCACCGGCTGCCCGCCCCGAAGCTGCACCTGCGCAATCGCCGACTCCAGCAGCGTGCGCACAGCCTCCATTTCATGCATGACCGCCAGGGTCATGATCGTGGCGGGAGATTTTGGGAGCGAGGCTATCGCGTGATGGCCTACGGACAAGGCGCAGAGCACGTATTCCGTGGCCTGGATCAGGGTGTCTTCCAGGTGATGGGG
The DNA here is from genome assembly GCF_002453565.1 of Pseudomonas sp. UBA6753. Classification (NCBI taxonomy): domain Bacteria; kingdom Pseudomonadati; phylum Pseudomonadota; class Gammaproteobacteria; order Pseudomonadales; family Pseudomonadaceae; genus Pseudomonas; species Pseudomonas sp. UBA6753. The sequence goes on along the minus strand of NZ_DKHD01000057.1, from coordinate 110,831 downwards.
TGAGTCGGAAATGGGGGGATCCGGGACTATTTTGAGCATGGTCACATCTCGATTTCGTGAGAGAAAACCACACCCCATCCCTTGCAGAGAATGGGTGGCGGCTGCGTACGGGCCTGCAAGACCGGGGAAGATCGAGAAAAACCCGGCTGACCCGAAGGTCACCCGTACACAGCCACCATTAAGCACAACCATTGGCACAGACCAACGGCTCGATGATGAGCACGCTTTCGATACGTCCCCAGGCTTGCAGACCCGGTCGTTGAATTTGCAACGACAGGGCGAGACTAGGGGGCTCAGGTTTCCATCGCAATGGTGAAACGGCTTGAAAAGGATGATTCAGAAATGGACTACACGGAAGGGGAAAAAACTGATTCGGTCTTGTAGGACCAGCTCACACCGACGCACCAGAACCATACGCTCAACGTTTTTTAGGCTTACAATTTCCAGACTTGGCAGCAATTGACTATCAGGCTTCAACGCCGATAATTGCCCCCAAGTTTTCAGTAATCGCAGCAAAATCCGAGCAGCAAATGGAGGTATTCATGCCAGTCAAAGCAGCAGCACCGGCGCTCATCGTCGCCGCGCTCGCATTGGTGGGTGATTACACAACTCTCTCACTTCAATCACGTGCCGTTGAGGTTCGTGAAGCCAGCGCTACCCCCCCCTCTTCCCCTGACCTGCGCAGCGTAATCGCTGAGCTGACTCATGGCTGGCTGGTCCTGGAGTCGATCTATTCGAGGCGTGTCGTTGCACTCATGAAATCGGACACCTTCGACCAGACCAAATACCTCAAGAATGTTGAGTTGCTCAAAGCGGTAAGGCAGTTGGAGGGCGGACTGCAAGCGGCAAACGTGCCAACCGCTCTTTACGATGAGCACCAGAACCTGCGCCGAGCAGTGGCTAAGGTACGCAGCAAAATGGTTGTCATCGATGGGATCTACCAGCAGTTCTTCCTCACGCCGGATGAGTTCCAGAGCGCACTGAGTGCCCCTGGCCTTCGCGATCTTGCCGATCACACTACCCGCAAGCTCAACCGACTGGCGTAAGGTGACCAATGCCAGTCGAGGTTTCATTTCATCCCGAAACGTTTGAAGAGTTCTTCCTTCCTGTCGATGCGAAACATCCCGGCTTGTCGGAAGTGTTGAAAAGCGAATTCCTACGCTACATCGAATCCAGGCGCCAACTCATCCCCTCGATATTCGGGCGGGACGTACCTTACACGCAGCCGCCACTTGCGTTTCAGGCTTGTCTGATGCACATCCATATCTGCATCCCACCTGCCCTATTCCCCAAAAACGTTCCTCAGCATGACAGAGTCTGCAAGATGGGAAGGCCGGGTGATGACGCAGCACTCATCTACGTCCAGGGCGAGTTGTATGAAGATCGCTATCTGATACTGGCCTTTTTATGGCCGGATGCGCACACCAAAGCCCGGGATATTTCGACCATGCAGTATCTGGCTCGACTGGCGAAAGAATGGCGCGATAACAATTGATCGCGATTATCCGAAACGACGGCGTGACTCTCGGATGGCTGGCGTAGATTGAGGTGTAAGGGCGACCACGCCATCGCAACGGAAACACACACCCACCCATCGTCCGCACCGTAGCGCAGAAACGTGTAAATAACACTTTCATGACTAGCCCCGACTGCCCAGTTCGCAGGTAAACCCTCCCAACTACACGAAAACCGGCGCTGCTCAGCGCCACGGCGGCGGGCGGGCTCTCATGGAACAGCACATAACTCATTGCATTAGCAGGGACCCTGTGGGAGCGGCTTTAGCCGCGAACACCGGCGCAGCCGGTGCCATGCACCGCGTTGGATTCTTCGCGGCTAAAGCCGCTCCCACAGAGTACGCGCAGCACAGGCCAACGGGCTGGACGATCTTCCAATGGGATCACGGCAAGCCGCATTGCAACCACCACGGACGGTACCCATGCATTCACTGACTGACGAACAAGTGCTGGCAATCATCCACGAGAACCCGATAAACCGGGTATTACTGGCCGCCCTGCCCGCGCTGGATATCCAGCTGGTCAACAACGACGCCCGCTATCTGCTGCCCAATGGTTTCGCCTGCGATGAAGACTTCTTCCGGCTGCTAAAGGATGCTTTCGACCTGTTGTGGCAGGAGGGCGCGCACCACCCGAAGATGATGAGCATGGGCCTGCATGGGCGGATCAGTGGCCATCCTGGTCGTGCGATGGCGCTGGCGCGCTTTCTCGATTACGTGCAGGGCCACGACGGGGTGTGGGTCTGCCGGCGCGAAGAGATTGCCAGGCACTGGATAGCCCAGTTCCCCACCTGAGCGGTCAGTCGTTCGCAACAAACACGGGACCAGCTAACGGCCTGCCCTGCCGGACGCGCCAAGCACAGCCTTGCGCTGGCATTTCATCAGGACCTTGCGGCCTGTTTCGACAAAGGGCGTGACGATCAGGCTATAGACCGTCAGGTAACGCTGGTGGTCCTGCTCGCCGGTGCCGAAGCGGATGCTTTCGGGCGTTGATGTGGTGACATAGAGCGTGCCGAACATCCAGTCCCAGAGGGACAGGTTGGTGCCGAAGTTCCGGTTGAAATGGCGTGGGGCATCACTGTGATGGATCTGGTGCTGGGCCGGGCTGTTCAACACATGTTCCAGCTGCGGGCCGAACGACAGCCAGACATGGCTATGCCGCAGGTTGGCCGCCAGGCTGTTGAAGATGAACACCAGGTAGGTCACGCCGAACAGGGTGTAGCGGCTGACTTCACCGCCGCAAAGGTACCAGAAGCATCCGGCGTAGAAGCCGATGCAAATGCCGGTGCTCAGTTTCTCGACGATCTTTTCCACGAAATGCACCCGGCTCGCCGTCGCCGGCACCAGCACGGGCGCCGAATGATGGACCTTGTGAAAGGCCCAGAGCCAGCGGGAGTGAAAGGCCCGGTGCGCCCAGTAATGGATGAAGTCCTTTAGCAGGAACACCCCCAACCCGTAGAGCAGGGACAGTGCAAGGTTCTCGCCCAGGCGCGGGCGCGCGCCCCAGAGGTTGCTGAAAAAGGCCAGGTAATCGCCGGAGCGCAGGATGTAGGGGTCGACCAGATGGACGACGGGCAGCACCAGCGCAACCTTGAGGATGGCCCGCACGAAGTAGTAGCGGTAGTCCAGCAGCGCCGAGGGATGCAGATGTACCCGGGCGCCACCGATGAATTGCCAGAACGACTGGGCGTCGCTCAGGCCGCGCCGCTTCCTGAAACGGAACAGGCCGTAGGCTGCGCCATAGGAGATGCAAAGGAACAAGGCCCCGAAACGACCGTTCATATTGAAAATGCCGAGAAACTGGTCGGTAACGGGCGTAATTACCCACTCGGTCAGGTGCTCAAAGACAAGCGACTGGGCATCCACGAAACGTCAGCCTCGGCAAAAGGGACGCAATTGTAAATCAGATTGATTTACTCGAGTGATTTTATGCAGGCCTGGTGCTGCCTCACCAGCTCCCGCCTGCAGGCACTGCCGCAGTTGAAAGTGGACGACGGAGTACGCTGGCGAGGCTCGGCGTTCATTGATCAGCGAACGACCCGCTTCGCCCAGTCGACCGATCATGCCGGGCCGGTTACGCTGGCGCTTCCCCTTGCACGGAAGCGCCAGCGATCGCATTCACCCTGCTGCCCTCCCCTGCGAACACCGAAAGCACCGGCGCCATCCACGGCACGGTCAAGACAATCCCCGATACAGCAATCCCGGCTAGGCGCCTGCATGGCTGAACAACGGATGCTAGCGCTCACCGCACCTCCCGGAGATTCCGTTCGTTGACTGACTCACAGCACAAAGCGACCTACGCGAAACGGTTCGAAGCCGTGCTTGCCTACATCGACAGCCACCTCGAAGGTGACCTGTCGATAAATGCCCTGAGCCGCGTCGCGCACTTCTCGGCATTTCATTTCCATCGGCAGTTCACCGCATATATGGGCGTTCCGGTTTCACGGTATGTGCAACTGATGAGGCTTCGACGCGCGGCGCACCAACTGGTTGCCTCGCCTGCCATTTCCGTACTGGAAGCAGCTTTCGGCGCCGGCTTCGAAAGCCCCGAAGCCTTTTCCAGGGCCTTCAAGCGTGCTTTTGGCGTGGCACCGAGCGTATTCGCCAAGGCCCCGAACTGGCAGGCCTGGAGTGCGGTTTTCGTTGTTCCTCATCTTTCAAGGAGTATCACCATGCAGATCCGCATCGTGGATTTCGCCGAAACCCATGTGGCCGCGCTCGAACACCAAGGGGCGCCCGGCCTGGTCAGTGAAAGCGTTGCGCGCTTTCGCCAATGGCGCATTCAGAGCGGCCAGTCACCGGTGGCCAGCAGCCGAACCTTCGGCATCCCCTACGACAACCCCGACACCACCCCGGCGCACGCCTTTCGCTTCGCCGTGTGTGGCGAGATATGCGAAGCCGTGCAGCCCAACGATTTCGGCGTGCACGAACGCATCATCCCGGCGGGCCGCTGCGCCGTTATCCGGCATACCGGCTCGCCTGACTACATTGGCGAAACCATCTATCCGCTTTATCGGGACTGGCTGCCTTCGAGCGACGAGGAACTGCGGGATCATCCGTTGTTCTTTCACTACTTGAGCGTGTATCCGGAAACGCCGCTGGAGCAATGGCAAACGGATATCTACGTGCCGCTCAAGTAAGTTGGCTGGTGGCTAATCTGGGGAGAAGGCTGCAGGGCCGCGCATAGATCGAGTCCAGACGGATGCCCGGCTCTCTTGGTAAACTAGCTGCCTGCCCTGACTATCACCGAGCTACTTGCCGTCGACTTTTGCCAGGGCGCGCAACCGGATTGCTACAAACACATTCGAAACTGCTGAATTTGGTACAAGACACGTTGAACGATATGACCACAAACCCAGGCTCTAACCCAGCAACCACGCGCCCTGAGCCTTCCCGTCGCTTCAGCGTTGCACCGATGATGGATCGGGTCGATTAATTGAGGCGGCCCAGTTTCTACGAGGCCTGTAGGCATGCTGTGCTTTTGCTGTAGCAAAAATTAAGCAAGATAGATGGGATAGCCACTCATGTGGCTATTTTTTCGCCAGGGGAAAGGCAGCACTCCGGTATGGCACTGCCGGTGTTTCTCACTGTTCGGCGCCAAGCTCGGCCAGTCGCGCCTGAGCCATGTTCTCGATCATCACGTACAGCCGCTCGACAGCCTGGCTATCGACTGCCCTCAGAATCTCCAGGGCCTCGACCAGGCTTTCGGCGCGAGCCTGGGCGATCAGGCAGTTGACCGCCGTTTCGCTCACCTCGATTTCCGCGACCCGCTTGCGCAGCAGGCCATGGATTTCTGGAGGCATGATGATCCCGGGCAGGAATTCTCCGGGCTTCTGGTTACCGTAACTGCCGCTCACTGGTATCTCTCCCTTTGATGGAGAGCCCATTATAGATCGACTCGCACGCCAGCCCAGCTATTCGGCTTCGCTCAAGCGCTGCTGCGCAGCTGCCCGCCATTCGGTCAGCTTCTTCAAGCAATCCCCCGAGCACCACGACGGCAGAGGTTCGTGCCTGGCGCTGCTGGGTAGCGATGGTGTCACAGGTGGCTCGGTGTCCGGCGCGCAGCCGGGCGATTTCCCCGCGCAGCCCGCCAGCAGCAGAGTCGGCAGCAGATATCTCCCGGGACAAGCCACGAAAAGGCGATGGCTCGTTGGTTTCTTCGGCGTCCATCGTTATCATGCGCCTCAGTCAGTACGCGTCACGCAAGCAAATCAAAGATCAATGGACCGATGAAAAAAATATCTATAGCAGTAGCTTCTGTCGCAGCCCTCGCCTTATCTGCATATCTTGTCTATGCATACACACCTAAATGGCCGGAACCAACCGTATCAGAAAAGAACTACGAATACGGAAAACTTCTTATAGAAGAATTTAAGAAATCACCATACAGGCCATCTTTGAGGTCGCAAGAATATACGCCAACTGGCGATTACATGAACTACAGCAAGACCCAGTCCTTCAAAAATGAAGGAAGAATAAAGCTTGACGGGAATGGCCTTCCGACTGTTCTATATGAAAATCAGTACCAGTACAACCCAATCACAATTTCTAATTATGCTTTATACGAGTATGGGAAAAACCTGCCTAGCAGACCGACAAACCAGTTCTGGACGGCCACAAACAAACTAATGACCATGCAGGGCTTTGACGGCTCATTCAGATATGGCTTCTCGTTCAAGCATTACGCCCTTTCAAAAACATATCCTGTCGGCTGGTCAAGCGGAATGGCGCAGGGCTTAGCTATGAGTGTTCTGGCACGAGCATACTCATTTGACAAACGCCAAGACATTCTAGACGCAGGAAATAAAGCGCTTGACTTTTTGATGGTTCCTGTTTCGCATGGCGGCCCATTGAGCTCTATGGCCGGCCTTGACCCTTCTCTAAAGAATTATATTTTCTTTGAAGAATATATAGGCGACCGTGGGATTTACACCCTGAACGGCTATATGTTTACTTTGATCGGTCTATATGACTGGTGGAGCGTTACCGGATCAGATAAGGCACATGAAGCGTTCAATGAAGGAATGAAGACTCTGGTAAAAATACTACCTTACTATGACTTCGGCGGATCCTCATCGTACGACCTCACCTTCAGAACTTATGATCGCGAGAAGCCTCACTACAATATCAGGTATCACTCCACCCACATTTACCTGCTGAACAATTTGTACTCTATAACTAAAAATAAAACCTTGAAAGAGTTCTCTGAGCGCTGGAACCCAACAGGCCTATGAATGGAAATGAAGCTATTCATTTAGAATAGCTTCCCACATTAGGTTTACCGCGACGCCTGCCGTCATGCTCCCTCCACCGGTATAGATTCGCAGGTTGGCGCCGTTTTGGGTTATGGCGGTTGGCGTGAAGAAAATGTTCACTCCGGCAGCAGAAAGGTTTCCATTCAGGCGCATCGAAGGTGCTTTAGGGAATCTTCGGTTGAAGGTGATTGGCACGTCTTGGAAGGTGTTGGCGGTTGTCACCGCCGCAACTGTCCCGCCTTCCATCATGCCGCAAACCTTGGCTGCATCAATAGTCGTTCCTGCTGGAGCTCCTCCGTTCGGCAAGTCAACCTCGAACCTAACCCGATCAAACTGGGTGCCGGACAAGTTTTGAATTACGCCGTTCGACGTGCGGGTCGCTGGAGAGTCATGGCAGTTGATCTTGATATCGACGGACTTTCCTGCAGCAGCCGATCCGCGGTTTACGATCTTGATTGGAATCCGTGCATTCGGCGCACTCATGTCGATATCTCGGAAGGTCATGCAACCGCCCAAGATCGTATCAGCCGACATGCTCACGCTGTTACCTCCGCAGTCAATGACCCCTCGACTGGTGGTGGAAGGATCGCCGTCCGCGATGATTTTGAAGCCTTCAAACAGGAAACTGGTACCGCGCATCTCGTTGATCGTCAAGGCCACGCCATTGCCCGTGGCCGCCAGCGCCGGGGCGAAGATGGTGCCGCCGCGTACGCTGTTGTGGTTGCCACTGATGGTCACACCGTTGCGGTGAATGCAATTCACGTACTGGCAGTGCTCGACGTTGCCGTGCATGTCAGAACCTTGGATATCCCAAGAAGACGTTTCCGCTCCATCAACCACGCAGAATCGAGTCGGAACACTACCGGGCAGATCGTTTCCGCCCATAGTGATCCCGTGGCGCCTGGCGTGGAAAGTGCCACCCGAAACAAGGCAGTGCTGGGAGTTGCTAAGGCCAAGGCCGTAGTTATCGGCTGCGGCGCCCTCCCTATCGCTGTATGTTTCGCAGAACAGAGCGGTTCCGCCCAGTGCGCGTTGATGAATGATTCCCCCACCGGAAGTTCCAAAAACACGGGTGTATTCAACCTGAGCATTTCGGGTGAGGTCGGTTAGTAGTCCAGCGATAAGAACGCCAGTGGTTGGCATCAGGATGTCACCACCGCGAATCTTCGGCCGAGTTGGATTAACCTTGTAGATCTTCAGTCCTTTCCCGTTGCCATCCAAGACGATAGACATGCTCGCAAGGATAGGAGCGGTTAGATTAACTGTCAGGCCGCTGACGCTCCGCACCACTGCAAACTGACCCTGGTAGTAGTTAGTGCGGAATGCGCTGTAGCTGGATGGCTTGTCATCATGAAGAATGATTTCCTCGCCAGGCATCAGATTATGAGCGGCAGAAAACGTGATGCTATAAGAGCCAATCACCGTGTCAGCAGAAAGTGCTGGAAGCTGCACAAGGGTGCCTGGTGCCGGTCGTAGACAGATCAGGTCAGGGAAGTTGGCGACGTTGGCTGCAGAGTAATCCAGCGTCACGCCAGTAATATCAAGGTCGACGTTGCCCGGCAGATTGACCTGCTTCGTCATGGCGTAGGTACCGGGCTCTACCCGGCCACGCTGGCCATTAAGACTGGCGGCAAAGTCAATTAGTGCCTGGGCCTTATCAGCGTTGCCTGAAAGATCGGTGGATCTGATGGTCTTGAGAGTTTCGGAAAGTGCACGGCCGTCCCATCCAATGCCCTTGGCGCCATCAGTCAGCGTGGCAAGGTCCTGCACAACGTGCGGCGTACCGTCCGGGTACAGGTAGAAGATATTAGCCGCATTGTTGATAGGCCCGGTGATACCGCCAATCACATCGCCAACATATTGCTGCGTCCAGAGCTTATTGACCGCATCCTGGTTGTCCGTGGGGTCACCCAAGTTCTTGATCTGGCGCCCCTGCGCGTCGTAGTAGTTCTTGCCAATCGGCCGTACCAGCGCCCGCGACAGCCCAGCAAATCCTTGCTGAATGAGCATGGTCAGGCGGTCGAATACCGTCTCATGCGTCTCGGCCAGGAATTTGCCCTGGTTGCGGAGGTCGGTTGGCTGAACCGGGTCCATGACGCGGGAAATGGTGAGCGATGCCCCAGTCACGCCGAGAAAGCCCGCGGCGTAGGACGACGTCAGCGTGCCGCCATTCTGAGAACTGGCGCCGGACAACGTGTATTGCGCCCCTGTCAGGGTTTCCGAGGTTCCGTCTTGCTTGACCAGGACTGCCTCGATATCGGAATCCTGCAGGAAACGATATGGAATGGGGAACGCCGGGCCGCCGGATACGTATTCAACAACGCTATCAGTGGTCGATACGGTCAATTTTCAGTGCTCCAGAAATGCGAAAGCCCCGCACTTGGCGGGGCTCTCTTGGGTCAAACAGATGGGTTAGGTAAACTTCATGAACGTCTTCCTCATGGGTGCGCATGGGGTGGAAACAAAAAGCCCCGGGCGTTGCGAGCGCCTGGGGCTTTTGCTTTTTAAGGGGATGTCAGTTTGAGGCAGCAGCGCCAAGGTCTGGCGCCCTGGTAGGCGCTGATTCGCCTGGCTCCCACCAGTAGCTTTGGCCGAACTCACGCTGCGCGCGGCGCTGCATGCGGTTCAGGTACCCAGGCGAGAAGTACTCTTGCAACTGGTGGAAGATCATGTGGTCGGTAGCTGCCTTGGTGTACCAGAGGTTTGCCCCCGGCAAATGACCTTTACCCAGCTGGATCAGCCTGGCACCGATCACATCAGCATCGCGATCCCCCATGGCCGCATCGGCGGTGACGCCGCGCAGGTTCAGCAGCGTTTCAACGTCACCGGCCAGTGGCCCACCGAACGCAGCCAGTGCCGATGTACCGCCCTGCGTGGTGTTGGAGAAGAGGAAGTCGCCGTACAGAGAAAGCGCGCCCCCCTTGAGCATTGAGGCAAGGCCGAAACGCAGGCCCGGCACGCCGCCCAGCTCGTCATCCAGCATGTTCTTGGGGTCTCGGCCCGAAGCAATCTCGTTGACCTGGGTAGCTATCGCGCCGAGCACCGTGGCCGTGGCGAACAGCGCGGCACCGTATCCGGCCTTGCCCCATCCAGTTTCCTGAGCCATCGCCCGGCGCCAGTGCTTCGAGATCATCGATATAGGGAACGATTTGAACTGCCAGAAGCTGCGCATGATCTCACCGCTCCAAGTGCCGCGCTGGTTGTTGCCGTGCATGAAGGCACGCTCGCGGGCGCCGGGTGCCGGGATCGCCATATTCGTTTCGTCCAGGACCATGGCGAGCAGGCGTGTAGCGGCCTGCTCCCGCAAGCGTGTTGGGGAAACTCCAGCCTGTTGAGCCAGCGGCGTAAGAGCGGCATCGGATATCCGGTATATGCTGCCTGGGGTCAGCACCTGATCGCCAGCGCCACGCCAGTCCTCAGGCTGGGCCAGACGCCACACCGACCAGTCCTGATCGGTGATGCCGCGCTGCTGCATCAGCTTCCGGTCGCCCTCTTCCAACGCCTTGAGGGAATCGAACCTGCGCGTAAGATCGCCGGTTACGTCCATCATGGTGGCGCCGAATGCCCGGCGGTTTCCCGCGTCGATAGCGTTCATACCGGAAAGCTGCATGACCTTGGTGGCGGCGGCCTGCGACCACTTGGCGGCGCGGCCGGCAATCTCGGCGTCGGTGCCTAGGCCTTCTTCGCCCCAGCGCGCAAGGCTGCCAATAAGCTGATCGATACCAAGGCCGGCGCGCATGGCCAAGCGGCGGTGGCTGGCATCGGCCGGGTTGAGCATGCGCAGCTCGTTGCCCAGCACCTGCATGACCGGCATGCCGTTCATCTTGGCCACCAGCGCCAGCGTGCCCTGGTCGCTCAGGCCAGTGATGACCGCCGACCCCAGCTTGCCCGCAACGTTGGTAGCCCGGTAGGTATCGAAGGCATTGGCCAGCGCAGCGGATGCCGGCGGCTCACGGGTACCGGCCACCTCGGTATACAGCTGTTCCAGGCGCTTCACGCGCTTGTCGATCTTGGCGTTTGCCTCTGGCTTGGCCTGGGTCATCTGCTTGGCAGCCGTCTCGGTGTGGTACCGCATGGCATGGTTGGGATTCGGGCCCATAGCCTCGACCAGGGCAATGTCGCGGGCAGCACGGTCGATGTGGCCAAACATCAGGTCCATCAGGCCTTTGTCACCATACTTGGCCTGGGCGGCCAAATAGGCATCAGCATCGCGGTAGTGGATCTGGCGCGACTCGCTGCCGCGGTTGGCGCGGGCGCCGTTGCCGGATGGCATGCCAGGCTGCAGCTTGTTCACGCCCCCCGTGGCTACCGTCTCCCAAGCGTTACTGAAGAACTCGGCCAGCTCGGCATCGTTCATCCTTGTGCCGTCCGCCTTGAAGTACTTGGACCGGTTCGCCCATTGGACGTGATCCGCAATCCACTGATCCTTGGCCCGAGCAACCTTCAGCTGGCTATGGCTGCGCGGGATTGCCCAATCATCGAGGTAGCCAACATCGCCGCCGGCCCGGTTGAAGCGCTCGCGCAGGCGGTTGGCAACATCGGCGAATTGCTTGGCGCCGCTCTTTGCCTCCGGCACGCCGCTATCCTGGCCGTGTAGCTCTTGCACCAGGGCACGGGCCTTGGCTTCATCGGCGAACAGGCCAAGGAATTTGCCCCGCGTCATGTCGATGGCCTCGAGCATGGTGGACATCGCCTCATCGCGGATTGCCCGGCTGGAAGACTCGATCGACATGATGCCCGGATAGTCCGAGGCAAAGGCCAGCAGGCGATCTAGGCCTTTGAGCGGGTCATCCGGGAACTGAGCCATGAAGTTCTGCACGCGGTCATGCGCCAAGATGGTCAGGGCAACACGCTGCTTCTTCTTGGCGGCCTCGGCCTGCAGCTCCTTGGCGGCCGCATTGGCTGCCTCGGTAAGCCGGTCGGACGATGTCTTCATCTGCCAAGCCTGCGGATCAGCCTGAGCCAGCTGGCGCATATTCCGGCTGATACGCCCCTCAATGTCCTTGATTTGCTCCTGGGTGAGCGAACGGCCAATGGCCTGCTGAACTGCCTGGATGCATTGCTGTTTCATCAGTTACCGAACCTCAGCGCGCACAAGGCGGCAGCAAGGAAGCCTTTGGAGTCGTTGGCAGCCTGGGCGATCTCGGCATCAGCCTCGGCCAGGAGTTCGCGGGCGGAGACGGTTACGGGGGTGCCGTCTTCGTTGATGGAACCAGTCGGCACCTGCAGGTCGCGCTCGCCAGCGGCTACAGCGTCGAGCAGTGCGGGAAGCGCTGGGTCGATACCGGCCACAGCATCAGCACCTTGGGCACCAGGTGATACGGTTGCGGCACCGGGTGTTCCGATTTCCGGCGCAGTCGTTACGCCACGTGCTACATCTGTTTCACCCGTGGGTGCGGAACCGCCATTTTCACCTTGTTGGTTTGCCTGTGGGGACCGTGGTTGCTGGTTCTCCACCGTGGGAGCGGAGTCGCCTGCCGGGGTGCGTGGCTCGGCCTGGGCTACAGGCTCTTCCATCAGCTGTCCGCTATCGCGCAGCATGCGCTGGATGTCTTCCGCGGCCAGCCTGTTCAGGGTCATACCGTGATCAGGGGCAACACTGCTGGCCAAGGCCGAACGCTTGAAGGCGCTGGCGATTTGCTCGGCCCGCTGGTCCACCTCCTTCTGCAGGCGCGTCGGCGTTTCGCCTCGATCCATGGCGGCCAGCTCAGCCCTGGCGCGCTCAGATGAGCGATTCCCTTCCAACTGCCGGTTTAACTCATCAATGCGGGCCTGAGTTGCCGAGCGCTGTTCATCAATGGCCTGCCGCTGCTGGGCAATGCTGTCGCGTGCAGCGCGCTCGGCCTGCTTGCGTGTCATGCGCTGCTGCTGGAACTCTTTAGCCGCCTGCCGGTAGGTATTGCCAGCGGCTTCGTACGCCTGCTCAAGATCGCCCAGGCTGCGGCGCAGGCCAGTTACCTCGGCGCGGACGTCACGAACGTTAGGGAGACCTGCCGCTGCCACTGGCTCAAGCTCTGCCCGGGCGCCGGCGAAAACCTCCTGTTGCGCCTGGTCGCGCACGACCGCTTCTTCTGGCCCTACACGGTTTGATCGGATGAAAGCGGTGTCGTCCATGAGGCCGGTGATATTGACCGGCTCACCGCGGTTCATCTGCTCAAGTGCCAGGTCCAGCGCGTTCTGGTGCGCAGCACTCGACCGGGCGTTGACGGGTGCACCAGGTGCGGTGCTGTGCTGGGCATGTAGCCCATTGTTTCCAGCTAGCGCAGCGTCGACAGTTTCAGGGGATGCTGCTGGGGCTCCGGACATCGCCCGGCCAAGACCCCAGAATGCGCCACCGAGCAAGCCATCGATGGCCATGGCCTGGGCATCCAGCGCGCGGTACTGCTGCGCTTGCTGGGTGTAGCCATTGCTTTCCAGTACCTGGCCAACCCCGCCACGCGCCACTGCACCAAGCGCAACGTTGGCGCCGGCTGTTGCTGCGAGGTCTGCAACTGGCTGGGCCAGTAGGCGCGCCGCCGGCAGAAAAGCGCCAGCTGCCAGTGTTGTGCCCTCGATCGCGCCAGCAAGTGCTGCGGTCTTGGAGTCTACGCCCTCCCCACGCAACTCACTGAAACGCTGCTCACCCATGGACAGGCCAACGCCGCCCGCGGCAACCGGCAGGCCGCCAGATGCTGCGCCGAACGCGAAGCGGGTGCCAACGTCGCCCAGGCCAAACAGGATCTGCGCGGCCGTGCCATTGGTCTGCGCGTCTGGCCGCAAGCGCTCGGTCACCGCCAGGCGCTGCTGACCAATGGCGGCACGACGGGCCATCTCTTCCTCATCGGTCGGAACCTCAAACAGGAAGGCCTGGTCCGGATCATTGCCGTATTGGGCGGCCTGCAGCGCCAGCTGGGTGGCGCCCTGGGCGATACCACTGAACAGCGCAGTGCCGGAACCCTCCCAGAAACTGGGCTCCGGTGGAGTGATCGCTGGATTGGCCAGGGCATCCTGCTCCAATGCCTGCTGATCATTGAAGGCCAGGTCGGTGACAAAGCTCATCACTCACCCCCGTTGATGTTGAGCATCAGCGGCTTTCCATCGGCGCCGTACTTGAACTGGTTGCCCTGCATGACGTAGTAGATGCCGTCGCGGGCCTGGCGCAGGGTCAGCGCCTTGGCGGTGGCAAGTTCCTGGTCGCTCATGCCCTGAGCCTTCATTGTCTCCACCAGGCGCTGCTGGGCCACTTGCTCGAACGTGTCTCCTGGCATACCCCATGGCGCGATGGTGGATGATCCGTTGAAGTCGATCACATCACCTACGGTGGCCTTGATGGCTTTCTTCATAAGCGCGTTGTTGACCTCGCCGGAAACATCCCCCGCCTCAGCCGCTGCACCTGTGTAGTAGGACTTCACGGCCTGGGCCGCCAGTGAGTACGACTGCGGCTGACCGGCAAACACGGTACCGAGCTGCTTGCCCAGGGCCAAGTCGAAGTCGGTTTGCTTGGGAATCGGGAACTTGCCGCCGCCGTCTTGGCCCTTCTGGGCTTTCGACTTATTCAGGATCGATTCGCCCAGGGCTATGGTCTTGGCCACGTCGCCGCTACTCACAACGTCGTCGGGACGGAACCAGTGGGTTCCTGTGGTCAAGGAGCGCTGCTTACCCGCCAGCATGCCGGCCAGGGCCCGTACAGGTGAATCTGGGGCAATCTGCTGCATGGCGCCGGCATAGGCCTTGTCATCGCCCATGGCTGAATGAAGCTTGCCGAACAGCTGCGACTGCTGGTCAGGGCTCATCTGTTCGAGCTGGGCCGACAGCGCCTTGGCTTCCTGCGGCAGCAAAGGCTTCATAGCGACCGTGGGGCCGAACTTCTGGCGCATCCCCTGGATGGCGGCGACGCGGTCACCCAGCACTGCCGGCAGGTTCTCCGAATTCAGGTCGATGGGATCGACGCCGCCGCCCAAGCGCTGCTGGAAATAGTCAAGCGGCGCTTCGGTCATCATCTTGGCGTTCATCTCGATGGCGCGCCCAAGGCGGTTCAGGTTGTTGGCCTGGGCCACAGTGCCGCCATTGTTCTGCAACTCGGCCTGCAACTTGTTGAAGTACGCTGCCTGCTGGTCGATAGGCTGGCGCAGCACCTGCTGAGTGGCCACCTCCTGCTTGCGCAACTCGTTGAACTCGGCGGCGGCCGGCGTGCCCTGCACTTGCTTGCCCCATGCCGCCCACATGTCGTCGCTGGCTGGGATGCCGCTGGCGATCTGCGAACTAATCTTGCCCAGCGTGCGCTCGCCGCGCGCTTCGGCCCGAAGCTGGGCCATTTCTGCCTTCTGCTGGAGCCGTTCGACCTTGCCGTCGATCGAGCTGCCAACCTGGGTGAGGTCATCGGCTGTCAGGTACTGCTGATACTGCTTAAGCGCAGATTGGGCCTTGTATGGGTCTTGGGACGCCTGCCGTTTCAGGATGTCCGAATACATGCTGCTGGTCGCTTTGGTGCGGTTCGCCTCCAGAACCTCGGGCGCCCAACCGTTACGCTGGGCCTGCAGCTGCAGGATGCCGTCAATCCGGGAATGGCTGGAGGCGATAGCCTCAGGGTCGTTGTAGTTGAGGGCAGCAGTATTGAGCGCGGTGGCGATGGCGGCCTTGTCGACTTGATTCTTGTATTCCTGCTGCTCGCCAAACTCGTAACTACCCAGCTTCCCCTGCAGCTGGGCACGGCGTTGCGAGGCTGCCTGGGTAAACAATTGCCGCTGTTGCTCGTTGGCCAGCCCGCCGGCAATCGTCTCGCGCTGCTGGTCGAACTGGTCGAGCGTGCTCTGTGTGACATTCAGCGCAGCCTGCCCCTTCTTCGTGAAGGCTCCCGTTTCCGGGTTGAAGATAGCGTCGTTCTGCCAAGTGCCGAGCTGGTTGTCGGCGTTGAGGGCAGCGGTCTGGTTCGCCTCGCGCATTTCACGCTGGTGCACATCTGCCAGATCACCCGCCAAGCTGGACAGGCCACGGGCCAAGCCTGAGGCATCGACGGATGCCTGGGCTACCCTGGGTGCGGCGACTACCTCTGGCGCCACGCGGCGCTGGTACTGCGGAATTCGTGCGGCCATGCTCAACCCCCGCTGTACATGTTGTAGGCCTGGCCGCCGCCAGTGAGCAGCGAACTGAAGGCGTTGAGTCGGCGGGTGCGGAATTCTGCCTTGGCCTGCTTGATGCCTTCGTTACCCTGGTCAACGAGGCCCATGGCCTGATTGAAGGCGTTGCGGCGCAGCTGGTCCGCATCTTGGCGGGCAAGATCCAAGGTGCCTTGCTCGATCCGGCCTGCTGAGCCCTGGCCCACCGCCACGCCATTGGCCGCAAAACCTGTGCGCTGACTGGCGGCGGTCTGCCGGCCCTGCTCATTCGCCATGTCGGCAGCGAAGTCGCCCTGGCTGATCACGTCGCGCGCCTGGTCATTCAGATACCGCTGCTGGCGGTTGGCGGCCTTCACCGCATCTTTGCCCTGCTGAATCTGGGAATACGCATTGAGCAGGCCACCGCCCGCTGCTGCGCCAGCCCCTGCTGCTGCGCCCATTACAGCCCCCTCAATGTCATTGGATGGAACAGTTCACCGTTGATCCCGTAGGGCACGGCGTCATGCATGTGGAACCCGAGCCAGCGCAGCCAGCGAAGGGCCTTCACATAGCGGGCATCGGTGTAATTGATCAGCACCTGGTAACGCTGGCGCATGGCGGCGACCTCGCGGTCGCACTCGATCAGGAATGATCGGTGGTGTTTGTCGATCTCGGTCGTGCTTATGAGCCACGGGACCCCGGTCTGCTCATCGAGCTTGATATCGCCAAACATGGCGACAACCCGACCATTCACCATGTAGGCCAGGGGCCTCCCGCTCCTTTCCACCGAATAGCGCAGCTCCTGCTCTACGGTAAGGCCACGAATGGCTTCGAACTCCAGCCGGTCAGCCATGCGCGCATTGGCCACGGTCATTTCGATAAGCCGGTCATCAGCCGGCAGCATCTCAGCCGCCCGACTGGACATTGGGCATTACCCCCAGAATGGTGAGTGGCAACGGGTCTGATTGGCGGATGAACAGGCGCCCGTAGTTGTCCCACTGGCACTGGATCTCCATCTCGGCGCGGCCGGTGAGCAGCTCGATCGGCTCGCCATAGTCCTCGTCGGCCCGCTGCTTGAACTCGTCTAAGTGGTCGGCGTCCGGGCCGGCGAAGATGCCGCGGCTTTCCTGGCAGATCACCACAACCTGGTTGATGCGTTTCTTGCTGCCCAAGAACGCCTGATTGTTCTGCAGGGTCAGGTCCAGGGTTTCGAAGTCAGCGGTGATCGGCAGGCCGATGTGAGCTACCAGGGTCGGGCTATCCAAGGTAATGGCGTCACTGTTGACGACTTGCTGCGGGACAACGTTGCCGTCTCCCAAGATGCTGACGGTCTTGCCTTCCAGGTGGCCCAGTCCGCTCACCGTAGAGGCTGCAATGCCCCAGCGTGTTGCCGATACGCCGCGCAAGGAATCCGGCACCAGGGTCTGCGGCTCAACGGTGACGACAGTTGGCGATGTGTAGGCGGCGATCTTCACCGTCAGCACTTCGCCTATTGAGTACTCATCACCACCGCCGTAAAGGATGACGCTGCGACCCACCATGCCAGCATCGAAGGTGGCTGCGCCGACGGTCAGCGTCAGCAGGTTCGGGTACATCCAATCAGTGCCACCGCTGAGCACCGCGGCACCGGTGCGCCGGCCGTCATAGGTCAGGCCGCAATCCACGAAGAAGGCCCGATCAAACCAGTAGTCGCCGCTGCCGAACTTGGTTAGCTGGCGGGTCGCCATTCGCTCGATGTAGCGCTTGGTCACCCCATTGATGGTGCGTTTAACGATCAGGTAAAGCGCGTCCTCGTCGTTCTCTGGCACCGATGCCACCGACTCGACCTCACCGTCAGTATCGTGCCAGTGCCAGGCATAGACCTGCTGGTCTGGTAGGAAGGTGAAGCCCAGCAGCATGCCGTCGTTGCGGGCCATCCACAGGATGCCGTTCGGCTGCAGGGTGAAGGCCATGTCTTGGATGGTGAAGCCGCGAAGGAGGTGCGACGACAGCACGCTGACGTCCTGGGGCTGGAAGCCGTCCGATACGTAGTTGTAGGCAAGCGTCGACAGCTTGCCGCCACGGGCCTGGATGTACAGCGCCGTGTTGGCGTAGATGGCCGGCGGCACATCGCTGGTGCCGAAGTAGCTCTGCTCAATCGCAGAGACGTTGGCAGCTGTGACGCCGGAATCAGTTGATCCGGTGATGGCGATCTCTGCGCCGGAGGTCATGGCCAGCAGTTCGCGCAGCGACACCAGGTGGCGAATCTGGTTGACCTGCCGGCTGGCGATGACGAACTCAATGCCGTCGTCATCCTTATTCGGGTCGGAATACCCAAAGTTGTGGAAGTCGCCAGTGCGCGACATCCAGACAGTCTGCGGGTTGGCTTTGCTGGCCGCGAACACCATGCGCTGCTGGTAGTAGCCCACCACTGAAGGGTTGTTGCCATCGGCGAACGGGTTGTATGCGATAGGCACCGTGTTGTCAGTTTCGGGCGTGATGTTGATATCGGTGAAGGTCGTACCTGTGGCCTGGCCGATGAAACCGAACACGCCAGAGGATTTGTTCTTGTAGATGTTGTAATGGTCGGCACCAGCGGAAGCTGTCCAGCTCAGGCTTGCCCCTGGCTTATTGTCGAAGCTGTTCACCGTGGCTGTGTTGCTGGCATTCGACTCGACGGAGCCATCTGAAATGCTGCTGACGGCTGTCACCTTGTATTGGTACTCGGTGGTATCGCCCGAGCCACCCGTGCGTGCAGTTGCCGACAACCCGGTCGGCGCCGCGATGCTGGGCTCGAACACAATGGCAGTTAAGGTCCAGTTCGTCGGCCCAAGGCGCGAAAGCTCGCGGGGCGGATGGTCTGGATGAACGATGGTCAATACATCCGCCGACTGCGTGAACTTGAGGGCAGAGAGCTGCGCCGCGGTATACGGCGAAGCAATTTCGTAGGCTGACCCGCCACTTACGACCTGGCCGCCCATGCTGACGAAGCGGATATACAGGTTGCCGAACTCAAGGATGTAGGTCTGCTCGGTAGAATACTGGAAGGGGATCAGCCTGGACTTGGCCGAGCTGTTCTTCGTCTCGACGATGAAGCGGGTACCGGAGCGGTTCTGTGCCCCGCCCTCGGGCAGGACCTGGTAGTTGCGGCAGGTCTTGAGCGCGGTGTAGTACCGGCCCAGGTCAACCCGGGCATAGGTGGCTGGCGATACCTCGCCAGCGCTGAAGGACGGCTGGATAACTTCAGTCATGCCCCACGCCCCGTGATGAAGGTGGATTCGCGCTGGTACTGGGTGGTGCCTTCGTTGAGTGCGGTGGCAGCGGCCTCTAGCACAGTGGCCTTGTACTGGGCGTAGCAGGCGCTGGCGATGCCGGCATCCTGAGCCAGCGGCCCGGCGATCTCACCGGCCAGGTACCAGGCCAAGGCCGACACGAAGATCGGGTCGAACAGTTCCGGCGAAGTGACCTTCAGCGTGTACTCCAGAGTGGCCGGGCTCACGCTGGTGCTGATCAGGCGCTGGCTCGACCCGTTGACCACCCGGAACGGGATGCGCGGCAGCTCAGGCATGTAGCACTCGTAGCCAACCGGGATAGCGCCCTGCGGCCAGCCAGGATTGACGATTCGGCGCACGCGCATGCAGTCGTTCGGCACGGCGTAGGCGTACTGGAAATCGGGGTTCGGGTTGTCGGCCACCTCGGCGAGCTGGGCAAAAGCGGTGGCGAAGCCCCAGTCGCAGTCGGCACGCAGCACAAAATCACGGCTGCTCTCGTAGAACTGCTTGCAGATCCGGGCCGGCTGGCTGGTCTCTTCCAGGTCATCGATGCGGGTGCCGTTTCCGATGCGGAAGATCGCCATGTTGCAAATGTCGATCACTGAGGACATGTGATGCTGACTCCATGAAAAAGGGCCCCGAAGGGCCCTTGGTGGGTGACTGACTCAGGCGTCCGGGCCTTCGTCGTCATCGTCATCGGCGTTGCCATCATTGCCCACACCAGCACCGCCGTCCTGACTGCCGGTGCTGTTGGTGGTGGTTGAGGTGGTGTCCTCAGGCTTAACGTAAGGATCGCCGCCGGCATTCAGGCGGTCAGCTTCGGCCTGTGCCTCTTCCTTGCTGGCGCCGATGAAGTCACTGAACCACTCGCCTTTGGCGTCGATGACGCGCCAGCGGGTTCCACCGTTGAACTTGGCGGCGTAGCCCAAGGGTTGCTTGGCCTGACTGCCGGTGCTGGTGGTGGTTGATGCCTGGGCTTTACCGGATGGCTTCCAGCCCTGTGGCTGCATCCATTTGCCAAGGTGGTTCTCATTGAGGATGTGGAACGGCTCACCACCGGCTTCCGGCGGCTCCTGAATCTTGCCGCCGTAAAAGCCGCGTTCGAGTGCGATAACTAACATGGCTGCTCCTTACGCAATCGCGAAGCCACTGGCGTAGGTCGCGGTGTCCTGGACGTCTTTGACCAGGCCAGCCCAGAACGTGCCAGCGGTGAGTGGGCCGGTGCCAACGGTGTAGTTGACGCGTAGGTAGCGGCGAACGCCGCGCGGGACCGCAACAGCAACCGGGCGCTTGCCGGCGGCCATGTCGGCCAACGCAGTAGCACCCGAGTCATACAGCGTGACCCAGGTGGCATTGTCGTCACTGGTCTGCAGCTGGAAGTTGACGGTGGCAGCGCCAGCAGCAGCGGCGGCAACCAGAACAGCGATGACCAGGTACAGCGGCTCCCCGGCGCCAATATCGCGCCGAGTGTTGCCATGGGTGAGCGGGCCGAGATCGATGACATCGGTCGATGCCG
The DNA here is from genome assembly GCF_002453565.1 of Pseudomonas sp. UBA6753. Taxonomy (NCBI): domain Bacteria; kingdom Pseudomonadati; phylum Pseudomonadota; class Gammaproteobacteria; order Pseudomonadales; family Pseudomonadaceae; genus Pseudomonas; species Pseudomonas sp. UBA6753. The sequence goes on along the minus strand of NZ_DKHD01000057.1, from coordinate 90,222 downwards.
CCGTCGCGGTGACTGCCTGGCCAGTCAACCCGCTGAACAGGTTCAGCTTGTCGGTGATCATGAGGAATTCTCCTGGACTGATGGTGGTGAAACGCCGGTCAGACGACCGGCGATTCGGAGTTGAGCAAGGCGTCAACGGTACGGAACGGCACGCCGCGCAGGCTGGTGATGAACTCTCCGTCGTACTCTTGAATCTTGAGCTGGACGTTGGCTTTGTTCATCGCCTGGATGTCCAGGCACTCGCGGATGGTGCGGTTCATGTAGAACGCGGGGCGGCCCATGCGCAGGTTCGGGATGCGGTGCACAGCACGAATCATCGCCTCGATGATCTTGACGCTGGTGCCGTTGGTGTCGGCCAGCAGATCGCTGATGTCGATGTTGCAAATGCGGACCGCGTAGCGCCAGTCGCGGAGCGCGACACCGCAGTCCCACTTGTAGTGGTCGCGGTATGCGCGGAACACGCGGTTGGTGCCCGAGCCGTCGTCTACCAGATCGATGCCCATATCGTTGTGGTCCAGGCCGGCCTTGGAACCCTTCGGGTAGATGCCGTGCACAGTCTGGTCACCCCAGACGATCAGCCAGATAGACGCGTTGTCAGAGCCAGCGCCACCCATCTTGATGATGTTCTGACCGTTCTTCGCAGTGCTGTCGCTGTAGCGAGGCGCCATGCCCAGGAACTTGGCTGGCTCCAGGGCGCTGTTGTTGTAGAACAGGCCGGTGGCCATGTCCTGGTTCATGCCCTCGATGTAGGCAGCGTTCTCGGACAGGCGGAAAGCGGCAGTGTTGCCGTTGAGATTAGCCAGGGCCTCGTCAACGATGCCGAGGTTTTCCAGCATCGCGCAGGTTTCGTCCACCTGAACGGTGGTGGACTTGGTGCGCAGAATACCGGCGTTCAGCGCACGATAGGTGCCGGTCGGCAGGCCGGTGCGAATGGTGGTCCGATGGCCGGTGGCAAGGTTGCCTTCCTGCCAGAGCATGTCGGACAAGACTTCGTTGGTCTGGCTCAGCATCTCGACGATGCGCGCCGGCTTGCTGTCGGGGTCCTGCCGTTTGGCCCAATCGGCCAGCGTCAGGGAGTTTTGGGCGATAACGGCCATGATTTACTCCTTAGGATTTGCCGTAGAAGACTTCGGCGTCGGTTTTGCGGGACTGATTGCCGGAACCGCTATGCAGCTGGCCCTCGGCCAACTGCTGGCCGATCCGGTGGAAGAGCCGAACAACTTCTGGATGGGAGCCCAGGCCGGACTCCTTGAGCATGGTGCTCAGCTCGGGGGTACCGAACTGGGCCAGGGCTTTCTGAGCAACGCCGACGTTGGCGTCGAAGTTGGCGCCGCCGAAGGTTGCGTCCTCGCGCAGGGACTTCTCCCAGCCGGTGACCAAGCCTTGGCGCTGCTCCAGGCCGGCTTGCTCGGCAGCCAGAGCGCGCTGGGCGTCGAAGGCAACCAGCTTGTCGGCCTGCTCCTGGGTCAGGCCAAGATCCTTGAACAGCGGACTGACCTCGGCCAGCTGCTGCTCGCTCATCGCGTAGCCTTCTGGCAGGTCCTTGAAGGCGTAGGTCTCAGGGACAACAGGCTTCTGCGCCTGATCGCCCTCGCCTTCCTGCTTCTGACCCTGTTGTTGGCTTTCCTGGGTTTGCTGGTTGGTATCGCCTGCCTGCTGTTGCTGCTGGCCTTGGGCACCTTGATCGCCGCCGAGGATGCTGCTTTGCGGTTCGGCAGAGGTCTGGGCAGCAGCTGCACCACCGCCCTGACCGCCATCGGCGCCGGCTTCGTTCATGAGAAAGTGGCCGAGACGGCCGTGGATGAAGAGGTTCATGCGTTTGCCTCGTCGGGTTTGGTGGTGTTCTCCGCGACCATCACCTGGTACAGGTGCGGGCACAGGGTGTTGATTCGCTCCAGCAGGTTCAGGCCGTGCTGGCGGCGACCTTCGTTGAAGGCCATCGGGATTGGTTTCGGGTCGTAGACCGGGTGGAACACGCGGGCCTCCTCAAGCTGCTTCCAGACCAGGCGCCGGCCACGCGAATCAGCCATCAGCCACTTGAAGTCCTGGGCTGCCTGCTCTCGCTCCAGGCGTGCGGCGTCCTCCCGCTGCTGCAGGATCTCGGCGTCTTCGAACATTTAGGCCCCCAGCATCTGGCCCAGGACGTTGTCCGGGGTGACTTCGGTTTCGGACAAGAGCTTCGCCCCTTGGATGGCGGCGCCCATGGCCTGCTGGGCCTGCTGGGCCTGTTGTTGCTGGGCGCGCTGCTCCCGGATGGCAGCGACCTCATCGGCACCACGGACCACGGTAGGCACCACGCCGATGGCGTCTGCGTATTCCTCGATGAGCTGGTCGGAGTTGACCTTGTCCAGCACCTCAGGGAAGGCACCCGACAGGTTGCCCGCCAGAGTCGCGAACCGCTCCAGACCCAGCACGTTCTGGGACTTCTGCGCCTGAGCCAGGATCGACACGTACTCGGCCTGGATCTCGCTATTGGCCTCGATCAGCTCCTGCGGCGGGGGCGGCAGAAGTGGGTCGCCATCGATGATGCCAGCCCAGATAGGCATGGACTGGCGCAGCATGATGTTGAAGGTTCGGTCGATCAGCGGGTCAAGCAGCTCGTCGTTGATGCGCTCCAGCACTGGCCCGAGCATCAGCATCTTCTCTTCCTTGCGCGCCGCGATCTCGGTAGCGGTGCGCACGGTGTCGAGCTGGCTGACCATCAGGAACAGGTCAACGAAGAACGCCTCGTTGATCCGCCCTTCGTGCTCTTGGATCTTCGCCTGGATGGGTGACAGCCAGGCCGCATTAGGCTCGTAGATCGGCGCCATCTGGTTCTGGCCGCCAATCGAGGGGACGTAGGTCACACCGCCCGGGATGGTGCTGCTGGGCTGGCCACGCAGCTCGGCCGGGGCCTGCAGCGGCGGATTGGCGCCTGTCTCGGTCATGCGAGCCGCCTGGCGCTCGTACAGCTGCAGGGCTTTAACATCGCCGAGGCAGACGCGGCCAGGACCAGTGCCGTAGGCATCACCGGGCATCGCCTCCCAGCGCACGGCCATGACCGGGAATTCGTGGTAGCCGCGATCCTCAAGCACCATGTCGCCCGGGGCGCCTGCCTCCCAGACCAGTGAGCTGTACGGCAGGTTGCGGCTGCCGGCCCGGTCCGGGTTGGCGTTCATGTTCAGCTCTACGCGCTGGGCGCAGCTGATGAACTGGTCACCGTTGTTGTTCTCGTACAGGGTCTTGGACGAAGGGCTCAGCGCTTCAAAACCGAACTTCTCCACCAGCTGGTTCACGGTCCACTTGAATTCGCGATAAATGGCAGATGCCTTGCCGTCTGCGCCGTTCGAAATGAAGTACTCGCCCCAGGTGAAGGCTTCGCAGCGGATCACCGTCTCTGGATGCTCATCGACCCACATGCAGCCGGTCCCGAAGGTGCCCATCTCCTGGTAGCAAGTCGGTAGCACCTGGTACAGGTTCGAGCGCAGGAACACGTCGCGCATGCGCTGGGTGCACTCGTAGAACCACGACTTGACCGGCCCGAACTCCATGATCGCCCGGGCCACCGGTTGCAGGTTGAACCATGGACGCGCGGGCGAGGTGATGCCGCTCATCATTCCGGCAGCCATCGTACGGCTGGCCATCGTGGCCCGGTTGTTGATGATCTTGTTGTTGCGGCGGTCGCCACGGTTGGTGTCGTCGCACATCACCCTCGAGCGCATGGGCAGGATGAAGTCGGAAATCTCCTTGGCATTAGTGTCCCAGGAAGAACGCTCGTTCTTCAGCGCTGACAGCCGCTTCTCGGCCAGCTTGCGTGGGCTGTCGGTGGCCATGGTCATTGCCCCAGCAAGGTCTTGGTGGCGGTTGGTGCGGCAGCAGCGCTGGCCCCGCCCAGGATGGTGGAACTGATGCCGGCAGCCTTGGCCCGGCGGCGCTTGTCAGCGGCGTTGCCCTCGGCGTCGGCGGTCGACACGTCGTTGTTCTTCACCTCATCGGCAGTGGTGGTGCTGGTCTTCGGCGTGTCGAAGCTGTCGCCGAGTACTGCATCGCTCAGCCCGAGCGTTGCAACGTTGGCCGCCTGTTTGATTGCTCCGCCCATGGGTGAAGTCCTCAGTTGAATGGATCGTAATGAGATTGGTGCGTACCGTGCGTAACCGGCCTGCACTGGAACCGCTGACGGGCGAAGCGCCGCATCATGTAGGCGTACCGCGCTGCAGCCAGGATGTCGTCGCCAAGCTTGACGATCCGGCCCTTCTCGTCACGGTGGTAGTTCATCTTCTCTTCGAAGAAACCGCTCAGGTGGCTGAACACCTTCCAGCGGCCGGTGGTCATGCGCTCGTACATCTGGACAAGGCCGGCCTCCACGCCTACGCCGCCCTCAGGCCACGTTGCGTGCTCGGGCAGCATGTTCCAGCCTGCATCGACGTAGGCCTTCTTCTGCTCATCGCCCGATGACTTCTCGGACTGCAAACCGTCGCTTGGCCAGGCCGTGGGCACGTGCTGGGCCCATGACTTGACCGAGCCCCATGCCGTGACCGGGGTGACTCTCGACTGCTTCCAGGCATGGGCGACGTAGACCACGTCCGCTTCCATGTCGATCCACAGCTGCACGTGCGCCTGCGGGTGATCCCACCCGAAGTCCAGGCCGTTGATGACCCAGAAGTGGTCGGGGCAGGGGAACGGAGCGCATTTGATGTCGTCGTCGCCGAAGTCGAAGATCAGGCCGGTGCCGAGCAATGGAAGCCCCTTTGTACGCATATCGCGCTGCCAAGCCGGGTATGCGCTGAGCAACTCGGCCTTGATTTTGTCGGTGAGGTGCGGCGCGTCATCCCAGGTAGCGCGCTGCATGTACTGGCCTTCACCCGGATCGTCCATGAACTTGACGACCAGTTCGGTTCGCCCGTTCTCAGGGGTGAAGGTCAAGATTCCCCGCCCGCCTCGCCCACGGTCGCCAGTGGCGGTTCGGGTGATGACCTGCGGGTAGATCTCTTTGTCTTCGGGCTCTTCGTCGATGTGGTACCAGTCGACGCTGTCGCCCATGATTGCGTGCTGGCCCTGGCTGTAGGACCAGAACTGCACCGTGGCCACGTCACCCGATGCGTGCTTTACCCGGATCTCGCGCATCGCGCCGGGCGTGCCGCTGGCGGAAAGGTGGCCGACGATACGATCAGCCGGGATCAGGCCGCCCGACCACTTGCCGTTCTCGTAGGTGCCGAACAGCGGCTTTTGCAGCAGGTCGCGGGTCTTCTCCATCGAGTAGCCAAGCAGCCAGCAAAGCGGTGCGTGGTTGAAGCGGTGGCCTTCCCAGTCCGCCGGGTAGTCGCCCAGCAGGTGGACAGCATCAATCGTCAGGCCGGTGCGGGTCTTACCGACCCGGTTGCCCGCCATGAGCATGCATGACGAGAAATCAGCCGTGGCCCTGACGAACTTGAGCTGCCATTCGTAAAGCGATTCGAACTGCAGCAGGTACTGGCGCTGGGCGTTTCTCCGGGCCCGCTCTTCCAGCAGCGCCAGCAGCTCCAGCTTGCCAGCCTTAGTGGCCGGAGAGCTTGGCGATACGGCGTTCAAGTTCTTCGTCCGTCATGTCCGTGAAGTTGATGTCCCCGGTGTGGTTAACCTGCTCCCGGAACGCATTGACGTTGACATGCTTGCCGATCAACTCAAGCGCACGCAGCTTGTCGTGGAACTTGACCTTGCCGGTCTTCATGTCCACTTCCTTGACCATCTGCCGCCAGATCAGGGGCCACTGCCGAATGGGCATAAGCTTGCCGTCGACGTCGAATATGTCGGCCAGGTCGAGTTGGTCAATCTCGGTCAGCCGATGAAGCACGTAGTCGGCGTCAACCTGAAGTCGCTTGTTTCGCTCCTCCATGGCCGCCTTGATGGCCTCAGCCACTTCGGGCATCTGCATGAGCTGGTAGGCCTGGTCCTTGGCCCCCTTCTTCGCGTACCCGGCCCTGATGGCGGCCTGGGTAGCGTTGAGGTCTTTCAGGTACTCGGCCACGAACCGATGCCGCTTAACAGTCATGGCCATGAGGATTACTCGCCGCTGGCGGCCGGGGCTACAACCTCACCGCTGGTGTTGGTTTCGCTGGTGCTGGTGCTGGTGCCGGTGCTGGCGGTATCAGTGGATTCCACTACGGCCGGCACCAGACGCATCCACTCAATCTTGGGGAAGATGCCCACGGTGCTACCGGCAGCCCCATAGAGGGTCAGGCCCAGAGAGTCGTTGGTGTGAGTGACGGCCTCTATGCGGTGCACCACCCCGTCTGCGGTCTTCACTTCGTACTGGCTCATTGAACTACTCCAGGGCAAGCCGTGCGGACGTAATCCTGCAGGGCGTTCAGTTGGCGGATGGCGTCGTCACCGTCGTTGGCGATGGCGACAATTCGTTCAGCAGCCGCCGGGTCAAGTTCGGCTCGCGCTTCTGCATGACCCAGGACGGCGGCGGAGGCAGATCCTGCGGGGCTGCAGCTGTTGGCGGTGAGGACTGACAGCCGGCGCTTGCTAGCAGCGACATCAGCACGAAGGCTGGCATTGGTCTGGTTCGCACTTTCGCGCTCCTGGGTGTGTTGGGTGTCGAGGTCGGCCAGCAGCTTGATGGTGTTGCGGCGGGACTCGGCCGCGGCCTCAAGGGTCTGCACCTGCTTGGTGGCCTGGTCCAGCGCAACAGCCTGGGCCTCGATCTTCTGCCAGCCGGCGTAGATGACAACGCCGCAGGCGAGCAGGCCGGCAATCAGGTAGTTGGTCACGCTTTCCACCATCCGATGGCGATGGCGTTGCACGGCTTGTTGCGGGAGAACGGCGGGCGGATGACGAAACAGCGGCCAGTGCGACCGCCATCTCCATGTTCATTTGTCCAGCCTCGATCTACCAGCGGAGCACCGGCCGCCTGGCCGCACTTCTCGATGAATAAGCGGCCCAGGCAGAAAGTGTTCATAGGTCGCCCTCAGCCCAGTTTCGCGCGGACCAAGCAGTCCTTGGCTTCGAGCAACTTGCGCAGCCCGGCAGACTTCTCGGCGCCATCAGGCAGTTGCTCGTCCATCAGCTGCGCCAACTCGCCGATAGGCTTGCTGACCTCTTGCAGGTGCGGCGGCAGGTGGGCGAACTCGAAGTACTTCATGATCGGTGACATAGGAATTGCCTCGGTGGTTGTGGAATTCATCGTGCGTACCAGGTCAGCTGATAGCAGCGTGCGTCAGCAGGGATCTCGGCCATGGGCCAGCGCAGGCAATCCATGTGCTTGCGCTCGGGCCGCTTGCGGTTCACGCGAAGCGTCTGCACCAGGTATGCAGATCCGGCGGCGGTGGTTATGAAGTCGCCGACCGCAATTCCATCGGCGCCATCGACATACAGCTTGCAGGGGGTGTACGGCTGCTTCCTGCTCATTGCACGCTCATGCACTTGGCGTGGCGGTTGAGTTGTCGCTGCCAGACGCCCCAGCAGCGCTTGTTGCCCGGGGTCGAGCAGTCGTAGCCGGCGGCGTACTTGTACTTGAGCAGGTCGTTGCAGGCCTGAACATAGTTGCCGGCCAGCAGATCGCGGCGCATCGAGGATGGCCGCCAGTTGCCCATGCCGTACTGACCGACGAAGTCCATGTACAGATCGAACTCTTCCTGATGCAGCTTCACGCCCGGCAGGCTGGCGGCAAACTGCTTCTCGGCTTGGCTGTTGAGGGTTCGGGCCAGCACCTCGGCACGCTGGCGGGTGATGGTGTCGCCCATTTTCACGGGCGTGCCGTCTTCCCACCTAGTGGAACCGTGGCCTATGGTTGGAACGTCGCCCTTGGTGGGGATGACGGCCACGTCGGTAAAACCCTCGCTGGCCTTCCAGGCGCCGAAGCCGGCCAGGCTCATGGTCAGCAGGCTGACCGCGATTCGATTACGGGCGCTCAACTTCGCAACGCTCGCGGTAGTAGGCGATGCGGGCGGCGCTCTCGGCAGCCTCGCGCAGCTCACGGGCTTGGCGGTCCGCGATCTCTCTCTGCTCCTGACGCCAGCGGAACCAGGTGTTCACCAGAAAGCCAAGCGCCGCTATCAGCACGCCACAGACGCCAATCCAGTTCACTTGGGTCAGCCAGCCGGCCACACCAGTGGTAGCGCCCACCAGCATGCCCTTGTTCGCCACGGAGGCGCCTAAAGCTTCGACGATGCCTTCGGGTTTCGACATTGGGTTGCTCCTGACTGGGGCTTTCATGGGGCCTCCAGAAACGCAAAACCCCGCTCGATGGCGGGGTCTGAGGATTGTTTGCAGGCAACAAAAAACCCGCTCAATGGCGGGTTTTAGTGTTTCGGGTGCTGCTTGTCACAGTGGGGAAATCATGCCGAAACCCGCACATTTCTGTCAAGGCATGTTGTAGCCGATGTCTGCGGCCAGTTCGGTGATGGCCATGCAGATGGCCTGGGCAGCCTGTTCCGGGTCGGTATCGCCCAGCGGGTTATACGGGTAACTGGCCTGTAGCACACGTGCTGTCGTGCCCACGCGACAGGTGATCTTGCCGCTGTTGATCTGCATTCCGTGCACTGCAACCAGGTGCATGGCGTCGTTGCCGTCCTGGTGCGGGGTCCACGGCACCCAGGCAGTGGAATCCCCAACAAGCTTGTACCGGCCTGGATGGCCGTTCTGGTAAACCAGATCGATGTTGGCCGACTTCGCGGCCAGGCGCAGCAGCTCGCGCTCATTTACCAAAGTCTTGATGATGTCTTTCATGTCGCTCACGCGGCTTCCCTCTCCTCGCTCAGCACGCGCCCGACTGGGCGCAAGCACATGCCGTCGATGATACCAGCCTGATCGAACATGAGCTGCACCAGCCAACCCCACTGCCGGGCCCAGTTGCGGCTGTCCAGCTCGACGCCGTGGTTGCTGGCCAGCCAATCTCTGAACACCCACTGGGCGGCCATGGGGTCGGGGTTGGCGCCCATGCCGCCTTGTACCATGTGCCGGTACCGAACCAGGACGCCACGGGCAACCCACCACTCACGACTGTACGGCCTGCAGGTGCGTTTCTCCCCTCGCCGCTCCAGCTCAAGGTGAACATGGCCGGCCAACTTGGCCAGCGCCACTTCCTCCCAGTTGTTCGAAACCTCGGTGGTGATGACGGGGGCGTACAGGTGGTGGCCGAACTGCTGGTAATCCTCGGGCAGGCTGGCTATCGCGTGCTGCACCCTCCCCGCCAGCGCCATGTGGGCGCACTTGCCCGTGTTCTCCAAACGCTCTGGCCGGGTTTCGTTCGCCACGTAGCCACGCTTGGCGAGCTTTGCCCCCTCCAAGCCGTGGTGCATGACGCTGTCCCAGGGCGTGTAGTAGGCGTCGTGCCACGCCAAACGAGCGCTTCCAAGTCTCATACTGCCCCCTTGCGTAGTTCCGCGTAGTTCGTTGTGTTGCAGGTCAAGCTGCGGCCTCCAGCGGCACAATGCGCACGTGCACCCCCGGCACTTCGCCGTAGCGCTTGCGTACGAACGCGTCGACCACCTGCACGTCGTCTTTCCAGACCACGCCGTTGAGGCCGTCGTAGATCGCCTTGATGACGTTGTCCATGTCTGGCTTCTTGGTCGGGAACAACTCGCCGGCAATGGCCATGGCCTTCCGCTTTTTCGACATGGATTGAGGGATGGCCAGGACGATGCGCATCTCGACCATCACGGCGCCTTCCAGCAGCGTGCGGCCGGCCATGGCTTCGGTACCGACCATGGCAATCAAGCCCTCATAGCTGGCGGTCTTCTTGGGCGTGAACATGCGGGCGTGGCCACCGATGGTGCTGACGCGTGGACGGCCTTTGCCTACTGGGTCGCCTGGGACCACGAACTGGACTGGATTGAGATCAGACAAGGCCCACCCCCTGCAACACCAGCACGTAGCAGCCACGGCAGGTGTTGCCCATCATCGAGTCAATGCGGAAAGCCCCGTGGCACTGCACGCACTTGACCTTGCGGTCGCCCTCGGGCTCTTTCCAGCGCAGGAAGCCAGCGGCCTGGCGCGCCTTGGAGCACTTGTCGTGCTTGAAGTGAGCGCGGGACTTACCACACACATCGCAGCGCCCGCTTTGGCAGCGCACCTGCGGATCTACGCCGCGCGGGGTGCGGACTTGGGGTTCGTAGTTCATTCCTGAGACTCCTGCGTCACACCCAGCTCGCCCATTACCTCGGTGGCAATGGCGAAGCCAGGCGAACCCAGCGGGCATTCCTTGATGATTCGGTTCAGGCCGTCGATCAGATCGCGGGCCGTACCGATCATCATGTCGGCGTCGGCATCCATATCCAGTCCCAGGGCCTCTCCGATACTTCCGATATTTACGCAAACGTCCAAGAGCATGCGCTCGCTGCGCTTGGCATCCTTGCGCAGCGCTTCGTTCTCGGCCTTGAGCTGTTCGATTTCTTTGGACTGGGCCTCGATTGTGTGATGCATCGAAACCATTTCTTCCATGCGTTGGCGATCAATATCTAATCGGTTCATGCGTCTCTCCGGATGCCGAGCTTGGCAAGCAGCAGCGCACGTGCTGCTTTGCCGTCAGTAGGGATGTTCTGTGCGGTGACCAGGTCGCGGGCTTCCTGGTGGGACTTGGCCAGCTGGGCCTTCATGCCGCTGTCGTGCTCGATGCCTTGGGCTATGCGACCGTCGAGGGGCTGGGCGTTCTGGGCCCGGCGCTGGACGATGGCGTAGTTGCGCTCGAAGCGCTGGCGCAGGGCTTTGTCACTGTGCTTGGCCGATCTAAGGTCGAACGTGCCCGTGGCTTCGGCTGCGACCTTCACCGCTTCGTGGCTGTACTTGCCCATCAGGGACTCGGTCCAGGCCTGGTCGACGGTGGGCAGGCCTTGCACGTGCAGGCACATGGCTCGGAAGACGTTTGCCGGTGGCGGCCAGTCGAATTCGGTTGCGCGGTCCAGCAGCTGCTGCAAGCCGCTTGCGAGCTGTCGGCCAGTGAGCCCGCCCAGGATCTTGGCCCAGCTGTGTTCCTGATCAGCTGACACGCCAAAATTCGCCGTCCAGCGGTGGCCGTACATCTCGGTCATCTTCAGCCACAGGCTGTCCAGTAGCTGCTGCGGCAGCTTCGGTCTGTCGTCGATCGGCGATTGCGTTGCGGACCTGGTCGACAGCGGAATTACCTTGGCTTCGGTATCCACTGCCTTGAGCACCAGCGCCTTTACGCCCGGTGCGGTGCTGATTGGTTTCTGCTTGGGGAGTTCGCGGGTGTCCATTGGCCTTGCCCTCGCTGTTGGCGGCGTACTGGAGTTGTTTTTTCAGGAAGTCGACCAGTTGGTATTCCCACTGGGCTTGGGATTGCTCTTTCTCTGGCCTGACGGACCAGTACGAGCAAAAGGCGGCCAGACGCTCGGCAGTGAGCTCTGTCACTGGCACGGCGTTCTTGAAGGCGATTGCCTTGAAGGTCTTGGGGTTCGGTCCCCAGTCATCGAGCGGCATGGCGAAGTAGCCCGCGCGCGAATAACAGTGAATAGGATTAACGGATATCGGAGGTAGGTTGCTGATCAGCGATTCGGCTGATTCTGATGTGGTTGCTGATCCGTTATCGTCGCCGCTGGAAGCCACGGATTCCGTGGGCTCTGGCGTTTCATCTGTTGGTTGTTGATATGGTTGCTGATCTGGTTGTTCATCGGTTGCTGATCGTTTGGACGCACCATCCCAGTCCGCGTGTGGCAGCTGGAAAACCAAGGGTCCAATGGGGGTTACAGCACCGATGTTGATCAGGCGATCAACCAGCGAACGCACCTTCTGCCTGGTAGGGGATCCAGACTCGTGCCGCCCGCGCGTGGGAGCAATATACAACTCTTCACGAAACATTTGCTCGCTCAATCGGCGAACGACACCAGATACACCGGTCCGGTAGTCCATAAACCGGCGAATGGCGCAGTACAGCTTGAAGACGTCCGCAGGCTCATCAGCCAGGGCGCCCCACTCTGCGTCATTGATCTGGAAGGCAGGCATGTTTAGTCCCAGCCCAGCGGTCCGGGCCGCTTCTTCTCGGCCTTGAGGCCGATCCGCGCCATGGTTTCGAGGGCAGACAGGTACTCTGCCGTCACCACCATCGCGTCTTCCGGAACGACACGCAGCCCCAACGTTGCCAGGACCTGGGCCCACCGCTGGTACTCGCCATCATTCCACCGAGAAACGGTCGACTCGCTGCAACCCGCTTCCAGTGCGATCTGCTTTTGGCTCACCCGTGCAACACGCTGCAAGATCAAGGTTTCGATCTCTCGGGTGATGTCATGCCTTTCTTGGCTTAATGAGTTCGTCGACATGATCAGGCCGCCACCTCGTCGGTGCCGTCGCTGCTGAAGCGTTCGGGGTAGAGGATGTGCATCTCGGTCAGGTCGCCCTCAAACACCTGAACCAGCTTTTCAGCCAGTGAAGTGGAGGCCTTCTGAGCGCCGCGCTCGATCCGGGAGAGGTTTCCCGAGTCAACGCGGTCGCCCATGGCAGCCAGGCGGGCCGTTACATCGGCCAGCGTCCAACTACGGGAGAGTCGTGCTCGTTTCAACGGGGACATGGCATCTGCCTTCTGTAGGGTTGGTTCCGATATCAGTTTGCGCATCACGCAAATCAAACGCAAGCAAAATTTGCGCAGCGCGCTTTGCGTATCACGCATCAGGACAGAAGAATTCATCCCCATGGAAATAGGACAGATCATCAGAAAGACGCGGAAGGCCAAAGGCTGGACGCTTGAAGAACTCGCCAACCGGATCGGGACTGATGCCGGTAATGTGTCGCGCCTGGAGCGCGGCCTGCAGGGTGCAAGCAAGGAACTGCTGGCCAAGGTACTGAAAGAGCTGGAGATCAGCTTGAGCCCATCGGGTCAGCTGGACGAAGGGACGAACATCGCCTCCACCCTGCAGCCCACACGGAAACACAAGGAGTATCCGTTGATCAGCTGGGTGCAGGCCGGCGACCTCACAGAGTCGCCAAGCAACCTGGGGGCAGACTACGAGTGGTTCCCCTCCCCCGAAAACGCTACCGATATCGGCTTCTGGCTCAAGGTCCAGGGTGACTCGATGACTTGCCTGGGCAACCCCAGTTTCCCCGCCGGCTCGCTGATCCTGGTCAGGCCCGAGGCTGAAGTGATCAATGGCAAGTACTACGTCGTGGAAATGCTCGACAGCGGCGAGAAAACCTTCAAGCAGTACGTGGAAGACGCCGGAATCAAGTACCTGCGCCCGCTGAATCCGGGCTATCGTACGATGGAGATCGATGGAAACTGTCGGTTCATCGGTCGGGTGATCGACACCAAGATGACCGGCCTTTGACGGAGGCGCTCATGCTCAAGCCTTTGAACACCCCTATCAAACGCGCCGGCCTGGTCATTATGATCATTGGCCTGGCCCTCACCGCTATCACCTTCTGGCGCATCACTGGCGACAACTACTACCTCAAGGGCGCAGTCGGTGATTGGCTCGGTTCTATCCAGTTTAAGCAGCGTGCATTCCGTTTCTACTGGCCTGCGGCTTTGGGGTTCTACCTGGCGGTCGCCGGGCTGCTGCTCTCCTACCTCTACGAAACAACCACAGGCCGCCTTCTGCGCTGGATACAGCGCGGATAGACAAAAGCCTTTCCAAATATCCCGCCATTGAGCGGGATTTTTTTTGCCCATTCCGTCCGGTTTGCGCTTGACGCAAACAAAACTTTGCGCATAATGCAAACCATGACTTGCGCACTACGCAAAATTTGCGAAGGTCATGGGCCGCAGTCGAGCGAAGGCCCTGCCACCGGCAGAACGCGTACAGGGGGAGCCTCGCCCCGTGCCCAGCAGCTTGGATGGGCCTTGATCAAGGGAGAGCCAGTGGGCGAAGAGCCGCGACTGGCTGTTGGGCCCCCAGGGCCCCCGAACCAAGTCATCGCCCAGTCCGCAGGTGGCGTGTAACAGCGGCCCGCACCAGAAGATTTCGCGTCAGCGCCCAGCTCGGGCGCTTTCGGAAGTCAACCGGAGCACTCACCCCATGAACACCAACTACACCGTCATCCACCCGGATGGCACCGAACTGAATCTGAACATCAACCTGCCGGCGGCGCCGACGCTGCAAACCCTGCGCAGCCTGATCGTGCCTCACCTGGACGGCGGCGACCTCGAGCAGGTCGGCGTGCTGCACAACGGCAAGGGCACCGACATGTTTGTCGACGAGGAAGGCCTGCTGAAGCGCCTGCCCCGCAACGACAAGGCTACGGCCATCTACCGCGCCCATTACCTCAAGCAAAACCCAGGCGTTGATCCGGAGCAGCTTGGCTTCATCGCCGGTACCGCGGTCATCTTCGACCGACGTGTCTGGTTCTAAAGGGAGAACAACCATGGTCACCCCTGAAACCGCCGAACGCATGTGCAACAAGCTGGTTGAGGCCTACATAAACGCCTGCAAGCCAAGGGATTTGAACGACGTACTCAACTTGACCATGAAGCTGATCGGCATGGCCGGTCTGGCGATCGCAGCCACTCATGGCAAGGAAGCAGCAGTTGAGCTCATTCACTCAGTTGCTGAGCACGTTGGCGAGAACGCCCACCGCAGCCACGCCGAAATCGTCAAGAAGCATTGATTCGCCGCTTCCACTGGTTGGCCTTCCAGCGAGGGCCAGACAGGGAATCAACCGAGGATCCCACCATGTTCAATCAAACCGCGCAGACGGTGTTCGACGAGAGCATCGAGCGAGCGCTTGCGTCACCACCGGGCGAACTGGTGGCGGCCTCCGAAACTGAACTGAGCTATGTGGCCGGCATGACTGCCTACGCCCTGGCTCGCGGCGACATCACTGCCGAGCAGCGCGATCTGATCCATATGCGAATCGACATGGCGCGCTATCGCATGCTGGCCCAGAACCTCCGCACACAGCGCCTTGCATGGGCTGCACAACCATGAGCGCTTATGACCGCTGGCTTGACCCGCCCGACCTGGACGACGAGCCAGAACCCGCCGAAGAAGATGTCGAGCCGGACGGCTATCCGTTCCAGGCTGGCGACTGGCGCTCGGACGAGCGCGACATTCAACTGGAGCGCCGCTATGACCGCTAAGTGCCGGGGCTTCATCGCCCCAAACGCCCAACAGATGGTTGAAGCCCTGCAACGCCAGGGCTTTTTCATGTTCCGCGACCTGCCACTGGGCACCACCATCCGCATCCGCCGCGGCATGTTTGTGGTGCGCTTTCCATGACCCAGGCCCAGCGCCGGCGCCGGCATCTGATCTGGCGCGGCGCCTTCAACTCCCTTCTTGGCTGGACCGGCTGGCTGACGCTGGTTGCCCTGGCTGACCTCATCACAAGGTAAACACCATGTCCGTCACAACCATCCGGGCCTCTTCGTGGGGCTCGCTGTTCGACTGTGCCTACAAGTGGGAGTACATCCACATTCTCAAGCACCGGTCGCCCAGCAGTGGCCGCTCGCACCTGGGCACGGCCATTCACGCCAGCACCGCTGCTTTCGACGTATCCCGCATGAACGGCAGCAACCTGTCGGCCTACGACACCGCCGAGCTGCTGGTGCACACGCTGCGCAATCCCGACCAGGACATCGACTGGAAGGCCGACAAACTGACCCTGGCCGAGGCCGAGCGCATCGCCCTGCCCTTGCACACCCGCTACTGCAACGAGATCAGCCCCCGCTATGAGTTTGTGGCCGTCGAGCGGACCACTGAACCGCTGGAGATCGACTGCGGTGGCGGCACCATCATACGCCTGACCGGCCAGCTCGACCGATCACGGATCTGCAAAGCCGGTGACGGCAAGGGCATTGCCGACGTAAAGACCGGCGGCGCTGCTGTCGTGGACGGGGTCGCCAAGACCAAGGGCCATTGGGCCCAGATAGGCACCTACGAAATCCTCGAAGAGCACACCACCGGCGAGCCCTGCACCGCTCCGGCCCACATCATCGGGCTCAAGACCAAGGGCAAGCCAGAAACCGGCATCGGCGAGATCGTCGGCGCCAAGCAAATGATGGTCGGCACCGAGGATTTCCCCGGGCTGATCCAGATCGGCGCCGACATGTTGCGGTCCGGCCTGTTCCCACCAAACCCCCAGAGTTTCCTGTGCAGCGCGAAGTATTGCCCGCGCTGGTCCACCTGCCCTTACCACCAATGAGGTTCGCCATGAACGCCCAAGACCTGTACATCCGACTGGAAGACCCGGCCGGCAAGCACTCGCCAATCGTTTCGCACCACCGCGTGTGGGATCGCAATCGCTTCCTGGCGTCCTTGCGCAACACCCATGAGGTGAAGGCAAAGGAAGGCGATAAGCGCAATGTTTCCGTAGCCACCGAAGCCGAGTACCGCAAGTTCAAGGGCTACAAGGAGTGCGCAGCATGAGCCAGCCAACATCCCTGGCGCAGATGCAGACCAGCGCTGTCGCCAAACCCAACGATGCACCCATGTCTCTGCTGACCGGGCAAGGCTTCGACCAGATCCAGCGTGTTGCCAAGGCCCTGTCGGCATCCACCCTGGTACCAGTTCAATACCGGGCGTTTACCGAGAAAAAGGAATACGGCCGCGTGGTCGGCCATGAGCCAAATGGCGCGGGCCTGCCGAACTGCATCGTGGCGCTCAACATGGCCCAGCGCATGGGCGCCGACCCGCTGATGGTCATGCAGAACCTGTATGTGATCGAGGGGCGCCCGTCCTGGTCGAGCCAGTTCATCATCGCCTCGATCAACAGCTGCGGACGGTTCAGCCCGCTGCGCTTCGATATCAGCGAGCCGGGCAAGGCCGAGGAGATCACCTACAGCGCCACGTTCTGGAAGGATGGCAAGAAGGTCACTGAGCAGCGCAAGGCGAAGATCAAGCATCAGACTTGCCGCGCATGGGTGATAGAGAAGGAATCCGGCGACCGCCTGGATGGGCCACTGGTGTCTATCCAGATGGCGATCGAAGAAGGCTGGCTCACCAAGAACGGCAGCAAGTGGTTGACCATGCCAGAGATCATGCTGCGTTACCGAGCCGCCAGCCTGCTGGGCCGCCTGTATGCGCCCGAACTGCTGATGGGTCTGCAAACCCGTGAAGAGGTCGAGGACTACATCGACGCCCAGCAGGACGCCAGCGGCTCCTACACCGTGGACGTAAACGACCTCCGGAACAAAGAGCCGGAGCCACCGGCGATCATCGAAGGTGACGACGATGCAGGTGTGGTGGTTGACGACGAACCCGCAACAGAACAGGCAGAAGTGGTCACAGAAAGCCCCCGAAAAGGTAAAAAAACTGCCGATTCTGTAAAGGAAACCACCGAAAACGTCCAAGAAGAGCCGGAACCTGAGCAGGTTTCCGACCCTGAGGCGGACGCCGAAGACGATGCCCAGCCGGGCGATACCAGCAACCTGCAGTTCGAGTAAGCCGCCATGGCCGCCCAGACCGTGGAAGAACTGTATGACCGGGTCGAAGAATTCACTTCGCTGCTAGCTGCCGCCGACCTCCACGCGTCGGGCGCCTGGGAACAAGAGTTCGTCGAAAACATGCGGGCCAGCTTCAAGCGCTATGGCCCGCGCACCCTCCTGACATTCACCCAGCAGAAAAAGCTGGAAGAAATCGCCAAGTACTGAGGATCCCCAATGAAAGCTGAACACAAAGAGTTCATCGACCGCGCTTACCTGCACGGCGTTTCGCCGATGGTCTTGGCGCACGAGCTGATGGTGCACGACCTGGTCGAAGCGGCGTTGTTCGAACTGCGCAACATCAAGATGCCGTTCTTGCGGTTGGGCGAGGACGACCAGCAGGAAGTGATCGACCGCATCACCGAAAAGGCCAGCGATGTGGTGCGCTCCGCAGTGAGCATCATCGCCTCGCGTGGCGCCACGACCATCGAACTGACCATGAAAGAGGTCAAGTTTGATGCCAAGAAACTGACCGCGACCGGGATCATCGATGCCAAGGCGCCGAACCGGAAAGAGCTGATCGACAGCGCAGGTCACCTGTGCCTGCTGGTGATGGCGCCGGATGACTACCACGAAGGCACTGACTTCGTGAAGCCGGAGCGAGATCAACATGAGCTGCCGCTGAGCGTGTCGGAGATCGTTTCGGGCATGGGCCTGGAGCGCCAGCGCGAGGAAGAAGAACTGCCGGATGGGCCTGACTCGCTCTACGGCGAGGCGGTGTCCTTCGTGCGCAGCACTCGCCGGGGCTCAGTTTCCGCGATCCAGCGCCATTTGAAGATCGGTTACAACCGGGCAACCCGCATGATCGAGCAGATGGAAGCCGAGGGCGTGGTTACCCCCATCGATACCAACGGTGGCCGCGAGGTCATCACCCAGGCTGAACAGCAGCATGCTCAAGACGACAGCGATGTTGTCGACGCCGAATGGCCGGAAGACAGCCTGCCGATCAGCAAGGAGTTTGGCGACTTCGACTACAGCGAGGCTGCGCAGATCGTCTCCCTACACGGCCAGGTCATCGACGCTGCCTGGCTGCAGCGCCGCCTGAGCATCGACAGTGACCGCGCCGCCTCGCTGCTGCTGCGCCTGCTGGAAAGCAGCGTGATCCAGCTGGAAGCCGAGGGCGATTCCTCGCTCGAACACACTTACCGCGTCGTTGGCACCTTGGAACAGGCTGTCGACCTCAACCTGGAGTAATCCCCATGCACCTCGAACACATTTTCGTCGAGAACTTCCAGGGTCTGCGCAGCGCCAGCCTGGATCTGGCCACGCCGATCACCCTGGTGGCGGGTTTCAACGGCGCAGGCAAGTCGTCCTTGCGTGAGGCCATTGGCTTCGCCCTGGGCGGCTCCGGCCGCGTCCAGCACAAGAAGGACTACGGCAAGCTGGTCACCGAAGGCGAGAAAAAGGCGCAGATCATCGTGAGTCACGATGGCGCAGCCAGCAGTTTCTCGCTGCCGAAGGGCACCGCCGAGCGCCACAGCGTGCCCGGTGATGACTACCTGCCCTTTGTGCTGACGCCCGGCGCCTTCGCTGCGCTGGACGAGAAGGCCCGCCGTGCCCTGTTGTTCAAGCTGACCAGGTCCAGCGCCAAACCTGACGTTGTTGTGGGCATGCTGGCCAAGCGCAAGGCCAACCCGGACAAGGTCGAGAAGATCAAGCCGCTGCTGTTGAGTGGCTTTGGCGCTGCCCAGGAACAGGCCAAGGCCTACGCCGCCGAGTCACGCGGCGCCTGGAAGGCCATCACCGGCGAGCAGTACGGCAGCGAGAAGGCAGAAGGCTGGGTGTTTGAGGCGCCGGATAGCGTTTCCAATGCTGACGAGCGCGAAGAAGTTTTCAAGAAACACGCGAAAGTGCAGGAGGACATCGACAACGGTAACCGCTTTATCGGTGAGCAGGACTCCAAGCGCCAGGCAGCACAAGGCCTTGGCCAGCGTAAAGCCGAACTGGGAGAAGCCGCCGGCCTGTACGACCGCGCCGTAGCCAAGCGCACCACCACCGAGCAGGACCTGGCCAAGCTGGAGCAGCAACTGCCTGATCTGCAGGCCCAGTTGAAAGACCAGCAGGTAGGCTCTGGCGGCTGTGAATGCCCAGCCTGCGGTGTCGGCCTGAAGATCGTCGGCAGCAAGCTGGAGCTGTACCAAGGGCTGAAGCAGGATACGGCGGCAACCAGCACACTGGCGCTCGACATCACCAACATGCAGCGCAGCGTCGAAATGCTGCGCCGTACCCTGCAGAACGACATGGCGGCGGTGGCCAAGGCCGAGGCAGCCCGCAACGAACTGGCGCAGTTGGAAGGCCAGCAGGCCGAAGCCTTCGACCAGGACCGATACGACCGGTCCATTGAATCGCTCAACGCTCTGCGCAAGCAGGAAGGCGAACTGCGAGCCCAGTACAACGCGCTGTGCGAAGCGGCTGACGAAGCCAAGAACGCAGAAGCCAACACCCAAAAGGCCGCCGGCTACCACCTCGACGTCCTGGAATGGGTGCTGATCGAGAAGGCCCTAGCCCCTGACGGTATCCCCGGCGAGATCCTGGCCGGAGCCCTGCAGCCGTTCAATGCCAGCCTGACCCGCACGTCGAAACTCACCGGTTGGCCAGTCGTGCAAGTCTCGACCGAAATGGACATCACCGCCGGCGGCCGCTTGTACCAGCTGCTGAGCGAGTCTGAACAGTGGCGCTGCGACACGTTGCTGGCCCTGGCCATCGCTGTGCACTCTGGCTTGAAGCTGGTGATGCTCGATCGCTTCGACGTACTGGACCTGCCAGCGCGCGGGCAACTGCTCGGCATGCTGGTCAGCTTGGCCAAGGCCAACGAAATCGAAAGCGCCATCGTGCTGGGCACCCTCAAGGCCAAACCCGCCAAGCTTCCGCCGGAGATCAGCGCGGTATGGATCGAAGGCGGTGTCGCCCAGCAAGACCAGCCGATGCAGCAAGCCGGCTGACCCAATCCCCAGCAAGACCACAGGCGCCTCAGGGCGCCTTCTTTTCGCCTACAGGAAACCCGCCATGTCCTCACTGATCTGCGTCTTCGATACCGAAACCACTGGCTTCCCGAACTTCAAAGCCCCCAGCGACCACCCGGACCAGCCCCACATCGTCGACATCTGCGCCCTGCTCTACACCACCGAGGGTGATTTGGTCGACAGCTTCGAAGCCATGGTCCGCCCTGATGGTTGGAGCATCCCCAATGAAGTGTCGGTGATCCACGGCATCACCAACGAGATGGCCTTGGAGTATGGCATTCCAGAGGCCTGCGCCATCGAAGGATTCCTGAGCATCTGGAATCAGGCCGGGCTGCGCGTGGCGCACAACGTGTCGTTCGATGACCGGATCGTACGCATCGGCCTCAAGCGGTTCCAAGACGCATGGGTGGCCGAGTCCTACCGAGAAGCCCCCAAGTTCTGCACCTGCACTTCGACCACCAGCATCGTGAAGTGTCCACCCACCGAAAAGATGATCGCCGCCGGCCGCGGCAAGCAGCACAAGCCGCCAAGCGTCACCGAAGCGCTGAAGTTCTTCACCGGCGAAGACCTGGTCGGCGGTCACCGTGCCCGCCCGGACGCCGAGGCCTGCGCCCGCGTGTACTTCGCCCTGCAGGCTTACCAGTCGGTCGCGTAAATACTTCCACTTTGCGCCGGCCCAGCTGGCGCCACCTCTTCAAGGACGGCAGCATGCTGATCAAGAAAAAACTGACTCACTTCCACTTCTGCTGCGGCCTGGGCGGCGGCGCCAAAGGCTTCAACCGGGCCAAGCCCATCGTCGGAAACATGCAGGCCGAATGGGAATGCATCGGCGGTGTGGACGTTGACCCGGCCGGACTGGCCGACTTTGAGCGCTTGAGCGGCGTCAAGGGCACGCTCATAGATTTGTTCACCCGTGACCAGTACATCCGCTTCCATGGCAAAGAGCCGCCAGCAGGTTGGTGTGAGGCAACCCCCGAGGATATCCAGCGCGCCGCCGGCGGCCGCCGACCGGATGCGGTGTTCATCAGCTCTCCATGCAAGGGCGCCAGCGGGCTGCTGTCCGAAACCATGAGCATGACCCCGAAGTACCAGGCCCTGAACGAGTTGACGCTGCGCTGCATCTGGCTGTTCGGTGAGGCCTGGCGCGATGACCCGGTGCCGCTGCTGGTGTTCGAGAACGTTCCCCGCCTGGCCAGCCGCGGGCGGCACCTGCTGGACCAGATCGGTGCACTGCTCAGCCACTTTGGCTACGCGGTCGCCGAAACCACCCACGATTGCGGGGTAATCGGCGGCCTGGCCCAGAGCCGCAAACGCTTCCTCCTGGTTGCCCGTCACGTCGAGAAGGTGCCGCCGTTCCTGTACGAGCCGGAGAAAAAGAGCCTGCGCGCTGTTGGCGATATCCTCGGCCGCATGCCGCTGGCCGGCGATATCGAACAGGCCGGCCCCATGCACCGGGTGCCAGCACTGCAGTGGAAGACTTGGGTTCGCCTCGCCCTGGTCGAGGCAGGAAAGGACTGGCGCAGCCTGAACGATCTGGTGATCGAGGATGGCTGCCTGCGCGACCTGATCATCGTTCCGGAATACCGATCCGGCTACATGGGCGTGCACGGCTGGAATGACAGCATGGGCACCGTGGCTGGCCGCTCAAGCCCTACCAATGGTGCTTTTTCGGTTGCCGATCCGCGAGCCAAGGCCGGGGCCTTGCAATATCAGCAATACGGGGTTCGACGCTGGCAGGACACCAGCGGTGCTGTCATCGGGGTAAAGAGCCCAGGACAAGGCACGTTCAGCGTGGCTGACCCGCGACCAAGCGGTGTTCGGCATAACAACGTGTACCGCATCGTGAAGATGGACACACACGCCGGCACGGTAACCGGCGGCCAGTCACCAAGTGCTGGCGGCCAGTGCATTGCAGATCCTCGGCGCGCCGGTCAAGGATTCGGCAAGTACCTGGTCACGCCCTACAACACCTCGGCCGGTACCGTCATAGCTGGCAGCACCACTGGGCAGGGCGCGTTCGCTGTTCAGGACCCACGCCCAGGCATGCGCCGCACCAAGGGTGATGCCTACCTCACTGGTGGCCACTATGGCGTGGTGTCTTGGACTGGTCAGGCCGGCGCCGTTTCCGCCAGTGCCATGCACGACAACGGGCGCTGGAGCGTTGCTGATCCCCGCCTGCCAGAGGCCAACGACCGGCTCACTTGCGTAATCGAATCGCTCGACGGCACCTGGCACCGCCCCTTCACCACCTTGGAGCTGGCCGCGCTTCAAAGCCTGGTCGAGCCCGAAGAGCAGCTGGAGCTCGATGGCCTGAGCGACCAAGCCTGGCGCGAGCGCATCGGTAACGCGGTACCGCCTGCTGCGGCAGAAGCCATTGCCCACGTAATGGGCACCACCCTGCTCCTGGCTGCCCAAGGCGAAACCTTCATGCTCAGCAGCATGCCGATCTGGGTTCGCCCGGTTGCGGTGGGCCTGAGCGTTTCCCAGGTCAGCAACTCCTGACCATGCCGCGCCGGGCAACCGGCGCTTTCCGGAGCTAACCATGAAGACCAAACCACCATTGGCCGAGCGTGCCGTTGCCGCAGTTGCCCGGTACGAGCGCGCGGCCGCAGAGCTGACCAACATTAAAAGGGCCATCGTGGCGGCGCTGGACAAGTGCCCGATCACCATTGAGGCCTTCAGCGATTCTGGGATGGAGTCTTTCGACCGCGGGCATTCGCTGCTGTGGGATGGCACTCGCCCCAACACGCACCTTCACCGAGCCTTGCAGATGTACACCTGCGACGACTTCGACCGCGAGGTCAAGCTGCAAGACTACGAGATCCGCTACGAGCTGGAAGGCGACGGCGAAGACGAGACGCTCAAATGCGAGCACTGCCTTGCAGCATGGCTGCTGATCGAGCGCCGGAAGCTGGTGCGTCAGGAGTTTGGCCAGGCCAAGCGCTTGGTCAGGGCTCTGGGCAAGTTGGCCATCAAGGCAGAGCCTGCTGAGCCAGAGCGGTCCTGTGCTGCCAAGGAATGCCAACGGTACCGCGTCGACGGGACGATGTTCTGCGGCGAACACCAGTCAGTTAAAGACCGGTGGCCGCAGCGCCCCATCACCAACGAGCAGCTTTCTCACATGATGCAACAGGATGGGTATCAGCAATGACCTACGAATTCAAAGGCGACAACAAGGCGCTGGTCACCAGCATCACCGCACTACTCGCGCTTGACGCCAAAGGGGCACTGACCCCGCACGGAATTGGCGGAATGGCGCGGCAGTTACTGGAGGCCAGTTCGGTTCGGCTTGCTGAGCAGCACCATGACGAGCCGGCGGCGTGGCGCTACCGCCACTCCAAGCCTGGGATGTCATGGTTTTTCACTGAAAAGACAGGCGCTGATGGATGCTTGATCGATGGGTTTGATTACGAGGTCCAGCCTCTCTACACCCACGCCGATTCTGGAGAGGTTAAGCGGCTTACCCAAGAACGCGACGGCCTGCGCACGCTCGCAGATGGGGCTAACAAATGGCGCCAGAGGGCTATCGACTCCCAGTTAGCCGCCCGTGATTTGACGAACGATAACAACGAACTGCACGCCAAGCTGGCCGAGCGGGATGCGCTGCTGCGTGAAATTTATGAGAGTGCAGAACAGGATGAGCCAATTGGAGCTGGTCTGTTCAGCTCTATCAAGGTTGCTTTATCCGCCAGCGCAGAGCCGAGCGCGCCGAAGTTCGAAGCCTGCAAAGGCAACGGCGTTATCGGATGGCGCCGCGGGCAGACTGCCGAATCGTACGAGGAAGGCGAATCTCCGTGTGAAGACTACAACGCGACCGGGTACGCCCATAGCAATGGGATGCCTGAATCTGGAACCTGCACTACCTGCAATGGCCTCGGCACGGTGCCAGACGGTGAAATCACTGGCCTGGATGGCGCTGAGTTCGAGAACGGTCCAATCGAGTGCATCAAGGATTGCCCCGCCTGCAAACCGGGTGCGCCGACAGTGACCGACGAGCCCATCGATCTCGCCACTTGGAAGCGCCGCGCCATTGAAGCCGAGTCAAAGCTGCGCACCTTCGACCCTCGGCTGCTGGAACTGAGCGCTCATGCCTTCGACACGCTGCTTGCCGAACCCAAGCCGCAAGAATTGGTGCTGACCAAGTGCAAGCTTTGCGACCAGCTGCAGGCTGACCTGACGGAGCGGGACGAAAAACTCGATCAGACGCAAGACCTGTTGCGCTTCATGGTTCACGACTACCGCTCAGTGGTTCAGGCCGGTTACGACCGTATCACCGCGCTGGGCAGCGATTGCGACAGCGTGGCCAAGATGCTGGACGACAACCCCAACTACCAGAAAGCGATGGCAGTGCTTCTGCCTGACCTTGAAAGCCGGCCCGAAGAGCGCGGCACACCGGAAACCGAACCCTGCTCAGGCTGCGGAACACCTGGTTGGACCGGGGCCTGCAACAAGTGCGTCCCCTATTGAGGCCCTGGCCATGAAAGAACGTCCAATCCTGTTCAGCGGGCCGATGGTCCGCGCCATCCTGGAAGGCCAGAAGACGGTCACGCGGCGTCCAGTCAAACCGCAATATATGGAAGGGCCTTGGTCAGTCCGACGCACCGAAGCACCAAGGTACGACCGTCATAGCCACGACTGGTGGCTACCAACGGGCAGCCAGCCATATGCGGCCCTGCCGCCGTGCCCTTACGGCCAGCCAGGCGACCGCCTGTGGGTGCGCGAGGCCTGGCTAGCAGATGCTCAACTCGACTCGATCGCTCCGCGCGACCTGAGCCTTGGCGAGCCAATCTTGTATCCGGCAGATGGCAGCCTCCGGCAGACGGGATGTGCAATGGTCTCGCAGGGCCGAGGGCGCCCATCGATCCACATGCCCCGCTGGGCCAGCCGCATCCTGCTGGAAGTCACCGACGTTCGCGTCGAGCGGCTGCAGGACATCAGCGAGGATCAGTGCATAGCAGAAGGCATAGAGAGGTGTATTCCTGGCTGCCAAAGTCCGTACGACGGCGATGGCGCACCAGAGTGTGACTGCATGAACCTCAGCTATGAAGAGTCATTTCAGGCTTTGTGGACCAGCATTAACGGCGCCAAGTCGTGGTCTTCCAACCCGTGGGTCTGGGTCGTGGAGTTCAAGAGGATCCAGCCATGAGGCCCGTCGCCGTCTTCTGGGCATGCCTCACCGCAGCCGCCTTTGCCTTCCTGATCGGTGTAGTCCTCACCATCTACGCCACCAACCACCGCGTTGCCCAGGCCGATGACCAGCACCCACCACCACCCGCCGGCGACCAGTTCGACGAAGGGCCGGTGCTGGCCCGGCTGCCGGCCGCACACCTTGGCCCTGTCCGCTTCGTTTTCTGACCTTCAACCATGACCAGGCCCGCCGAAATGCGCGGGTGCGGAGTGCTATTTCCATGACAACAGAAGAACTCGCCAGCCTGCCTGCAAAGATCCGGATCGCAACTGAGGCAGGCAAGGCGGCTGCCGCCGCGTGCACCAATGACGGCGGCAGCGCAAACCTTGATCGCGTCGTTATCCCGGTACCAGGGATGCGAGCCAGTCAGCTGCAGGGCCTGCCTGGCTATCTCCAGAAGAAAAGCCGGTACCACCAGCAGGGCATCCACCTCGACACACCCTGGCCGGGCCAGGGCAACCAGCGCAGCGCTGGCGTGCAAGCGATGCACGCATCGCTCAAGGCTCAGGGCGTCAACTGCTACATCTACTACCAGGTCGATTGACCATCAACATGCCGCCGCCGGCGGCGCGGAGACCAATATGAATACCGCCTTCCTGCTGATGGCCCAGTACAACGGCCAGGCCATCATCCCAATCGACCTAGTCTGCAAGGACTACTTCGATATCACTCCAACTAAGCTCAAGGCCAAGGTGGCCCGGGGCGAGATCAACCTGCCGCTGGTATGGATGGAGTCCAGCCAGAAAGGCGCACGCGGCGTGCACCTGACGGACCTAGCCGCCTACATAGACAGCCAGCGCGAAAAGGCCAAGGCCGAGCAGGACAAGCTCATGGGGCGAGGCCAGCGGCGAGCCTCTTGACCTTCCTTGGGGCCTCGATAACGGGGCCCGTTACCACCTCTTCCAACATCTCCCACCCCTCATAGGGGTCTCCCTTCCCCCGCAGGTGCGTATAGCGCCGCATCGAGTTCCAATCCCGGTGGCCCGACACGCTGGCCACGCGCGGAATATCCCACCCCTTTTCGAACAAGCGGCTTACGCCATCGTGGCGTAGGTCGTGGAAGTGCAGGTCATCGATCTGCAAGAAGTGGCACGCCCTGGTGAAGGACGCCGATATCGACCTGGAGTTGTACGGGAAAACCTCTTCAGCAACCCGCGGCATCGACTGCAGAATGCGCCAGGCCTCGTCGGGCATGTGGCACCAAACATCGTTGCCGAACTTCTGGCCTGGGTTCTTCATGTCGGTGATCAGCGCCGACTGCTCTTGGTCATTGAGCGCATCCCATCGAATCCGCGTGATCTCTTCCTGACGTCGCGTGGAGAACAGCGCGAATACCACCACGCGCACCATGTCGATCTCCTGGCGCCTGGCATCGCGCACCTTCTGGAAGTACTTGATGATGCGCTCCAGCTCGTCGCGAGTCGGCCGGCGGTTGCGCTCTACGCTCTTGGTCACGGCTCCCAGCTTCTTTAATACGCGCCGGGCGTCAGGCATGGCCAACGGGTCGACCTCATACCCCCATGCCGGCCTGGCCACGGACAGGACCGCGCCCAAGTGCGCCAGGTCGTTGCCGACCGTCTGCGGCTGGATGCCGTCCTTCTCGATCCGGTCCATGGCGTAGTCGACCAGCTTCTGACTGGTCAGCTGTTGGTCTTCCACCTCGCCAAGCCAGCTTTCACCAATAGCCTTGAGGGTTGCACGCTTGGTCTTGCCCAGCGGCCGCAACTTCTCGTACTCGACCAAGTACTGGTCGATCATCTGCTTAACCGTCACGCCCTTGCGGTTCGCCTTCTCGATGGCCCCGGGCTCGTACAGTTCGGCCTCACGCTTCCTGATCCAGGCCTGCGCCGTCGCCTTCCGGTCGAACGTCTGGCTTTCCTGATAAACTGCCTTCCCTTCCTTCATGATGCGGATCTGGGCGGTGAAGCCCGATGACCCGTCCTTGCGCTTGCGCTGCGTGATGGTTCCCATGATTTGCTACACGGCTGGTTGGAGTTGCTACATTGTAGCAACCGCAGTAGCAAAACCGGCAAGAACCGGAATAAAGCGGCAACAACTAGAGATAGAGAAATGCCCCAGAAACAAGCAGAAAACCTAGGAACCTCAGGCGATACAGTAGTTAGGAGGTTTTCTGTTGCGCCGATGATGGACTGGACCGACCGCCACTGCCGGTTCTTCCTGCGCCTGCTTTCCAAAAACACCCTGCTGTACACCGAAATGGTCACCACCGGTGCCCTGCTGCACAACGACGCCCACCGTTTCCTGCGCCACGACGTCTCCGAGCACCCGCTGGCCCTGCAACTGGGCGGCAGTGTGCCGACCGACCTGGCCGCCTGTGCCCGTCTGGCCGAGGAGGCCGGCTACGATGAGGTCAACCTCAACGTCGGCTGCCCGAGTGACCGGGTACAGAACAACATGATCGGCGCCTGCCTGATGGCCCACCCGGCGTTGGTGGCCGACTGCGTGAAAGCCATGCGTGACGCGGTGTCGACCCCGGTGACGGTCAAGCACCGCATCGGTATCAATGGCCGCGACAGCTACGCCGAGCTGTGCGACTTCGTCGGCCAGGTGCGCGAGGCAGGTTGCCGGAGCTTTACCGTGCATGCGCGCATCGCGATCCTGGAAGGTTTGTCGCCGAAGGAGAACCGTGAGATTCCGCCTCTGCGCTATGACGTGGCGGCGCAGTTGAAGGCGGACTTCCCGGACCTGGAGATCGTGCTCAACGGCGGGATCAAGACCCTGGACGAGTGCCAGGCACACCTTGAAACCTTCGATGGGGTGATGCTGGGGCGTGAGGCGTACCACAACCCTTACCTGCTGGCCGAGGTGGACCAGCAGCTGTTCGGCAGCGAGGCGGTAGTGGTCAGCCGCAGCGAGGCGCTGGCGCAGTTGCGGCCTTATATCGTCGCGCACATGGAAAGTGGTGGCGCGATGCACCACGTTACCCGGCATATTCTGGGGCTGGCCCAAGGGTTCAAGGGGGCGCGGCGCTTCCGTCAGCTACTGTCGGCGGATATCCACAAGGCGGCGGAGCCGCTGGCGGTGTTCGACCAGGCGGTGGAGTTGTTGCAGGGGCGGTAACCTGACAAGCGCCGCAGTATCTGTGGGAGCGGGCGTGCCCGCGAACACCGGCGCAGCCGGTGCCAGCCACCGCGTTGGATTCTTCGCGGGCTCGCCCGCTCCCACAGAAGCCGCGTCGCGCTTACGAACCAAGCCCTCTTCATGACCATGCGGAACCTCGGGGCCGCTTGCGACTCGAATCCTCACCTTTCGCACCGCGCTTCGCGAGCCCTTGAGTGGCCGTCGGGGCTCGGGTAATGTCGAGTCATTGCACAGGACAGAGCACGCCCATGACCTCCAAGCTGGAACAACTCAAGCAGTTCACCACCGTGGTCGCCGACACCGGGGACCTGGACGCCATCACCCGCCTGAAACCGGTCGATGCCACCACCAACCCGTCGCTGCTGCTCAAGGCGGCGGCTATCCCGGGTTACGCCGAGCTGCTCAAGCAGGTGAAGGCCGATGCCAAGGGTAATGTCGACCTGGCCTGCGACAAGTTCGCAGTGGCCGTGGGTTCGGGCATCCTCAAGGTCATCCCGGGGCGTATCTCCACCGAGGTCGATGCCCGCCTGTCGTTCGATGAACCCGCCCTGCTGGCCAAGGCGCGCAAGCTGATCGAGCTGTACGAAGCCGCTGGCATTGGCCGCGACCGCGTGCTGATCAAGCTGGCCTCCACCTGGGAAGGCATCCGCGCCGCCGAAAAGCTGGAAAAGGAAGGCATCCAGACCAACCTCACCCTGCTGTTCTCCTTCGCCCAGGCCCAGGCCTGCGCCGATGCGGGGGTGTTCCTGATTTCGCCGTTCGTGGGCCGTATCTACGACTGGTACAAGAAGAGCACCGGCAAGGAATACGTGGGCGCCGAAGACCCGGGCGTGCAGTCGGTCACTCGCATCTACAACTACTACAAGGCCAACGGCTACAACACGGTGGTCATGGGTGCCAGCTTCCGCAATATCGGCCAGATCGAGCAACTGGCCGGCTGCGACCGCCTGACCATCAGCCCAGAGCTGCTGCAGCAGCTCAGCGATGACCAGGGCGACCTGCCACAGGTGCTGAAGCCGGGCAATGCCGGCGAGCCCAAGCAACAACTGAACGAAAGCCAGTTCCGCTGGGCCATGAACGAAGATGCCATGGGTACCGAGAAACTGGCCGAGGGCATTCGCCAGTTCGCGCGGGACCAGGAGAAGCTGGAGAAGTTGATGGCTGAAAAAGCCTGATACATTTCGGGATTGCCTGACGGGCGGGAAGTGTTCAGCATTTTCCGCCCGTTTTGTTTTACCGAGTCGTAGTTGTGTATTTGTTTCTCGGGCCTCTTCGCGGGCACGCCCGCTCCTACAAGCGCCGCCATGCCTGTGGGAGCGGGCGTGCCCGCGAAAGGGCCCGCATAGCCACCTGAGCTGTCGATGACCTCCTCTACCCCATTGCCCCTCGTACTCGCCGGCCCGGTACTGCGCCGCCTGGAACCCCAGCGCCTGGCCATCTGGCTGGTCGCCACGCAACCGCTGCAACCCGAATTCATCTTCCCGGCAAGCGAGGCCCAAGTCGATTGCCAGGTGGTCGCGGTGGGCCAGCACGCCTTCATCCACCTGCTGGACATCCACTTCGCCCAGCCGCTGCCCTGCAACCAGCTGCTCGACTATGACCTGCTCATAAACGGCCAGGGCATCGCCGGCTGGGCACCGCACCTGCTCTACCCCGGCGCCCGGCGCCCAAGCCTGGTGCTGCGCGATCGGCTCGACCACCTGCTGCACGGCTCCTGCCGCAAGCCGCATTTTCCGGCCGCCGATGGCCTGCTCTGCGCCGACCGCCTGCTGCAGGCCTGCGAAACCCCCGCGGACCGCCCCGCCGTGCTGCTGATGACCGGCGACCAGGTCTATGCCGACGACGTCGCCGGCCCGATGCTGCGCGCCATCCACAGCCTGATTGCGCGCCTGGGCCTGTTCGACGAGCAACTGGAGGGCGCGGTGGTGCCCGACAGCCAGGCGCTGTACCAGCACCCGGCCTGCTATTACCACCGCGCCGACCTGCTGCCGGCGCAGGAACGCAACGAAACCCTGCGCGAGCGCTTTTTCGGCGGCAAGCGCAAGCCGATTTTCTCCTCCAGCAACGCCGACAACCATCTGGTGACCTTCGCCGAGGTCATGGCCATGTACCTGCTGGTGTGGTCACCGGTGCCCTGGCAGCTGGTGAACCTGGACATGCCCAACGGGCTCACCGCACCGCGCCAGGCCCGTTACCGGCAGGAGCTGCCGCTGATCCAGGCGTTTGCCGACAACCTCGGCCAGGTAGCGCGAGTGATGGCCCACCTGCCGTGCCTGATGATCTTCGACGACCACGACATCACCGACGACTGGAACCTCTCGGCGCTGTGGGAAGAAACCGCCTATGGCCACCCCTTCTCACGGCGGATCATCGGCAATGCCCTGCTCGGCTACCTGCTGTGCCAGGCCTGGGGTAACGACCCGCAGGGCTGCAAGCCCCTGGTCGGGCAATGCCAGGCGTTGAACAGCCAGACCCAGGATGAGCTGATCGGCGCACTGCTGCGCTTCCAGGGCTGGCAGTTCAGCCTGCCCACCAACCCACCCTTGCTGGTGCTGGACACCCGCACCCGCCGCTGGCGCAGCGAAAGCAGCCTGGCCAAGCCGTCCGGCCTGCTCGACTGGGAGGCGCTGAGCGAGTTGCAGCAAGCATTGCTGGACCACCCGTCGGCGATCATCGTGTCGCCTGCGCCGATTTTTGGCGTGAAGCTGATCGAGACGGTGCAGAAGCTGTTCAGCTGGCTGGGCTACCCGCTGCTGGTGGATGCCGAGAACTGGATGGCCCATCGCGGTGCAGCGCAGGTCATCCTCAATATCTTCCGCCACTCGCGCACGCCGGGGCACTACGTGGTGCTGTCCGGCGACGTGCATTACTCGTTCGTCTATGAAGTGCTGATCCGCCACCGCCAGCGCAGCCCGCACTTGTGGCAGGTGACCAGCAGCGGGATCAAGAACGAATTCCCGCGGCGCCTGCTGGATGTGCTCGACCGGCTCAACCGCTGGCTGTATGCGCCACGCTCGCCGCTCAACTGGTTTACCAAGCGGCGGGAAATGGAGGTGGTGCCGCGTACGCCCAGCCATAGCAAGGCTGGCGAGCGGTTGTGGAATGGCGCGGGGTTGGGGCAGGTGTTCTTCGATGAACAGGGGCGGCCGGCGCGGGTGTATCAGCTGGATGCGGGTGGGGGTGAGGCTACCGAGTTTGCGCGGCGGGGGTGATCAGGCAGGTAATGCTTGTGTTGGCCTTGCCGGCCTCTTCGCGGGCACGCCCGCTCCCACAGGATCACCACAGGTTCCGAATACAACGCAGTACCTGTGGGAGCGGGCGTGCCCGCGAAGAGGCCGGTACAGGCTGAAGATCAGGTCCGCTCCAGCGCATTGACCAGGTCATGGAAGGCTTTGCGGTTGGAGTCGTTCAGGCCCATGAGGATCTTGTGCGCCTCCAGCACCTTGGAGCGCACCACGTCTTCGTTCTGGTCCTGGGACGGCAGGTCGGTCAGGCATTCCGGGCACGGGATCGGCCGATCGACGATGTTGAACACCTGATCGAAGCCCATCGACTGCAACAACCGGGAAATGTCCGGGTTGGTGGTGACCACGGTCGGCAACAGGCCCACCTTCTGGCGCGACAGGATCGACAGCTTGGCCAGCAGGCCCAGAGTGGTGCTGTCGATGCTCTCGGTTTCGGTCAGGTCGATGACAATCGCCGAGAAGTTCAACGCGGTGAAAATCTTCTCGATCGTCGCATCCAGCGCCGAACACAGGGTCAGGCGCACTTCACCGACGAATTTCAGGACGAAGGTACCACTCTGCTCGGCGAACTGGATTCTACCGGTACTCATTGAAGGTTCCTGCTCAACACCAATAGGGCGATATCATCCGGCATCTCCCCAAGCGTAGCCAATCCAAATCGTTGACGCAGCCCATCCAGGCTGCCACCTGCTGCCCTGACGATTTCCGGCAGGGCGGTTTCTTTATCTTTGAGCGTGTCACCCGGCAAAAGGTCCAGAATGCCATCGGACATCAGGCTGAGGCTGAACTGCGGCGGCAGCTCCACCACCAGGTCCTGGTAGGTGGCCTCGTCGAACAGCCCCACCGGCAGGCCGCGGCCTTCCAGGTAGCGGGTGTGCTCGGGGGTGTGCAGCACCGGCAGCGGCAGGTGGCCGCCAACGGCGTAGGTCAGCAGGCCGGTGTCTTCATCGATCACCCCGCCAACCATCGTCACGTGCTTGCCCAGCTTGCAGTTGATCAGCCCGCGGTTGATGTGGCTGAGCACCTGCGAGGGTTTGAACTCGCGCATCTTGCTGCCGCGCTTGAATTCGAACAACAGCCGCGTGGTCATGAACTTCAGCAGCACGGTGACGAACGCTGACGACGCGCCATGCCCGGAGACGTCGGCGAGATAGAAAGCGATGCGCCGTTCGTCCACCCGGAAGTAATCGGCAAAATCACCCGACAGGTACAGCGACGGGATGATCTGGTGCTCGAAAGCGAACTCGCCGGCCACCCAAGGGCTCTCCGGCAGCATGTTCATCTGCACCTGGCGACCGGCGGTCTGATCCTCCTGCAGCAGGTGCAGGCTGGCTTCCAGTTCGCGGTTGGCGGCTTCGAGCTTGTCGCGGTAGCGCTGGTTTTCCAGCACCAGGCGCGAACGGTCGAGGGCGCGGCGCACCGAATGCTCGAGCACGGCCAGGTCTTCCAGCGGCTTTATCAGGTAGTCGGCAGCGCCCAGGCGCAACGCTTCCACCGCATCACTCATGACGCCGGCACCGGACACCACGATCACCGGTAACTGCGGGGCGCGCTCGCTGACCTGGCGGATCAGTTCGAGGCCGCCCATCTGCGGCATGCGCAGATCGCAGATCACGAGGTCGGGCTGGTGTTCTTCGAAGACCTGAAGCCCCTGCTGGCCATTGCCGGCCTGGAGGACGCTGAAGCCACTGTCTTCAAGATAGGCGGCGAGGCTTGCACGGACCACGTCGTCGTCATCGATGATCAGCAGCGTTGCACTGGTTTTCTGCATGTGGGCGAACGGCGCCGATTTGGGTTGGTGCAGCGGTGTCGGCAAGGCAGACGGCCAGCTACGGGAATTCTTTGTGGTCACACTCTACTTGAGTTGTAGGACAAGAACACTTGCCAGGCAACTGTCAGAGGGACCTTGTAAGGCGCAGACGGTACTCCCATCCGGCAGGCGTTTCAAGCATGCAAAGGTTCACCTCGACGCACTTTACAGGCCAAATCACCGGGAGTTATAAGAAAGTCGACCAGCGCAACCCGATGGGAAGGATGCAGCATGCCTCATACGCCCTCCAGCCATGACGAGAAACGCGATTTCATCCGCATGCGCATCGACACCGAGGTCAGCCTGCTGCACGCAGGCCAGGTGATCGCGGCAGTGTGCCTGGACCTGTCCAGCGGCGGCATGCAGGTGCAGGCACCGCAGCGCTTCCATGTGGGGGACCATATCGAGGTACGGATCGAGTCCGACCACCCGGCGCTGAAGGGGCTGCACGCCAGCACCGAAGTGGTGTGGATTGCCGACCAGCCGGGCGGGCAGCAGAAGTTCGGGTTGCGGATCCTGGCGATGCACTGAATCAGGGGCTGCAAAGCAGCCCCTGATCCGTGGATCAGAAGTCGTCTTCGACCTCGCCATCCTTGACCTTGAACTCGCGGTTCTGCAGGTAGGCATTGCGAATGAAGATGTACTTGTCACCCTGGATCAGCTTCTCGGCCGACAGCAGGTCGGCGCGGGTGTCGATGATGTCCAGGGCGAAGATCGAATTGCGCGTCGGCACATGGTCGATGTAGCGGTAGGGTTCGGTATAGGTGTCCGGGTACTTGGCCACGCCGTCACGCACGGTGCTCGGGCCCAGCAGCGGGATGACCACGTACGGGCCGCTCGGCACGCCCCAGTAGCCGAGGGTCTGCCCGAAGTCCTCGTCGTTGCGCTGCAGGCCCATCTTGGTACCCACGTCGAAGAAGCCGCCCAGGCCGAAGGTGGTGTTGACGATCAGCCGCGCCGTGTCCACGCCCGCAGCATGGGGCTTGAACTGCAGCAGGTCGTTGGCCAGGTTGGTCACGTCACCCAGGTTGCGGAAGATGTTGTGGATGCCATCTTCGAGGAACTGCGGGGTGACCGCCTGGTAGCCCTTGGCCAATGGCTTGAGGGCATAGGTGTCGAGGGTATCGTTGAAACGGAAGATCGGGCGGTTGACCGCTTCCCAGGGATCTTCCTCGGTGGCGGCCTGGGTGGCTGCCACGGGCGCCAGCAGCATGCTGGCGCAGACACAGGCCTGGGTGACTCGTTCGATCACACTGGCACCGATCCTACGCATAGGTGTTTCTCCATCGAATTTCTCGGCCGCAAGCGCAAACGGGTGCGCTGCTGTACGGCGGCAGTATAGAGGCTTGCGGGCTGATAAACAGCTTTACACATCTCTGCTCAATATTTTGTGAACAACTGTTGCGCGGTGCCCGCTGTCACAGGGCGGTAACAATCGCCGAATAGCCTGCGGACTATTTGAGGGAAGTTGCCATGGACGCTGCACCCGCCTTCACCGCTGTGCTGTTCGGCTTGCGCGGCTGCCTGGTGCAAGCCGCCAATGGCGCCCCCTCGCCCGCCCCCGGCGCCCTGGCGACCCTCGCCAGCCTGCGTCAGCGCCAGGTGCCGTGCATCTGGCTGGACGACCTCAACGCCACCCAGAGCAAGCGCCTGGCGCACGTACTGCCCGCCTGGCTGCCGGGGCATTCGGTGAACGGCGCGCGCTGGCCGGCGCCGAATGCCTGCTGGCAGGCCCTGATGACGCTGGACAGCCAACGCCTGGACGGCTGCGTGCTGGTCAGCGGCGACCCACGCCTGCTGCAATCTGGCCTGAACGCGGGGTTGTGGACCGTAGGGCTGGCAGCCTGCAGCCCGTTCTGCGACCGCAGCTCGCGGCAATGGCAAGCCATGACTGCGCAGGAACAGGACCTGGCCCGTGGCAAGGCGACGCTTGAACTGTTCAGCCTGGGCGTGCACTCGGTGATCGACCACCTGGAAGCGCTGGACACCTGCCTGCAGGACATCGCCCAGCGCCGGCGCAAGGGCGAAAAACCCTGATACAGCACCTTTGACGCGGATCATGCAAAGCAACGGCAGGTGGATTACGCTGAAGACAGGCCAGAACCTTTGCCGCTTCGCTGAGGTCCATGGCTTGCCAAGCCATTGATGGAGAACTACCAATGCCTGCCCGCGAATTGCAAGAGCGCCTGAACAGCTTGCGCGAGCAACTGGACCGCAACGTGCCGCTTTCTGACGAGGAACTGGCCGCGCTGCACGAAGAAGCGCGCCAGATCGAGGCGCAACTGAAGCTTGAGGAAGCCACGCCAGACCATAACCTGGTGGACGGCGTGAACCTGGCGATCGAACGCTTCGAGGCCGACCACCCCGACCTCACCGCCACCCTGCGCAGCATTGCCAACTCGCTGCACAGCATGGGGATCTGACCTAGCCGGGGGTGCTTTGCACACCCCATCGCCGGCAAGCCAGCTCCCACAGGGTCGGCGACACACCGATCATTGTGGGAGCTGGCTTGCCGGCGATGGGCCGCAATGCGGCCCAAATTCTTACTGCCGAACCAGGCGCTTGTTGTCCGGGCTGATCGCCCCCGTGCTGCGGTAAGGGTTGATATCCAGCCCACCCCGGCGCACATAGCGCGCATACACCGTCAAATGCTCCGGCTGCAGCAGGTTCTTCAAGTCCAGGTAGATCCGCTCCACACACTGCTCGTGGAAGTCGGCATGCTGGCGGAAGCTGATCAGGTAGGTCAGCAGGCTGGCATGGTCCAGCGCCCTGCCCTTGTACTCGACCACCACGCTGCCCCAGTCCGGCTGGCCGGTGACCGGGCAGTTGGACTTCAGCAGGTGGCTGTGCAGGGTTTCTTCCACCTGCCGCTCCGGGTTGCAGTGCAGCAGCTCTGGCTGTGGCTGTTCGTAGTTGCTGATGGCAACGTCCAGCGCATCGATGCAATGCCCCGGCAAGGCCACCACGCCTTGGGCCTCGACCTCGGCCAGGGTACGCACTTTCACGCCGACCGGCTTGCCGGCGGCGGCGGACAGGTCTTTCTCCAGGCACGCCTGCAGTTCGCCAAGCGAGGCGAACACTGTCTGGTTCAGCGAATTCAGGTACAGCTTGAACGACTTGGACTCGATGATGTTCGGCGAATCGGCGGGGATGGCGAACTCGCCGATCGCCACCACCGGCTTGCCCGACGGCAGCAGCCAGCTCAGCTCGAAGCAGTTCCAGTAATCCACACCCTGCCACGGCAAGGTCTGGGCGGTAACGCCCAGCTCGGCCCACTTGGCGGTACGCGGGATCGGGAACAGCAGCTCCGGAGAATAGGTGGCAATGTATTCGCTGGACTTGCCCAGCGGGGAATGTTCGGCAGCGGGATGCATGGAAACTGACCTGAAGGTTCGAAATTGCCCCTAGTCTACCGGTTTTGCACCCTGCCTTGGAGCGCAAGTCAGCGGGATTACATCTTCGTCAGTTTGGGGCGAGCGGGTGCATCGTCACGTATCATCTCAGCATCACCCGGTCCCTGTAGGAGCGGGCTTGCCCGCGAACACCGGCGAAGCCGGTGCCATTACAGCGCGTTGCATGCTTCGCGGGCACGCCCGCTCCCACAGGTTCCCTCGCTGCCACCTGGAGTCCTGCCGCTTAATGAAACTGCTGATCGTCGAAGACCAGGCCCGTACCGGCCAGTACCTGAGCCAGGGCCTGAATGAGGCCGGCTTCGCCACC
This sequence comes from Pseudomonas sp. UBA6753, assembly GCF_002453565.1. Taxonomy (NCBI): domain Bacteria; kingdom Pseudomonadati; phylum Pseudomonadota; class Gammaproteobacteria; order Pseudomonadales; family Pseudomonadaceae; genus Pseudomonas; species Pseudomonas sp. UBA6753. The sequence goes on along the minus strand of NZ_DKHD01000057.1, from coordinate 52,868 downwards.
GAACTGGCCACCGACGGCGAGACTGGCCAGTTCCTCGCCCTGACCGGCGACCACGACCTGCTGATTCTCGACGTGATGCTGCCCGGCCGTGACGGCTGGCAAATCCTCCAGGCCGTGCGCCAGGCCGGCCTGGACACCCCGGTGCTGTTTCTCACCGCCCGCGATGCCGTGGAGGACCGGGTGCACGGCCTGGAGCTGGGCGCCGATGATTACCTGGTCAAGCCGTTCGCCTTCTCCGAACTGCTGGCGCGGGTGCGCAGCCTGCTGCGCCGGGGCACCAGCCCCAGCCAGGACACCACCCTGGGCCTGGCCGACCTGCGCCTGGACCTGATCCGCCGCCGCGCCGAGCGCGCCGGCCAGCGCATCGACCTGACCGCCAAGGAGTTCGCCCTGCTTGAACTGCTGCTGCGCCGCCAGGGCGAGGTGCTGCCCAAATCGCTGATCGCCTCGCAGGTGTGGGACATGAATTTCGACAGCGACACCAATGTGATCGAAGTGGCGATCCGCCGCCTGCGCCTGAAGATCGACGACCCACATCCCAACAAGCTGATCCATACCGTACGCGGCATGGGCTATGTACTCGAAGAGCGTACTGAGTGATGCGCCGGGTCTCCCTCGGCAGCCGCCTGGCCCTGCTGTTCGCCGCCTGCACCGCCGCTGTCTCGCTCGGTGCCGGCCTGATATTCAGCCGGGCCAGCGAGCAGCATTTCGTCGAACTGGACCAGCAACTGCTGGACTCGCGCCTGTCGCTGTTCCGCACCCAGCTGGCCGGTATCACCACCCCGGCCGAGCTGCAGGCGCGCCTGCCCGCCTTGCGCGATGAACTGGGCCACCAGGCCGACCTGGCCCTGCGCATCAACGGCAGCGACGGCGCCACCTGGTTCGAAAGCCGCACAGGCCTGCCGCGGACGCCACTGCCCGACGGGCTGGCAACCCTGCATGCGCAAGGCACCGACTACCGCAGCCTGGCCGTGCACCTGGCGCAAGGCGCCCCGCAGTCGCCACAACTGGCCCTGTACCTCGACATCACCCATCACCAGCACTTCCTGCAGGGCATGCAACGGCTGATCTGGCTGACGGTGGGCCTGTCGGCGCTGGCCACGGCACTGCTCGGTGCCTGGGCTGCACGCCGCGGGCTGCGACCGTTGCGGCAGATGGGCCAGGTGGCTGCCAGCGTATCGGCGCGCTCGCTCACCACACGCCTGCCGGTGGCACAGATGCCCGAAGAGCTGGCCGAGCTGGCGACGGCCATGAACGCCATGCTGCAGCGCCTGGACGATGCCTTCCAGCGCCTGTCGGCATTCTCTGCCGACATCGCCCACGAGCTGCGCACGCCGCTGTCCAACCTGCTGACCCACACCCAGGTCACCCTCACCCGCCCGCGCAGCCTCGAAGAGTACCGCGAAGCCCTGCACGGCAACCTCGAGGAGCTGCAATGGATGGCGCAGATGATCAACGACATGCTGTTCCTGGCCAAGGCCGACCATGGCCTGCTGGTGCCGGGGCAAGCACCGCTGGTGCTGCATGAGGAGGTGGATGCGCTGCTGGAGTACTACGCGCCGCTGGCAGAGGACAGCGGCGTGCAGATGCTGCGCGAGGGTGAGGCGCTGCTGCAGGGCGACCGGCATATGCTGCGCCGGGCGCTGTCCAACTTGCTGGACAATGCCTTGCGCTTCACCCCGGCGGGAGGGCTGATACAGGTGACATTGGGGCCAGGGCCGAGGATCGGCGTGGCCAATACCGGGGCGGCTATCGAGCCGGCAGTGTTACCACGGTTGTTCGACCGCTTCTACCGGGTGGACCCGGCGCGGCGGGAAGGCAGTAGCGAGCATGCCGGGTTGGGGTTGGCGATTACCCGGTCGATCGTGCAGGCCCATGGTGGGCACATCAGGGCGGAGTGTGCGGACGGATGGACGCGATTCGTGATCGATTTCACTGAAGACCAGTGACATCGGGGCTGCTTTGCAGCCCATCGCCGGCAAGCCAGCTCCCACCTCGACCGCGCTGCCCTCAAGGCCTGCGCGCTACCTGTGGGAGCTGGCTTGCCGGCGATAAGGCCCTCAGGTGTTACTCAGACTGCCAGGCCAATCGCCGGCTGCACCTGCGATGCCCGATAGGCCGGGTAAATGGTCGCCAGGAAGCTCATCACCAACCCGGCAGTGCAGATGATCGCCACATCGCCCCACTGCAGCTGCGACGGCAAGCTGCTGACGAAGTACACATCCGAAGTAAAGATGTGCTGCCCGCTCACCCGCTCCAGCCAACCGACGATCTGGCTGACGTTGAACGCTGCAACCACCCCAAGCACGCCACCGATCAGCGTCCCGACAATGCCGATCAGGCTGCCCTGGACCATGAACGTGCCCATGATCTGCGCCGGCGTGGCGCCCAGGGTACGGAGGATGGCGATGTCCGGGCCTTTGTCGTTCACCACCATCACCAGGGTGGCGATGATGTTGAACGCTGCCACCGCGATGATCATCAGCAACAGCAGGCCGATCATGGTCTTTTCCATCTTCATGGCACTGAACAGGCTGCCCTGGGTATGCGACCAGTCATCGGCCCGGTAGGCATCGCCCAGCCCGGCAGCGATCGCCTTGGACACCTGCGGCGCGGCATACAGGTCGTGCAGTTTCAGGCGCACGCCCTGCACCTGGCCCGGCGCCCAGCGCTGCATGGCGCCGGCATCGTCGACGTGGATGTAAGCCTGCGAGCCGTCCAGCTCGGCGCCGACCTTGAAAATGCCGACCACGGTCAGGCGCTGCATGCGCGGGGTGATGCCGCCCGGCTCCTTGCTGATTTCCGGCACGATCAGGGTCAGTTTGTCGCCGGTATTCAGGCGGAAGCGTCGCGCAGTCAGCTCACCGATGACCACGCCGAACTCACCTGGCTGCAGGTCCTGCAGGCGGCCCTGGACGATATGCTGGCCGACGATCGAGACCTTGCCCTCTTCAGCCGGGTCGATACCGCCTACCTGGATCGGCTGCATCGCGCCCTTGTACGACAGCATGCCTTCCATTTCGGTAATCGGCGCCGCCGCCATCACCGCCGGGTCGCGCATGGCCGCGTCGGCCACCTTGTGCCAGTCATCCAGCGGCTGCACGCCGAGGATGGCGGCATGCGGCACCAGGCCGAGGATGCGCGAACTCATTTCGCGCTGGAAGCCGTTCATCACCGACAGCACCACGATCATCGCCAGCACGCCCAGCGACAGGCCGATCATCGAGGTCATCGAGATGAACGAGATGAAGTGGTTGCGGCGCTTGGCTCGGGTGTAGCGCGCGCCGATGAAGATGGGCAAGGGTCTGAACATGTACGAAATCACCCAATGAAAACAGGAAAACGGGGCGGCACCGGCCACCCCGTGCAGTCGATCAGATCGCCACCAGGTGGCCGTCGTCGAGCTTCAATACACGGTCCATCTGGCGCGCCAGGTTGAGGTCGTGGGTGACCACCAGGAACGCCGTGCGCGACGCGCTGGACAGTTCCTGCATCAACTCCTGGATGCCCTGGGCGGTGTGGTGGTCGAGGTTGCCGGTCGGCTCGTCGAGCATTACCAGGCCGGGGCGGTTGACCAGTGCCCGGGCAATCGCCACCCGCTGGCGTTCACCACCGGACAGCTCGGCCGGTTTGTGGTTGAAGCGGTGGGCCAGGCCCACGCGCTTGAGCAGCGCCTCGGCACGCTCACGGGCCTCGGGGATGGGCGTGCGGCCGATCAGCAATGGCATGCACACGTTCTCGATGGCAGTGAATTCCGGCAGCAGGTGGTGGAACTGGTAGACAAAGCCCAGCTCGCGGTTGCGCAGCAGGCCACGGGCACGCTCGCCCAATGCCGACAGCTCCTCGCCGGCCAGCCAGACGCTGCCCTGGGTCGGCCGGTCGAGGCCGCCCAGCAGGTTGAGCAAGGTACTCTTGCCCGAGCCGGAGCTACCCACGATGGCTACCCGCTCACCGGCGTGCAGCTCGAGGTTGAGCCCCGACAGCACCTGCACCGATTCCGGGCCCTCGTCGTAGGACTTGCCCAGGTTGCGGCAACTCAGAACGGCTTTATCACTCATGCGCGACTCACTCATAACGTAGCGCCTCTGCAGGCTGGGTGCGGGCCGCACGCCAGGCCGGGTACAGGGTGGCGAAGAAACTCAGGACCAGCGCCGCACCGCAGACCATGTACACGTCCTGGGCCTGGATCTGCGACGGCAGGTAATCGATGAAATACACGTCGGCGTTGAGAAACTTGTGCCCGATCAGTTTCTCGATGCCGGCGATCACCGCGCTCACGTTCAGCGCAGCGACGATCCCGACCACGGCGCCGATCAGGGTACCGATCACCCCGATCACCGTGCCCTGGACCATGAAGATGAGCATGATCTGCCCGGGCGTGGCGCCCAGGGTACGCAGAATGGCGATGTCGCCACGCTTGTCGTTGACCACCATCACCAGGGTGGAAATGATGTTGAACGCCGCCACCGCCACGATCAGCAGCAACAGCAGGCCGATCATGGCCTTTTCCATGCGGATTGCCTGGTACAGGTTGCCGTGGGTACGGGTCCAGTCACGGCTGTAGAACTCCTGGTCACCCAGGCGCTGGGCGATGTCCCAGGCCACCCGTGGCGCCTGGAACAGGTCGTCGAACTTCAGGCGCAGGCCCTGGACCTGGTCGGGCTTCCAGCGGTGCAGGCGGGACAGGTCGCTGATGTTGGCCAGGCCCAGGTAGCCGTCGATCTCGCCCGCGCCCACGTGGAAGGTGCCGACCACGGTGAAGCGCTTCATGCGCGGGAACATGCCGGCCGGGGTCACGCTGACCTCGGGGGCGACGAAGGTGAGCTTGTCGCCGATGCCAACGCCCAGCTTGGCCGCGGCCTTGTCGCCGATCATGATGCCCCACTCGCCCGGCGCCAGCTGGTCGAGGCGGCCTTGCAGGACGAACTTGTCGATGATCGACACTCCGCGCTCGCGGGCCGGGTCGATGCCGTTGAGCAGCACCTTCTGCACCTTGCCTTCATGGGTCAGCAGGCCCTGCATCTGGGTGAAGGGTGCAACCGCCACCACCTGCGGATTCTGCTTTACTTGTTGGGCAAGGGCCGGCCAGTCGGCAATGGGCTGGCCGCTCTCCAGCGTGGCATGCGGGATCATGCCCAACACGCGGGTGCGCATCTCGTGGTCGAAACCGTTCATCACCGAGAGCACCACGATCATCACCACCACGCCCAGGGCGAGGCCGATCATCGAGGTCAGGGAAATGAACGAGACGAAGTGATTGCGACGTTTGGCACGGGTATAACGCGTGCCGATGAATGCGAAAAGAGGTCTGAACATGTCGGGGCTTGTTCGGATGAAAGGGAACGTCCTTGTGGCGAGGCGCCTACGGCGGCTTTACACTCGGACCACCGCCGCTACCTTGGGTTCGCCATGACGACATTAGACGAAGAAGATCGCCGCGAATACTACCGCATCGAAGATCGGATCGCACTTCAAATCAGCCCCCTCAGCGCGGCCGAAGCCCTTGACCCAGATGTGTTGCAAGATGATTCGCCACTATTCAACCTGCTCAGCGAACTGCACCTGTCCGACTTCGAGTCGCAACACCTGCTACGCCAGCTGAGCGAAAAGGACCGCACCCTCGCCGCCTTCCTGCGCGCGCAGAACAAACGCCTCGACCTGCTTAGCGCGGTGGTTGCCCAGACCCTGATCGGCGAAGTTGGCCAGCCCCAGCCGGTGATCATCTCCGAGGGCGGCATCGAATTCGCGCAAGCCACAGCGGTGGCCCCCGGCACCCGAGTCAAGGTGAAGATGGTGCTTATGCCGCGCGCCCATGGCCTGCTGCTGCGCGGCAAGGTAACCCATTGCGACCCGCGCCCGGAGGGCGGCTTCGAGGTCGGCACCGAATTCACCGACATGACCGACGCCCAACGGCAACTGCTGGCTCGCTACATCCTGCAGCGCCAGCAGCAGCAACGGCGCCAGCAGCTGGAACAGAACGACCCCGCCTCCTGAGCCCATTTTTCTTTGATTTGAAGGAACGAACGTGACCCTGATCTACGGCCACCGCGGTGCCAAGGGCGAAGCGCCCGAGAACACCCTGAAGAGCTTCCAGCAATGCCTCGCCCATGGCGTGACCCGCTGCGAGCTGGACCTGCACCTGTCAGCCGACAACGAGCTGATGGTGATCCATGACCCCACCCTCAAGCGCACCACCGGCAAACGCGGCAAGGTGGTCGAGCACCCGGCCGCCGAACTGGTCAAGATCGATGCCCGCAAAGGCGGCCCGGGCCACGTCCAGCCCTGCCCGATCCCGAAACTGGAAGAACTGTTCGAGAAATGCCCGTTCGAGCACTGGCAGCTGGAGGTGAAAAGCGCCTCGCGCACCCGTGCCGCCACCACCGTGCTGGCAATCCGCGAACTGGCCCAGCAGTACGGCCTGCTGGACAAGGTGACCATCACCTCCAGCTCACGCGAAGTGCTGGGTGCCGCCCTGGAGCTGGTGCCGGACGTCAAGCGCGGGCTGGTGGCCGAGTACGCCTGGCTCGACCCGCTGAAAGTGGCACAGAACTACGGCTGCGAGCTGCTGGCATTGAACTGGACACTGTGCACCCCCGAGCGCCTGCTGAAAGCCCAGGGCCAGGGTTTGCACGTGTCGGTGTGGACGGTCAACGAACCGGCACTGATGCGCCGGCTCGCTGATTTTGGCGTGGACAGCCTGATTACAGACTTTCCCGGTTTGGCCAAGACCACCCTCGGGCAGGGTTGAAATCGGTCTCTCCGACCGGCTCAGGCCACCGGTCGGAGCCGCTCAAAAAAGCCGGTTCAGGCCGTCGTAGGCAGCTACCCGATAGGCTTCGGCCATGGTCGGGTAGTTGAACGTGGTGTTGACGAAGTACTTCAGGTTGTTCTGCTCACCCGGCTGGTTCATGATCGCCTGGCCGATGTGGACGATCTCCGAAGCCTGGTAGCCGAAGCAGTGCACGCCAAGGATTTCCAGGGTTTCGCGGTGGAACAGGATCTTCAGCATGCCCTGCGGCTCACCGGCGATCTGCGCGCGCGCCATGCCCTTGAAGAAGGCCTTGCCCACTTCGTACGGCACCTTGGCCTGGGTCAGTTCCTGTTCGTTGCGGCCGATCGAGCTGATCTCCGGAATGGTGTAGATCCCGGTCGGCACGTCGTTGACAAAGCGCCAGCTGCCATTATCGACGATGCTGCCAGCGGCAGAGCGGCCCTGGTCATGAGCGGCACTTGCCAGGCTTGGCCAGCCAATCACGTCACCGGCACCGTAGATGTTCGGCACGCTGGTGCGGTAGGCCTCGTCGACCTCGATCTGGCCGCGGCTGTTGACCTTGATACCGATGTTTTCCAGGCCCAGCTTGTCGGTGTTGCCGGTACGGCCGTTGCACCACAGCAAGGCGTCGGCCTTGATCTTCTTGCCCGACTTCAGGTGCAGGATCACCCCGTTGTCCAGGCCTTCGACGCGCTCATACTCTTCGTTGTGGCGCACGGTGATGTTGTTGTTGCTGAAGTGGTAGCTCAGCGCCTGGGAAATTTCCGAGTCGAGGAAGCTCAGCAACTGGCCACGGTTGTCCACCAGCTCTACCAATACACCCAGGCCGCTGAAGATCGAGGCGTATTCGCAACCGATCACGCCGGCACCGTACACGATCAGCTTGCGTGGGGTGTGGCTGAGGCTGAGGATGGTGTCGCTGTCGTAGACGCGCGGGTGGTGGAAGTCGATGTCGGCCGGGCGGTACGGGCGCGAGCCGGTGGCGATGATGATGTGCTTGGCGTTGAGCTTTTCCACCACACCGTTCGGGCAGACCACTTCGACGGTCTGCTCGTCGGCGAAGCTGCCGGTGCCGAAGAACACGTCCACGCGGTTACGCGCGTAGTAGCCGGTGCGCGACGCTACCTGCTTGGCGATGACCTTCTCGGCGCTTTTCAGCACGTCCGGGAACGAGAACCAGCGCGGCTCACCGATGGCACGGAACATCGGGTTGGTGTTGAACTGCATGATCTGCCGCACCGAGTGACGCAGTGCCTTGGACGGGATGGTGCCCAGGTGGGTGCAGTTGCCCCCGACCTGGCGACGGCTATCGACCATCGCCACCTTGCGCCCTGCTTTGGCGGCGTTCATTGCCGCACCTTCTCCGGCCGGGCCGGAACCCAGCACCACTACGTCGTAGTTGTAGACAGCCATGCGTACTCCTTCAGAACTGGCCCGCAAGCCACGGTCGCTCGCGGGGCGCGATCATGCCGCCGGGGCGTCATGAGAAAATTCGGGTGCAGTCTAATCAAGCGTGAACGCCGCGCACATTAACCCTTGGTCGCGTCGTAGGCCAATTTTGCCCGCACTACATGTGTGAACCATTCCCTGGCGGCGATCATCCCTGCTTGCGCTTTCATTCGCCTTTCACTGCCCGTTCGAATGCGGGCGTAGCTCGGGAGACGAAGCCACCCTCGGCCCGAGTCACCAATACCGCGGCCAGGTCATGCGCCACGGCAAAATCCCAGCCACGTTCCGGGCCCAGGATCAACAGCAGCGTCGAATAGCCGTCGGCCTGCAGCGCCGAGGCATCGAGCACGGTGACCGCGGCCAGGTCGTGCTGCACCGGGCGCCCGAGGCGGGCATCGAAGGTGTGCGAATAGCGCCGGCCATTCTCCTCGAAATAGTGCCGATAGTCACCCGAGGTTGATACTGAAAGGCCATTGACCGGGATGATCTGGCGGGCTATCTGGCGATCTTCGCGGGGCAGCTCCAGGGCGATGCGCCAGGGGCTGCCATCGGGCTTGCGGCCGGCGGCCTTGAGCTCGCCGGTGGCTTCGGCGACAAAGCTGGCCACGCCCATGGCCTGCAGGCGCGCGGCGATCAGGTCGACGGCATGGCCGGCGGCGATGCTGTTGAAGTCGAGTTGCACCGGGGCGTCCTTGCACAGGGCCTGGCCGTCGATGTGCAAGTGCCGGTAGCCCACGCGCTGGCGCACCTGGGCCAGGGCCAGCGGGTCGGGCACCTGCTCGTGACGTGCCTGGGGGCCGAAGCCCCACAGGTCGAGCAAGGGTTCGACGGTAAGGTCGAAGGCGCCGCCGCTCTGCTCGGCCAGGTGCTGACCAAGGCTGACCAGTTCGAGCATGTCGGGTGGCAGGACCTGGCACTGGTTGGCGGGCAACTGGTTGAAACGGCTGACGGTGGAGTCGCCGCGGTAGGTCGAGTAGTGCTGGTCGATGTCGTGCAGGATGGTTTCGACTGCCGCCTGCACCTGGACCGGCGCCGGGCCGCCGGGTTCGCGCACGTACTGGATGCTGTAGCTGCTGCCCATGGTCGGGCCGCCCAGGCGCTCCAGGGTGGGGGCCTGGTTGCAGGCGGTGAGCAGCATCAGCAAGAAACAAAGAAATGCGCGCAATATCGAGATCTCGAATGCCTGTACTGGCCCTTTCGCGGGCACGCCCGCTCCCACAGGTACCCCACTGCCCTCCAGCCCTGTGATATCCCTGTGGGAGCGGGCGTGCCCGCGAAAGGGCCAGTACAGGCACAGTAAATGCCCGATCAGTTAATCAGGCGAAAAAAAACGGGAACCCGAAGGTTCCCGTTTTTTCATTGCCTTACAAGCGTATCAGTGCGGAAACGCTGGCGGGTTCACACCGGCCATCTCTTCCATCACACGAACCACCTGGCAGCTGTAACCGAATTCGTTGTCGTACCAGACGTACAGAACAACGCGGTTGTCGTTGCAGATGGTCGCTTCGGCGTCGACCACACCGGCGTGGCGCGAACCGACGAAGTCGGTCGAAACCACTTCCTGCGAGCTGACGTAATCGATCTGCTTGTGCAGTTCCGAGTGCATGGCGGTCTGGCGCAGGTACTCGTTGATCTCGTCGCGGCTGGTGGCCTTCTCGAGGTTCAGGTTGAGGATGGCCATCGAAACGTTCGGCGTCGGTACGCGAATGGCGTTGCCGGTCAGCTTGCCCTTCAGCACTGGCAGTGCCTTGGCGGCAGCAGTGGCGGCGCCGGTTTCGGTGATGACCATGTTCAGCGGCGCGGCACGGCCACGGCGGCTGCCCTTGTGGAAGTTGTCGATCAGGTTCTGGTCGTTGGTGAACGAGTGAACGGTTTCGACGTGGCCGTTGACGATGCCGTACTGGTCGTTGATGGCCTTGAGCACCGGCACGATGGCGTTGGTGGTGCAGGAAGCGGCCGAGATGATCTTGTCATCGGCAGCGATGTCACCGTGGTTGATGCCGTGCACGATGTTCTTCAGCGCGCCCTTGCCAGGTGCGGTGAGGATCACGCGGGCAGCGCCTGGGCAGGCCAGGTGCTGGCCCAGGCCGTCGGCATCACGCCATACGCCGGTGTTGTCGACGATCAGCGCGTTTTCGATGCCGTACTGGGTGTAGTCGACTTCGCTCGGGCTCTTGGCGTAGATAACCTGGATCAGGTTGCCGTTGGCGGTGATGGTGTTGTTGGCTTCGTCGATGGTGATGGTGCCATCGAACGGGCCGTGCACCGAGTCACGGCGCAGCAGGCTGGCACGCTTGACCAGGTCGTTCTCGGCGCCCTTGCGCACGACGATGGCGCGCAGGCGCAGGCCGTCGCCGCCACCGGTCTTCTCGATCAGGATGCGCGCCAGCAGGCGGCCGATGCGGCCGAAGCCGTACAGGACAACGTCAGTGCCCTTGCGCGCCGAAGCGTTCTGCTGGCCAACCACCTCGGCCAGTTCTTCACGGACGAACTGCTCGGCAGTGCGGCCATTGCCTTCCTGCTTGAACTTGTTGGCCAGCTTGCCCAGGTCGACCGAAGCGGCGCCCAGTTTCAGCTCGCTCATGGCCTTGAGCAGGGGGAATGTCTCGTGGACGGACAGTTCGGTTTCGTCGGCTTGACGATGACGCGCAAAGCGGTGCGCCTTGAGGATCGAGATAACCGAACGGTTGATCAGGCTACGGCCATAAATCGAGCTCACCACGTTGTTGTTGCGGTAGAGCTGACCGATAAGCGGGATCATCGCTTCAGCCAGGGCTTCACGATCGATCCACTCACCAAGACACTGGTCGGGCTTCTGAGTCACGGGAACCTTCCACATGTAGGGACAGAAAAAAGGGGCTACATTATGACGCCCCAACGCGTTACGGGCAATGAGCGCCTGTCGCGGCCACGCAAGCCAGCGTTCAGGCCCTTTCGAGCCTGACAGCCGGCACCGTCACCGGTACAATCGATCTCTTTGCCGCAACGCTTGGAGTGCAATCTCCCGTGTCAGTTCTGCGCCTACCGCAAATGTCGGCCACGGCCGGCAAACAAACCTGGGGCAATCTACCCGGTGCCGCCCTCAGCCTGGCCATCGCCGAGGCCGCCAGCAGCGCGGGCCGCTTCACTTTGCTGCTGACTGCCGACAGCCAGGCTGCCGATCGTCTGGAACAGGAACTTCGCTTCTTTGCCCCGGACCTGCCGGTGCTGCCGTTCCCCGATTGGGAAACCCTGCCCTACGACCTGTTCTCGCCGCACCAGGACATCATTTCCCAGCGCATCGCCAGCCTCTACCGCCTGCCGGAGCTGAGCCACGGCATCCTCGTGGTGCCGATCACCACCGCCCTGCACCGCCTGGCGCCGACCCGCTTCCTGCTGGGCAGCAGCCTGGTGCTGGACGTGGGCCAGACCATCGACGTGGAGCAGATGCGCCTGCGCCTGGAGGCCAGTGGCTATCGCTGCGTCGACACCGTCTACGAGCATGGCGAGTTCGCCGTGCGCGGCGCGCTGATCGACCTGTTCCCGATGGGCAGCAAGCTGCCCTACCGCATCGACCTGTTCGATGACGAGATCGAGACGCTGCGCACCTTCGACCCCGAGACCCAGCGCTCGATCGACAAGGTAGATTCGGTGCGCCTGCTGCCGGCGCGCGAGTTCCCGATGCAGAAAGAGGAAGTGACCCGCTTCAAGGCGCGCTTCCGCGAACGCTTCGATGTCGATTTCCGCCGCAGCGCGATCTTCCAGGACCTGGCCAGCGGCATCATCCCCGCCGGCATCGAGTACTACCTGCCGCTGTTCTTCGAAGAAACCTCGACCCTGTTCGACTACCTGCCGGCCGACACCCAGGTGTTCTCGCTGCCCGGCGTGGAACAGGCCGCAGAACACTTCTGGAACGACGTGCGCGGGCGTTATGAAGACCGCCGTGGCGACCTGAGCCGGCCGCTGCTGCCACCGGCCGAACTGTTCCTGCCGGTGGAAGACTGCTTCGCCCGGCTCAAGCAATGGCCACGGGTAGTGGTCAGCACCGAAGACCTCGACCCGGGCGTGGGCCGCGAGCGCTTCCCGGCGCGCCCCCTGCCCAACCTGGCAATCGAGGCCAAGGCCAACCAGCCCCTGGCCGAACTGGCCAATTTCCTCGACCAGTTCCCTGGCCGAGTGTTGTTCACCGCCGAATCGGCAGGCCGGCGCGAAGTGCTGCTGGAGCTGCTCGAACGGCTGAAACTGCGCCCGCATACCGTCGACGGCTGGGCCGACTTCATCACCGGCAACGAACGCCTGGCAATCACCATCGCCCCGCTGGACGAAGGCCTGCTGCTGGACGACCCAGCCATCGCCCTGGTCGCCGAAAGCCCGCTGTTCGGCCAGCGGGTCATGCAGCGCCGGCGCCGCGACAAGCGCGGCGAAACCGCCAACGACGCAGTGATCAAGAACCTGACCGAGCTGCGCGAAGGCGCGCCGGTGGTGCACATCGACCATGGCGTGGGCCGCTACCTGGGCCTGGCCACCCTGGAAATCGACGGCCAGGCCGCCGAATTCCTCACCCTGGAATACGCCGAGGGCGCCAAGCTGTACGTGCCGGTGGCCAACCTGCACCTGATCGCCCGCTACACCGGCAGCGACGATGCCCTGGCACCGCTGCACCGGCTGGGCTCGGAGGCCTGGCAGAAGGCCAAGCGCAAGGCCGCCGAACAGGTGCGCGACGTGGCCGCCGAACTGCTCGACATCTATGCCCGCCGCGCCGCGCGCAAGGGCTATGCATTTGCCGACCCGTCCGCCGACTACGCCACCTTCAGCGCCGGCTTCCCGTTCGAGGAAACCCCGGACCAGCAGGCTGCCATCGAAGCGGTGCGCGCCGACATGCTGGCGCCCAAGCCGATGGACCGGCTGGTGTGCGGCGACGTCGGCTTCGGCAAGACCGAAGTGGCCATGCGTGCGGCATTCATTGCCGTGCACAGCGGCCGCCAGGTGGCCGTGCTGGTGCCCACCACCCTGCTCGCCCAGCAGCACTACAACAGCTTCCGCGACCGCTTTGCCGACTGGCCGGTGACCGTGGAGGTGATGAGCCGCTTCAAGTCGGCCAAGGAAGTGGCCAACGCCGCCGCCGATCTGGCCGAAGGCAAGATCGACATCCTCATCGGCACCCACAAGCTGCTGCAGGACGATGTACGCTTCAAGGACCTGGGCCTGGCCATCATCGACGAAGAGCACCGCTTTGGCGTGCGCCAGAAGGAACAGCTCAAGGCCCTGCGCAGCGAGGTGGACATCCTCACCCTCACCGCCACGCCGATCCCGCGTACGCTGAACATGGCGGTGGCGGGCATGCGCGACCTGTCGATCATCGCCACGCCGCCGGCGCGCCGCCTGTCGGTACGCACCTTCGTCATGGAGCAGAACAAGAGCACGGTCAAAGAGGCGCTGCTGCGCGAGCTGCTGCGCGGTGGCCAGGTGTACTACCTGCACAACGATGTGAAAACCATCGAGAAATGCGCCGCCGACCTTGCCGAACTGGTGCCAGAGGCGCGCATCGGCATCGGCCACGGGCAGATGCGCGAGCGCGAGCTGGAACAGGTGATGAGCGACTTCTACCACAAGCGCTTCAACGTGCTGGTGGCCTCGACCATCATCGAAACCGGTATCGACGTGCCCAGCGCCAACACCATCGTCATCGAGCGTGCCGACAAGTTCGGCCTGGCCCAGCTGCACCAGCTGCGCGGCCGTGTTGGCCGCAGCCACCACCAGGCCTACGCCTACCTGCTGACGCCAACCCGACAGAAGGTCAGTGCCGACGCCGAAAAACGCCTGGAGGCGATCGCCAACACCCAGGACCTCGGCGCCGGCTTCGTGCTGGCCACCAACGACCTGGAGATTCGCGGCGCCGGCGAGCTGCTGGGCGAAGGCCAGAGCGGGCAGATCCAGGCGGTGGGCTTTACCCTGTACATGGAAATGCTCGAGCGCGCGGTCAAGGCGATCCGCAAGGGCACCCAGCCCAACCTTGAGCAGCCGCTGGGCGGCGGCCCGGAAATCAACCTGCGCCTGCCGGCACTGATCCCCGAGGACTACCTGCCCGACGTGCATGCGCGGCTGATCCTGTACAAGCGCATTGCCTCGGCTGCCGACGAAGAAGGCCTCAAGGACCTGCAGGTGGAAATGATCGACCGCTTCGGCCTGCTGCCCGAGCCGACCAAGAACCTGATGCGCCTGACCTCGCTCAAGCTGCACGCGGAAAAGCTCGGCATCAAGAAAGTCGACGCCGGCCCCAACGGCGGCAAGATCGAGTTCGAGGCCGAGACCCCGGTCGACCCGCTGACCCTGATCAAGCTGATCCAGGGCCAGCCCAAACGCTACAAGTTCGAAGGCGCCACCCAGTTCCGCTTCCTGGTACCCATGGAACGCCCCGACGAACGCTTCAATAACCTGGAGGCGCTGTTCGAGCGCCTGACCCCACAGCCTGCCTAAGGAAGATCCATGCGTGCCATCCGTTGCCTGACCCTGCTGCTGGCGCTGTTCGCCCCGGCCGCCTTCGCCGAAGGCCTGTATCAGGTAGAAATGATCCTGGTGCGGCAGAACAGCGTGCCCGCCTTCACCAGCCCGTTCGCCCCCGAAGACTGGAGCGCTGGCGCTCCACGCCTGGAAAAGGACGCCGAGCGCCGCCTGGCGCTGGAAGATGAAGCCACCCGCCTGGAAGCCACCGCCGACTACACCGTGCTGCTGCACAAGGCCTGGCAGCAGCAAGTGGGCAGCGAGCCCAGCCGCATCGCCCTGGGCGAAGGCACCGAGCAGTTCGGCCACTTCCCCATCGAAGGCAACCTGAGCATCGCCGAGGGCCGTTTCATTGCGGTCGAGGCCAACTTCTGGGTCAACCAGCTGGACGGCAACGGCAGCGTGCTGCAAAGCGAGCAGTTCAAGCAGAGCAACAGCAACGTCAAGGGCGGCCAGCTGACCTTCCTCGACGGTGGGCACCTGGCGGTGCTGCTGAAGGTGACACCACCAGGTACGCCTAAAATGCCAGTGATGGACCCGGAGATGATGGAGCAGTGATGTGAGCGAGAGCGATGCGCAGTTCTTTGTGCGGGAGCACGACGGCTGGACGTTCGCGTTTGACCGCAAGTCCCTGCAACGCGGCCTGGACTACGCCGAGGAAGGCAGAAGCGAAATCGTGTCCATCCTCGACATGACCGTCCGCGCCCAGTGCGCAGGTTCCGGCGGCCGGACCTACTACCAGCGCATCACGCTGGACATGACGGAAGATGGCCTGGAGTGCCGAGGCACTTGCTCATGCCCGGTGGGCGAAGACTGCAAGCATTGTGCGGCTGCGCTCTATTTGCTGGAGCGCGGGCCGGATTACGCCGAGGGCAGCCATGATGCCCCTCACCCAACGGTTGACGCAGCCCGGCAATCTCTGGACCTCCCACCTGAACTCGCCCATTGGGTCGAGGCCCTGGAAGCTCCGACAAAGCCTGCCGAGCCTGCCAGGCGCAAAGGCCCGTCGCTCTACTACAAGGTCGTTAATGAGCACGGCCTTTGCACGCTCAGCGTATCCAAAGGCACCCGCGAAGCCGATGGCCAGCTGAAACTCGCCCGTGCCAGCTCGCTGCCTGAGATGCTCTACTACACGCCACGTTACGTAACTGATGAGGACCTGCGCATCCTCAGGCTGATTGACGCCCTTGGCAAAAACACCAACATGCCAATCGCAAGGCTGGAAGGAAAGCAAGGCGCAGAGCTGTACGAGTTCGCACTGGCCAGTGGCCGCCTGATCTACGGCGAGCAACTGTTGCCACTAGCCCCCGGGCCGACACTGCCGGCCGAGTTTCGCTGGATGAGGCTTGAGAACGGCAGCTATCGTGGTGCGTGGCACCATGATGAGCGGATGCATGACATGGCACTGCCGCTCGACCCGCTCTATTACATCGATACCCAGACGGGCATGACTGGCAAGCTTGTACATGATCTTGACCCGTTCATTGCCAGCCAACTGGCAAGCGCACCTACGGTGCCCGAACACTTGATCATCCCCCTGAGCCACCGTTTGAATGCACTGAATCGCCAGGTTCCAACGCCTACAAGCGTACGCAGTGAAGAGATCGACAGTATTCAACCCAGGCCGCACCTGACGCTGGGCAGCCTTGAATTCAGCGCCTACATGCCCAAGACCGGCCGCATGCAGCGGCAGATGCAGCATCGGGCCGCACTGGCGTTCGACTATGACGGTTTACGCGCCAGCGGCAGCGACGAAAAACCGCTGAGCCGCCTGGTAGACAACACCAGCCAGCGCATCCGCCGCCAGCCACAAGCCGAGCAGGCGCTGCGCAAGATTCTGCGCGACCTGGGCTTCAAGGCCGCCACCCGACAAAGCAAGGCCCTGCCTGACAGTGCCGGCGAGATGCTCCAGTTGCCCGACGACGAAGCCTGGCTGCGCTTTGCCCGCGAAGGCCTGCCGCGCCTGCGCGAGGCCGGCTGGGAAATCGACATCCATCGCGACTTCGCCTTCAACCTGCAGGAAGTGGACGACTGGTACGCCACCATCGACGAAGCGCCCGGCCATGAATGGTTCGACCTGGAGCTGGGCATCGTGGTCGATGGCCAGCGCCACAGCCTGCTGCCGATCGTGCTGCAACTGCTGCGCAGCAACCCGGAGCTGCTGCGCCCCAGCGAACTGGCCCGGCGCAGTGACGACGAGCACCTGCTGATCGACCTCAACCGTGGCCGCCTCGATGCCCCGGCCCTGCGCGTTGCCTTGCCCTATGGCCGCATCAAGGCAGTGATGGGCACCCTGGGCGAACTGTACCTGCACGAAGACGCCGCAGGCCCGTCCCTGCGCCTGGACCGTGCCGATGCCTCACGCCTGAACGACATCGACGGCCTGCCCCTGCATTGGGAGGGTGGCGAGCATGTGCGCGACCTGGGCCGTCGCCTGCGCGATGCCCGTGACTTGCAGGTAGAACCGCCGTCCGGGCTACAGGCCAGCCTGCGCCCTTACCAGCAGCAAGGCCTGAACTGGCTGCAGGCGCTGCGCGAGATGGGCACCGGCGGCATCCTCGGCGACGACATGGGGCTGGGCAAGACCCTGCAGGCCCTGGCACACCTGCTGCTGGAGAAACAGTCCGGGCGCCTGAGCGCACCGGCCCTGGCGGTGATGCCGACCAGCCTGGTGCCCAACTGGCTGGACGAAGCCCAGCGCTTCGCCCCCGGGCTGCGCGTGCTGGCCCTGCAAGGCCCGGGGCGCAGCAAGCATTTCGCCAAACTGCACGAATACGACCTGGTCCTGACCACCTATGCCCTGGTGCCACGCGACCTCGAGCACCTGCGCGCCCAGGCCTGGCATGTGCTGGTACTGGACGAGGCGCAGAACATCAAGAGCAGCACCAGCAAGGCCGCCCTCGCGGTTTGCGAGCTGCGGGCCAATCAGCGCGTCTGCCTGACCGGCACGCCAATGGAAAACAACCTGGGCGAGCTGTGGTCGATTTTCCACTTCCTCATGCCTGGCTGGCTGGGTGACCTGAAGCGCTTCAACCAGGACTACCGCACACCGATCGAGCGCCACGGCGACATCGAGCGCATGGCCCACCTGGCCAGCCGCATCCGCCCGTTCCTGCTGCGCCGCACCAAGGAGCAGGTAGCCACCGAGCTGCCGGCCAAGACCGAGATGGTGCACTGGGTCGAGCTTAGCGATGCCCAGCGCGACACCTACGAAGCCGTGCGGGTGGCCATGGACAAGAAAGTCCGCGATGAAATCGCCCGCAATGGCGCCGCGCGCAGCCAGATCATCATCCTCGACGCCCTGCTCAAGCTGCGCCAGGTATGCTGCGACCTGCGCCTGGTCAAAGGGGTGGAAAGCAAAGGCAACCAGGCCGACAAGGGCAAACTGGGCGCGCTGCTGGAAATGCTCGAAGAGCTGCTGAGCGAAGGTCGCCGGGTGCTGTTGTTCTCGCAGTTCACCTCGATGCTGGCGTTGATCGAGCAGGAGCTGGAGAAGCGCAAGATCCGCTACAGCCTGCTGACCGGCGACACCCGCGACCGACGCACGCCGGTGCAGCAGTTCCAGCAGGGTGATAGCGAAGTGTTCCTGATCAGTCTCAAGGCGGGTGGCGTGGGCTTGAACCTGACGGCTGCGGACACGGTGATCCACTTCGACCCCTGGTGGAACCCGGCCAGCGAAAACCAGGCTACCGACCGCGCCTACCGCATCGGCCAGGACAAGCCGGTGTTCGTGTTCAAGCTGATCACTCGGGGGACAGTGGAAGAAAAGATCCAGCTGTTGCAGCAGGAGAAGGCGGCGCTGGCGGCGAGCCTGCTGGATGGCGGGCAGGCCGGGCAATGGCGGCTAGGGGATGAAGAGATCGAAGCGCTGTTTGCGCCGCTGCCGGGGAAGCGCGGGCGGTAGCCTAGAATCCCTCGCTGCCTGTACCGGCCTCTTCGCGGGCACGCCCGCTCCCACAGGGATATCAGTGCCCTCAAGGGCGGTGCTGTACCTGTGGGAGCGGGTTCACCCGCGAAGAGGCCGGCACAGGTACACCACCAATTTCGAAACCAGCGCTGCACCTGTGGGAGCGGGCGTGCCCGCGAAGGGGCCGACGCGGTCAATCGACCAACTGCGCCTCCCGCAACGCCCCCAACGCCTCCAGCCACCGCGGCTGCTGGCGATAATCCGTCCGCGCAAACCCTTGCCCACGCATCCGCGCAATCCGTGGCGAGGGCTTGACCTTCATCCGCTGCGCCGCACTCAACGCCAGCTCCGCCGCCGCCCGGTCATTGCACACCAGGCCCATGTCGCAGCCAGCGCTCAACGCCGCCTCGATCCGACTGGCCGCGTCCCCGACCACATGCGCACCCGCCATTGACAGGTCATCACTGAAGATCACCCCGTCAAAGCCCAGCTCGCCACGCAGGATGTCCTGCAACCAGCGCCGCGAGAAGCCAGCCGGCTGGTTGTCGACCTGCGGATAGATGACATGCGCCGGCATCACTGCCGCCAATTGCCCGCTCAGGCGGGTGAACGGCACCAGGTCGGCCTGGCGCAGCTGTTCGAGGCTGCGCTCATCGGTGGGAATGGCCACATGCGAGTCCGCTTCGGCCCAGCCATGCCCCGGGAAGTGCTTGCCACAGGCCGCCATGCCCGCCGCATTCATGCCACGGATGAACGCCCCGGCCAGTTGCGTGGCACGCAGCGGGTCACCCTCGAAGGCGCGGCTGCCCACCACGGCGCTGCGCTGGTGGTCCAGATCGAGTACCGGGGCAAAGCTGAGGTCCAGGCCAACCGCCAGCACCTCGGTCGCCATCAACCAACCGCACTGCTCGGCCAGGTACTCGGCGTTGTCATTGTCGGCCAGCGCACGCATGGCCGGCAGGCGCACAAAGCCCTGGCGCAGGCGCTGCACCCTGCCGCCCTCCTGGTCCACCGCCAGGATCAGGTCGGGGCGGATGGCGCGGATCGACGCGCACAGTTCACGCACCTGGCGCGGGCTGTCGATGTTGCGGGCAAAGATGATCAGGCCGGCCACTTCAGGCTGGCGCAGCAAGTGACGGTCTTCGGCGGTCAGCCATTTACCGGCGATATCCACCATCAGGGAGCCTTGCAGGCTGACAGTCATGGGTAATCCTTCATTGAAGACTGAGAGAAGCCCACTGGGGGCAGGCGGCCTGCTCGATGCGCACCGGGCAATGGGCCGGCACCTGCTCGAACAGGCTTAGCAAATCGGTGTTGCGCAGGCGTATGCAACCATGGGACAGCGCTACGCCCATGGGTTCCGTATCCGGGGTGCCGTGCAAGTAGATATAACGGCGGAAGGTGTCGACCGCACCCAGGCGGTTGACACCCGGCTCGCAGCCACTGAGCCAGAGAATGCGGGTAAGGATCCAGTCCCGGCCGGGGCATTGCGCATGCAAGGCCGGCGACCACACCTCGCCGGTCCAGCGCCGCCCGGCCAATACCGCATTCAGCGGCAAGCCCGCACCAATCTTCGCCCGCACCTGGTGCAGGCCACACGGCGTGCAACCCGAGCCGTTGCGCTCGCCGGCGCCGTTGCGCGCCGTGGAAACCGGCACGCGCAGGCGCAGCTGGCCATCGGCAAAGCCATAAAGGCACTGGTCAGCGAGGGAAATGTGCAGGAAGTCGAGGTCGGGCATGGGCGCTAGCTTAGCCGAAGCGCCCTGCCCCGCCCAGCCTTCAGGCCTTGGCAGTGGTGGCGCTTGCGCTGGTCTTCGTGCGCGGGCGCAGCTGCGCGGTGGCCATGGCGTCGTCGGTAACACCGCTATCGGCACGCATGCCCGCAGCCAGGAACGGCACCATCAGGCGCATTACCTGCTCGATCGAGGTGTTGATGCCGAAATCGGTCTCGGCAATCGCCCGCAGGGCCTTGATGCCGGACATGCTGAAGGCGGCGGCGCCAAGCATGAAGTGCACGCGCCAGAACAGCTCCAGCGGCGGGATGCGCGGTGCGGCCTCGTTGACCAGCAGCATGTAGCGGCGGAACACCTTGCCGTACATGTCTTCCAGGTAACGCCGCAGGTGGCCCTGGCTCTGGCTGAAGGCCAGGCCCAACAGGCGCATGAAGATCGACAGGTCGTTGTTGCTGCGCGGCTGCACGGCCAAAGCCTGCTCGACCAGCATTTCCAGCAGCTCTTCGAGGCTAGGCTTGTGCTCCGGCTTGGCCTGGCGCCGCTCCAGCTCACGTTCGAGGCTGGCGCAGAACGGCCCGAGGAAGCGCGAGAACACTGCCTGGATCAGGGCCTTCTTGGAGCCGAAGTGATAGTTGACCGCCGCCAGGTTGACCCCGGCCTTGCTGGTAATCAGCCGCAACGAGGTTTCTGCGAACCCCCTTTCCGCGAACAGCTGCTCGGCAGCATCGAGAATGCGTTCAACGGTTTCCGATTGGGCCATGACTACTCCGACTACTCCGCCAGACAAACAGGTGTTTGAAACATACGTTTCAGCCCTGCTTCTGTCAAGGCTCGGTGACCGGCCGGTCGCCATTTAAAAGCGCCATGCGGGCGGCTGCAAGCGCCATTGCTGCTGTTTATTGCAGGTTTTGGCTTGCAGCGCATCCAGTACTGTATATAATCCCAGTCACTGTACAAAAAGACAGAGCGCTCACCATGTTGAAACTGACGCCACGCCAAGCCGAAATTCTCGCGTTCATCAAGCGTTGCCTGGAAGACAACGGCTTCCCGCCGACGCGCGCCGAGATCGCTCAGGAGCTGGGCTTCAAGTCGCCCAACGCCGCCGAGGAGCACCTCAAGGCCCTTGCCCGCAAAGGCGCGATCGAGATGACCCCGGGCGCCTCCCGTGGTATTCGCATCCCCGGTCTGGAAGCCAAGGCCGAAGAAAGCGGCCTGCCAATCATCGGCCGGGTTGCCGCCGGTGCGCCGATCCTTGCCGAACAGCACATCGAACAATCCTGCAACATCAACCCCGACTTCTTCCACCCCCAGGCCGACTATCTGCTGCGCGTACACGGCATGAGCATGAAGGATGTCGGCATCTTCGATGGCGACCTGCTGGCGGTACACACCTGCCGCGAAGCCCGCAACGGCCAGATCGTCGTAGCCCGCATCGGCGACGAAGTCACCGTCAAGCGCTTCAAGCGCGAAGGCAGCAAGGTCTGGCTGCTTGCCGAAAACCCCGAATTCGCCCCCATCGAAGTCGACCTGAAAGAACAGGAGCTGGTGATCGAGGGCTTGAGCGTCGGCGTCATTCGCCGCTGATCCAGGAGGCGTCATGCAGCAGTTCATTCACGCACCCGAGCAAGCCCAGTTGCCATTGTTCGAAGCATTCCTCGCCCAGCCCGTACTGCCTGGCCTGAAAACCAGCGAAGTGGCGCGCAAGAGCAGCCAGCCCGAGCTGTTCAGCGAACTGTCGCTGCGCGGAGCCCCCGGGCACTGCCAAAGCCTGCTGGCACCCGTGCTGCGCGAACTGAGCGAAGAGGACGAGACCCGCTGGCTGACCCTGATCGCCCCGCCGTCAAGCCTGACCCAGGCCTGGCTGCGCGATGCCGGGCTCAACCGTGAACGCATCCTGCTGCTGCAACCTCGCGGCAATCAGAGCCCGCTTCAACTGGCCTGCGAAGCCTTGCGCCTGGGCCGCAGCCACACCGTGGTCAGCTGGCTGGGCAACGTCAACGCCACTGCCCGCCAGCAATTGCTGCGCGCTGCCGGTGCCGGAAACGCACAAAGCCTGAACATCCGCCTCGGCTGATGTTCAGGCTTTGCCTGTCATTGCATGAAACCTGATGCCCTGCTGCACCTCAGTGCAGCACACGCGGCCCTTCATCACGCTCAAGCTCGCCATCCATCAGGCGACCGGCCATCTGCACGCCCACGCTGAGCATGGCCTTGGCCACTTCCACATGCTGACCCTGCAGGAACGCCTTGGCGTCTTCCGAGAAATCCAGGGTTACCAGAGAGCCCTCATCCTCGGCGCGACGCAGTTCGATGCGGCCATCAGGCAACTCGACAATTTCCAGAAACGACGTAGACATAAATGGCAGTTCTCCGCGAAAGGCCAGCATTGTACCAGCCGTAGCAGCTATCAGCACTCACTCAACGCGTCGCGGAAACGTCTCACCAGGCCCTTGAGGTTGCTGCGCCAGCTTTCCAGTTCGGCACGCGACAGCGCCGGATGCTCGGGCTCATCGAGATTGACCGCCTGGATCAATGGCTGGGTGACGTCGGTTTTTGGCGCTTTTTTCGCGACCGGTGGTCGGAACAAATCGGCATAAGCACTGAGCATCTGCGCCAGCCAGGTTTCGCGCTGGCGGGCCAGTTCCAGCAGTTCGGCCACTTCCGGGATGGCGATGCCGTTCAGGGCATCGTCGGCCAGTGCTTGCTCGACCGCTGCAACAACTGGCAGGCGGTAGAAGCCACCAATTTCATGACACAGGCCCAGCAGTGCGCCGTAGAGATGGAACAGCGCCGACTCGCGCTCGGCCTGGACCAGGCCCTGGGCATTCATGGCCTGGCTTTGTTCGGCCTTGGCCATGGACTCCAGGGCGAGGCCGGCAAAGAACAGTTTCTGATTGGTGCGGGTGTAGAGTTCCTGGGCCATTTCAGTGCCCTCCCTAAGGCTGCAAGGCGGATAGCTGCATCATAAATGATTGGGGCCGCTTTGCGCCCCTTCGCGGGCTTGCCCGCTCCCACAGGAACTCCATCAAGCCCAAGGCCTGCGCTGTACCTGTAGGAGCGGGCAAGCCCGCGAAGGGGCGCGAAGCGGCCCCAATTACAGCACTGACGGATCAGCGCTTGTCTTCAACCTTCCACGCATTGCCGTCGTAGAACGCCTTCCAGCCGGTCGGCTTGCCATCAACCTCGGACTGCACGTACTGCTCCTTGGTCTTGCGGCTGTAGCGAATCACCGCCGGGCGGCCTTCCGGGTCCTTCTGCGGCGCATCGCACAGGAAGTGGTACTTAGGATCGATCTCATGCTTGTGTGGCACGATCTCCAGCACCAGCGGGGCGCGGGTTTCGCGGTTCTTGGGGAATTGGCTGGCGGCCAGGAACAGCCCCGAAGCGCCATCACGCAGCACGTAGGTATCGTCGACCTTCTCGCACTTGAGCTCTGGCATGTCCACCTTGTCCATCTTCGGTGGCGCCGCCTCGCCGCTCTTGAGCAACTTGCGGGTGTTCTTGCACGCCGGGTTGGTGCAACCGAAGAACTTGCCGAAACGGCCAGTCTTCAACTGCATCTCGCTGCCACATTTGTCGCACTCCAGGCTCGGCCCTTCGTAACCCTTGATGCGGTAGTTGCCTTCCTCGATCTCGTAGCCAGCGCAATCCGGGTTGTTACCGCAGATGTGCAGCTTGTGCTTCTCGTCCAGCAGGTAGGCATCCATCGCCGTGGCGCAGATCGGGCAACGGTGCTTGCCCAGCAACACGCGGGATTCCGATTCACCCTCGTCGTCGGCGGCAATCTCGTCGCCCGGCACCAGGTTGACGGTGGCCTTGCAGCGCTCTTTCGGCGGCAGGCTGTAGCCCGAGCAACCGAGGAACACGCCGGTGGAGGCGGTGCGGATCATCATCGGCCGGCCACATTCCTTGCACGGAATGTTGGTCATGGTCGGTTGGTTGGCGCGCATGCCGTCTTCGCTGGACTCGGCGGTCTGCAGTTTCTTGCTGAAGTCGCCGTAGAACTCGTCGAGCACGTTCTTCCAGTCACGCTCGCCCTGCGCCACGTCGTCGAGGTTCTCTTCCATGTCGGCGGTAAAGCCGTAGTCCATCAGGTTGGAGAAGCTCTCGGACAGGCGCTCGGTGACGATGTCGCCCATCTTCTCGGAATAGAAGCGGCGGTTGTGCAGGGTCACATAGCCACGGTCCTGAATGGTCGAGATGATCGCCGCATAGGTCGACGGGCGGCCGATACCGCGCTTTTCCATTTCCTTGACCAGGCTGGCTTCGGTGAAGCGCGCCGGTGGCTTGGTGAAGTGCTGGCTCGGGTCGATCTGGATCAGCTTCAGCGCTTCGCCCTGGACCATTTCCGGCAACACGTCGTCTTCGCCAGGCTTGCTCTGCTGCGGCAGCACACGGGTGTAACCGTCGAACTTGAGGATACGGCCCTTGGCACGCAGCTCGAAGTCGGCTGCGGCCACAGTGACGCTGGTGGACAGGTACTGCGCTGGCGGCATCTGGCAGGCCAGGAACTGGCGCCAGATCAGCTCGTACAGGCGCTCGGCGTCGCGCTCCATGCCAGTGAGCTTGCTCGGGTGGGTATTCACGTCGGAAGGGCGAATCGCTTCGTGCGCCTCCTGGGCGCCTTCCTTGCTGCCGTACACCAGCGGTGCCTCGGGCAGGTACTGCTTGCCGAACTCGCGCTCGATGTAGCTGCGCGCCATGTCCAGGGCGTCGGCCGACAGGTTGGTGGAGTCGGTACGCATGTAGGTGATGTAGCCGGCTTCGTACAAGCGCTGGGCCATCATCATGGTTTTCTTCACACCGAAGCCCAGGCGGTTGCTGGCGGCCTGCTGCAAGGTGGAGGTAATGAACGGTGCCGACGGCTTGCTGCTGGTCGGGCGGTCTTCGCGCTTGACCACGCTGTAGCTGGAAGCCTTGAGCTTCTCCAGCGCGGCCATGGCCTGGGCTTCGTTCAGCGGCTTGAAGGCCTCACCCTTCTCGCGTGCCACTTCGAAACGCACCTTGGCGTTCTTGGCGGTGCCGAGGTCGGCGTGGATTTCCCAGTACTCTTCCGGGATGAACGCGCGGATTTCGCGCTCGCGCTCCACCACCAGCTTCACCGCCACCGACTGTACACGGCCGGCGGACAGGCCACGGGCGATCTTGGCCCACAGCAGCGGCGAAACCATGTAGCCGACCACGCGGTCGAGGAAACGCCGCGCCTGCTGCGCGTTGACCCGGTCGATATCCAGCTCGCCCGGCTGCGAGAAGGCTTCCTGGATGGCCTTCTTGGTGATTTCGTTGAACACCACGCGCTTGTAGCGGGTGTCGTCGCCGCCGATGGCCTCGCGCAGGTGCCAGGCAATGGCTTCCCCTTCGCGGTCCAAGTCGGTTGCGAGATAGATGGTGTCGGCGTCCTTCGCCAGGCGGCGCAGCTCTTCGATCACCTTTTCCTTGCCAGGCAGGATCTCGTACTTGGCCTTCCAGCCGTGGTCGGGGTCGACGCCCATGCGTGCCACCAGCTGGCGGCGGGCCTTTTCCTTCGGCGACAGGGCCGGAGCCTCACCCGCGGCCTTGCCACGCTTGGCGGCTGGCTCTTTGCTGGCGCTGGCCGAACCGCTGGTGGGGAGGTCTCGGATATGGCCGATACTCGACTTCACCACGTACTGGTTGCCCAGGTACTTGTTGATGGTCTTGGCCTTGGCCGGGGATTCCACAATGACCAGCGATTTGCCCATGGATCGGAGTATTCCTGAATCTGAAGATGAAAAACGCGTCAGGTGCCAGACGCGGCACCGCTATATATAGTGGCAAAAGTGTGAGGTCAAGTTCGGACTATCACTCGTGCGACTTGCCCAGCAACCCGGGCAGCCCCTCTTCGGCCTTGACCAAAGCAAAGCGTGGCACCTGCTCGCCGTCAACCTCGACGGACTCCTGGAACATCGAAAGTGGCCGTACCCAGAAGCTGTAATCACCATACAGGCATTGGTAGAACACCATCCACTCTTCGCTTTCAGAGTGCCGCGCAACACTGAAGACACGGTACTCAGGCCCTTTGTAATGCCGGTATACGCCTGGTTGTATCTGCATGTTGCCCACCCTCTTGAATAAAACCTGTAAAAAACAAAACCGGGGCACAAGGCCCCGGTCGCTGTCCCGCTACGCGATCAGACGCGTTCGAAGACAGTGGTGATACCTTGGCCGAGGCCGACGCACATGGTCGCCACCCCCAGGGTACCGCCATTCTGCTTCATGACGTTGAGCAGGGTGCCGGAAATCCGTGCCCCGGAGCAACCGAACGGGTGGCCCAAGGCAATGGCGCCGCCGTGCAGGTTAACCTTCTCATCCATCTTGTCGAGTACTTTCAAGTCTTTCAGCACTGGCAGGGCCTGTGCAGCGAAGGCTTCGTTGAGCTCGATGAAGTCGATGTCGGCCATGGTCAGGCCAGCACGCTTGAGGGCTTTCTGGGTCGATGGCACCGGGCCGTAGCCCATGATCGCCGGGTCGACACCAGCCACCGCCATGGAACGGATGACCGCCAATGGCTGGATACCCAGGTCCATGGCGCGCTGGCCGGACATGACGATCATGCACGACGCACCGTCGGTGATCTGCGACGAGGTACCGGCAGTGACGGTACCGCCTTTCGGGTTGAACGCCGGCTTCAGCGACGCCAGGCCTTCGAGGGTGGTTTCCGGGCGAATGGTTTCGTCGAAATCGAACACCTTCAGGAAGCCGTTCTCGTCATAGCCCTGCATCGGGATGATTTCGTCCTTGAACTTGCCTTCGACCGTGGCCTTGTGCGCCAGCTGGTGCGAACGCAGGCCGAACAGGTCCTGCTGCTCTCGGGTGATGCCGTGCATCTTGCCGAGCATTTCCGCGGTCAGGCCCATCATCCCGGAAGCCTTGGCGGCATGCAAGGACAGGTGCGGGTTGGGGTCGACGCCATGCATCATGCTGACGTGGCCCATGTGCTCCACGCCACCGACCACGAATACATCACCGTTGCCGGTCATGATCGCCTGGGCGGCGGTGTGCAGCGCGCTCATCGACGAGCCGCACAGGCGGCTGACAGTCTGCGCCGCGGAGGTGTGCGGGATCTGGGTCATCAGCGAGGCCATGCGGGCGATGTTCCAGCCCTGCTCGAGGGTCTGGTTGACGCAGCCCCAGATCACGTCCTCGACTTCTTTCGGGTCGACCTTGTCGTTGCGTTCCAGCAGCTTGCTGATCAGGTGCGCCGACATGTCTTCGGCGCGGGTATTGCGGTGCATGCCACCCTTGGAGCGGCCCATCGGCGTGCGACCGAAGTCGACAATCACGACGTCTCTTGGATTCAGGCTCATATCAAATCTCTCGCTCTAGCTCGTTGACCGCTCAGTTGAAGAAGCGCTGGCCGTTCTTGGCCATTTCACGCAGCTTGGCGGTCGGGTGGTACAGCGGCCCCAGGTCGGCGTACTGATCGGCCAGGGCAACGAATTCAGCCACACCGATCGAGTCGATGTAGCGCAGCGCACCACCGCGGAAGGGAGGGAAACCAATGCCGTAGACCAGGCCCATGTCGGCTTCGGCGGCGGTTTCGACGATGCCGTCTTCCAGGCAGCGCACGGTCTCCAGGCACAGCGGGATCATCATCCAGTTGATGATGTCTTCGTCGGTGACTTCACGCTGCTCGAAGATGATCGGCTTGAGCACGTCGAGCACGCTGGCGTCGGCGACCTTCTTCGGCTTGCCGCGCTTGTCGGTTTCGTAGGCGTAGAAGCCCTTGCCGTTCTTCTGGCCCAGGCGGTTGGCCTCGTACAGTGCGTCAACGGCCGAGCGGCGCTCGTCCTTCATGCGGTCCGGGAAGCCTTCGGCCATCACGTCGCGGCCGTGGTGGCCGGTGTCGATGCCGACCACGTCCATCAGGTACGCCGGGCCCATCGGCCAGCCGAACTTTTCCATGACCTTGTCGATTCGCACGAAGTCGACACCGGCGCTTACCAGCTTGGCGAAGCCGCCGAAGTACGGGAACAGCACGCGGTTGACCAGGAAGCCCGGGCAGTCGTTGACCACGATCGGGTTCTTGCCCATTTTCTTGGCGTAGGCCACGGTGGTGGCGACCGCCACTTCACTGGACTTCTCGCCACGGATGACTTCCACCAGCGGCATCATGTGCACCGGGTTGAAGAAGTGCATGCCGACGAAGTTTTCCGGGCGCTTGAGCGCCTTGGCCAGCAGGTTGATGGAAATTGTCGAGGTGTTGGAAGCGAGGATCGCATCGTCCTTCACCTGGGTTTCCACTTCAGCCAGCACGGCCTGCTTGACTTTCGGGTTCTCGACCACGGCCTCGACGACGATGTCGACATTGGCGAAATCGCCATAGGACAGGGTCGGGCGAATGGCGTTGAGTGCCTCGGCCATCTTGGCCGGGGTCAGGCGGCCCTTCTCGACGCGGTTGCCGAGCAGCTTGGAGGCCTCGTTCAGGCCCAGCTGGATGGCTTCCTCGCGGATATCCTTCATCAGGATCGGGGTGCCCTTGACCGCCGACTGGTAGGCGATGCCGCCACCCATGATGCCAGCGCCGAGCACGGCGGCCTGCTTCACGTCGTGGGCGATTTCGTCATGCGCCTTGGCCTTGCGCTTGAGTTCCTGGTCGTTGAGGAACAGGCCGATCAGGCTCTCGGCAACCGAGGTCTTGGCCAGCTTGGCGAAGCCTGCGGCTTCGACTTCCAGGGCCTTGTCACGGCCGAAGTTGGCAGCCTTCTGGATGGTCTTGATGGCTTCGACCGGAGCTGGATAGTTCGGGCCGGCCTGGCCGGCGACGAAGCCCTTGGCAGTCTCGAAGGCCATCATCTGTTCGATGGCGTTGAGCTTGAGCTTTTCCAGCTTGGGCTGGCGCTTGGCCTTGTAGTCCAGCTCGCCACTGATGGCGCGCTTGACCAGGTCAAGGGCACCGGCCATCAGCAGTTCAGGCGCGACCACGGCGTCGACGGCACCCACTTTCAGGGCGTCTTCGGCACGGTTTTCCTTGCCGGCAGCGATCCACTCGATGGCGTTGTCCGAACCGATCAGGCGCGGCAGGCGCACGGTGCCGCCGAAGCCCGGGTAGATACCCAGCTTGACTTCCGGCAGGCCGATCTTGGCGCTGGTGGACATGACCCGGTAGTCGGCGGCCAGGCACATTTCCAGGCCACCGCCCAGGGCGATGCCGTTGATGGCGGCGACGGTCGGCACTTCGAGGTCTTCGAAGGCGTTGAAGATGCGGTTGGCTTCCAGGTTGCCGGCGACCAGTTCGGCCTCGGGCAGCTTGAAGTTGTCGACGAACTCGGTGATGTCGGCGCCGACGATGAACACGTCCTTGCCACTGCTGACGATCACGCCCTTGACCGAGGCGTCGGCCTGGATGGCATCGACGGCCTGGCGCAGTTCGTTCAGGGTCAGGCGGTTGAACTTGTTGACGGACTCACCCTTGAGGTCGAACTTGAGCTCGACGATGCCACTTTCAAGAGCCTTAACCGTGATGGCTTTACCTTCGTAAATCATCAACTGATCTCCACGATATGGAAGCTGAACAGTACACGCCGATCGCTGCAGCAAAAGCAGGCCTAGCTGCCCTGCCCCAGGCACACCCGTCAGCGCGCTAGTCGGAAGTATGGCTTGGCGTCATGACATACAAACGCTCAATTCATACGCCCGTTTGATTTGGGTGTGCACACATTCTCCGAAAAGATCGGCGTTGTCAAATGCTCGCGAGCAAGGTGAAAACACGACTTTCCGGTCATTTTGTAGCGTCTTGGTACAAAACATGATGACAGTGATTGCTGACCATTCATGTCGGCGATTGACCATGAACCGCAGGAGAATGCTGCAGCTTTTGCCTTGCGCGGCGACCTCGAACGGCTACACTGGCACTTGCTTGAATGCATACCCGGCCTGCCTGGCCTTTTCTGCGCAGCAGAACGCAAAGCGGCGACTTGGCACCCCACCCCTTCAGGGGATCGGCCAAGCCGCCGCTTTGTCGTTCATAGCTATTGAAACCTCCGCATTCCCTGTGGGAGCGGGCGTGCCCGCGAAGAATTCAACGCGGTGGCTGGCACCGGCTGCGCCGGTGTTCGCGGGCATGCCCGCTCCCACAATGACCGTGCCAGACAGGTATCAGGCGAGTGCTTCGAGGACGTGGGCAATATCCTGCAACACAGCCGTATCGCCCCGCTCGGTCCAGTACAGCGCGATCATCCGGGCATCGGCCTCGACCTTGTAGACACTCGCCGGCAAGCGCGCCAGGGCTTCCATGAAGCGTGGGTCCTCGCAGGGTTCCCGCCACTGGTTCCACCACACCCCCGGGGTGATCTGCCAGAAGCTGAAGCTGTCCTCATGCCCGCGGCGACGTGCCCGGTGGTATTGCGGGCACGGGCTTGGCGGCTCCTTTTCCAGCCAGTGCGGCCACTGCTGCGGCGCCAGCTGCATGGCCAAACCCATGCGCCGAGCCTCCAGGCGCAGCTTCATCTGCTCGCTCTGCTTGCGCGAGGTGCGCAGCCAGGAAAGCGGGCTGAGAATCAGCGCGAGGATTGACACCACCAGCAATACCGTCATATCTGTAGTTCCCATAAAACGTTGCAAATGAGCTGGTTAGCCATTTTTCACGGAAGACCCGCCCGAAAGCGACCATACTTCTTCTATCGCGATTGTCAGGAGTTCCGCTCATGTCCTACGAACATCTTCTGGTCGCCGTCGACCTGACCGAAGAATGCGACCCGGTGATCAAACGTGCCATGGCGCTGGCTGCACCGTCGAATGCCAAGGTTTCGCTGGTACACATCGTCGAGCCGATGGCCATGGCGTTCGGCGGTGATGTGCCGATGGACCTGTCGCAGTTGCAACAGCAGCAGTTCGACCAGGCCAAGGAACGCATGGACCGCCTGTTCAACAAATACCCGGACATCCACCGCGGCGACTCGCACCTGACCTATGGCCAGCCGCGCCAGGAAATCCACCAGTTGGCCAAGGACCAGAAGTGCGACCTGATCGTGGTCGGCAGCCATGGCCGTCACGGCCTGGCGTTGCTGCTGGGCTCCACGGCCAATGACGTGCTGCATGGTGCGCCGTGCGATGTACTGGCGGTGCGGTTGCAGAAGAAGGAGTGATTCAACCGGTGCCGGCCCTTCGCGGGCTTGCCCGCTCCCACAGGTTCTCCACAAGCCTTGAAAGCTGTGGTGATCCTGTGGGAGCGGGCAAGCCCGCGAAATGGCCGGGCCAGGCTAACGCCGATCAGCCTTCCAGCTCGGCCCAGCGCTCTACCAATACATCCAGCTCACCCTGCAGCTTCTCGATCTTGGCCAGCACTGCCGAGGTTTCCGCAATCGGCCGCTGATAGAAGCCCGCCGCATTCACTTCTTCCTGGGCCTCGGCCATGCGCTGCTCCAGTTCGTCGATCTGCCCCGGCAGCATTTCCAGCTCACGTTGCAGCTTGTAGCTGAGCTTCTTCTTCGAACCATCGACCACCTCTGCAACAGGCGCAGGCGCCGGCTTGGCCTCGACCTTCTCCACCACCGCGCTGTTGAGCTCGGACTTGCCGCCCTTGCTCTCGGTCACACCCTGCAGCTTCGGCGAGCCACCCTGACGAATCCAGTCCTCGTAACCACCGACGTATTCGCGCACCTTGCCCTCGCCTTCGAACACCAGGGTGCTGGTGACGACGTTGTCGAGGAAGGCCCGGTCGTGGCTGACCATCAGCACGGTGCCCTTGTAGTTGGACAGCACCTCCTCGAGCAACTCGAGGGTTTCCACGTCCAGGTCGTTGGTCGGTTCGTCAAGCACCAGCAGGTTGGCCGGCTTGCTGAACAGCTTGGCCAGCAACAGCCGAGCACGCTCGCCACCCGACAGCGCCTTGACCGGCGTACGGGCACGCTGAGGGCTGAACAGGAAATCGCCCAGGTAGCTCAGCACATGGCGGTTCTGGCCGTCGATCTCGATGAAGTCGCGGCCTTCGGCCAGGTTGTCGATAACGGTCTTTTCCAGGTCGAGCTGGTGGCGCATCTGGTCGAAATAGGCCACTTCCAGCTTGGTGCCGCGCTCGACCTTGCCGGTGGTCGGCTCCAGGTCGCCGAGCATCAGCTTGAGCAGGGTGGTCTTGCCGGTACCGTTGGCGCCCAGCAGGCCGATGCGGTCCTCACGCTGCAGGACCATGGAGAAGTCCTTGACCAGCACAGGCCCGTCGGGGTGATGGAAGCTGACGTTTTCCAGCACCATCACCTGCTTGCCGGACTTTTCCGCCGCCTCGATCTGGATGTTGGCCTTGCCCTGGCGCTCGCGGCGTTCGCTGCGCTCCACGCGCAGGGCCTTCAGCGCGCGCACGCGGCCTTCGTTGCGGGTGCGGCGAGCCTTGATGCCCTGGCGGATCCACACTTCTTCCTGAGCCAGGCGCTTGTCGAACAACGCGTTGGCGGTTTCCTCGGCGGCCAGCGCGGCCTCCTTGTGCACCAGGAAGCTGGCATAGTCGCCGTTCCAGTCGATCAGGCCGCCGCGGTCCAGTTCGAGGATGCGGGTGGCCAGGTTCTGCAGGAAGGAACGGTCGTGGGTGATGAACAGCACCGCGCCGTTGAAGCCGCGCAGGGCCTCTTCGAGCCAGGCGATGGCACCGATGTCCAGGTGGTTGGTCGGTTCGTCGAGCAGCAGCAGGTCGGGTTCCGACACCAGCGCCTGGGCCAGCAGCACGCGGCGGCGCCAGCCGCCGGACAGTTCGGCCAGGGTCTTGTCGGCCGGCAGTTGCAGGCGGCTGAGGGTGCTTTCCACCACCTGCTGCAGGCGCCAGCCGTCACGGGCTTCCAGCTCGTGCTGGACGTGCATGAGTTTTTCCAGGTCTTCATCGCCCTGGATGTTCAGGCTCAGGTGGTGGAACTGCGCCAGCAACTCGCCCACGCCATCCAGGCCTGCGGCCACCACATCGAACACCGTGCGCTCGTCGGCCACCGGCAGTTCCTGCGGCAGCTCGCCGATCTTCAGGGCCGGGGCACGCCAGATTTCGCCGTCGTCGCCCTTCTGCTCGCCCTTGACCAGGCGCAGCATGCTCGACTTGCCGGTGCCGTTGCGGCCGATGATGCACACCCGCTCGCCACGAGCGATCTGCCAGGACACTTTGTCCAGCAGCGGCATGGCGCCGAATGCGAGGGACACATCGCTGAATTTGAGCAGGGTCATGTTGGTCTCCATAAATCGGGCGCGCATTCTACCTGACTTGGCCACCGACGGCATCCGCCTGGCCAACCGGCGAGGCCTTTGCGACATCTGGTCGAACTTAATATCCCGATACAAGCACAGTGCTTTCACCCGCCGCCGGCAAACAGCTAAGCTAAGGCAATAGCTTCCAACAGTGCTGGCTCCGCCGTCACTTCCCCATGGTTCAACTGCCCGGACGTATCATGCGCAGCCGCCTGTTACATATTGCATCCTGCCTGCTGCTCACCGCCGCCACCTGCGCGGCGCAGGCCGCCGACCTTACCCTGCAACGCCAATACTATGACGAGGCCAAGCGCGCGCTGGCCAAAGGCGACAAAGGCCCGTACCTGCGCTATGCCCAGGCCCTCAGCGACTACCCGCTGACGCCCTACCTGGCCTACGACGAACTCACCGCCCGCCTGAAAACCGCCAGCAACCAGGAAATCGAAGGCTTCCTCGCCAAGCATGGCGACCTGCCCCAGGCCAACTGGATGAAGCTGCGCTGGTTGCGCTGGCTGGCCGAACGCGGCGAATGGAACACCTTCGCCAAGTACTACGACCCCAAGCTCAACTTCACCGAACTGGACTGCCTCAACGGCCAGTACCAGCTCAGCCACGGCCTGCGCGCCGAAGGTTTTGCCACGGCCGACAAACTATGGAACGTCGGCAAGTCGCAGCCGGCCACCTGCGACACGCTGTTCGGCATGTGGGCGGCCGAGGGCCAGCTGACCGAGGCCAAGCGCTGGCAACGCACCAAGCTGGCGGCCCAGGCGCGCAACTACGGCCTGGCCAACAACCTGGTCAAGACCCTGACCACCCTCGCCCCGCAGGGGCGCCTGCTGGTCGATGTGGCGCAGAAACCCGAGCTGCTCAACCAGCCGTCGCGCTTCACCCCGGTCAACGAAGCCATGTCCGACGTGGTCAGCCTCGGCCTGCGCCGCCTGGCCCGGCAGGACCCGGAGCGGGCCATGGCGCTGCTCGACGACTACGCCCAGCGCATGCACTTTTCCCGTGACGAGAAGGTGGCCATCGCCCGTGAGATCGGCCTGACCCTGGCGCGCCGCTACGACCCGCGCGCGCTCGACCTGATGACCCGCTACGACCCCGAACTGCGCGACAACACCGTCAGCGAATGGCGCCTGCGCCTGCTGCTGCGCCTGGGGCGTTGGGAAGACGCCTACGAACTGACCCGCCGCCTGCCCCAGGACCTGGCCAGCAGCAGCCGCTGGAAATACTGGCAAGCGCGCAGCCTGGAGCTGGCACAGCCGAACAACCCTCAGATCCCGCTGCTGTACAAGACCGTGGCGCGTGAGCGTGACTTCTACGGCTTCCTCGCCGCCGACCGGGCACAGACCCCTTACCAGCTGAACAACAAGCCGCTGGTGCTCAGCCCACAGCTGGTCAACAAGGTACGCAACACCCCGGGCATCCGCCGTGCCCTGGAGTTCCACGCCCGCGGCCAGATCGTCGAAGGCCGCCGCGAGTGGTACCACGTCAGCCGCCACTTCACCCGCGACGAAATGGTCGCCCAGGCGCGCCTGGGCTACGACCTGCGCTGGTACTTCCCGGCCATTCGCACCATCAGCCAGGCGCAGTACTGGGACGACCTGGACATCCGCTTCCCGATGGCCCACCGCGACACCCTGGTGCGCGAGGCCAAGGTCCGCGGCCTGCATTCAAGCTGGGTATTCGCCATTACCCGCCAGGAAAGCGCGTTCATGGAGGATGCCCGCTCCCCGGTGGGTGCCAGCGGCCTGATGCAGTTGATGCCGGCCACGGCCAAGGAAACCGCGCGCAAGTTCAGCATCCCGCTGGCATCCCCGGCGCAGGTGCTCAACCCGGACAAGAACATCCAGCTGGGTGCGGCCTACCTGAGCCAGGTGCACAGCCAGTTCAACGGCAACCGGGTACTCGCTTCGGCAGCCTACAACGCCGGGCCCGGGCGCGTGCGGCAGTGGCTCAAAGGCGCCAAGCACCTGAGCTTCGATGTGTGGGTGGAGTCGATCCCGTTCGACGAAACGCGCCAGTATGTACAGAACGTGCTGTCGTATTCGGTGATCTATGGGCAGAAGCTGAACTCGCCGCAGCCGCTGGTGGATTGGCATGAGCGGTATTTCGATGACATGTGATTGCTACTGAGCCTGTGCCGGCCCTTTTCGCGGGCTTGCCCGCTCCCACAGGTACTCCACAAGCCTTGAAAGCTGTGGTGATCCTGTGGGAGCGGGCAAGCCCGCGAAGAGGCCGGAACAGGCAACACAGCTACTCCAGGATTTCGACCTTCATCCCTACCTCCAACCACCCACTGCCATCCACCGCCAGGTTCTGCCCGAACAGCACATCCCCCTCCTTCTCACGGAAGGTCCTGAGCGTGGCCATCGGCTCGCGGTCCTCGCTGCGCTCGCCGGTAGCCGGGTCGATGGTGGTAAAGATGCAGCGCACACTGGGCTTGAGCACGCGAAACTCCAGGCTGCCGATACGAATCCGCTTCCAGCCATCTTCGGCAAACGGTTCAGCCCCCTGCACCACCAGGTTGGGCCGAAAGCGCAGCATCTCCATGGGCCGTCCGATACGCCGGTCAAGTTCGTCCAGCGAACCCTGGCCGATCAGCAACAACGGGAAACCGTCCGGGAACGCCGCCCGGTCGCTGTTGAAGCCATAGCCATTGGGCAGGTAACGCGCGCGCTGCTCCGGGCAATGCACCAGGCGCACGGCCTTGCCCAGCAGTTGGCTCAGCCAGGCCGCCGCCGCATCGCCCGCATCCGGCACGCGCAGGGTATCGCGCCAGATGGTCACGCCGCGCAGGGCGTCATCGGCAGGCGGCACAGGCACCCGCAACGGTGCCTGCCCAGGTGCTTCCAGCAGCAACTGGCCGCTGTCATCATCGCTAGCCTTGATCTGGCCTAGCCGAGGCCAGGCGCGCTGGGTAAGGAAGCGTCCGTTTTCTTCCTCCACCACCATCCAGCGCCGGTCACCCTGCAACCCCAGCAATCCCACCGGTGAAGCCTGCAGGCGTTGCGCCTGCCCCGACTTCACCGGGTACCGATACAGCTCACTGAGAAACATCCCTGCCGCCTCGCGTCATGCCAAAACGCCAAGCTTATACCCGGCAGGGGCCGGGATCACGCGGTAGCGGCATCCAGCAACAGGCGTTGCTTGACCACGTCGACCAGGCGATCGGGCTGGAACTTGGACAGGAAGTTGTCGCAGCCCACCTTCTTCACCATGGATTCGTTGAAACTACCCGACAGCGAGGTGTGCAACACCACGTACAGCCGGCGCAAACGGGCATCGCCACGGATCTCGGTGGTCAACCGGTAGCCGTCCATTTCCGGCATCTCTGCGTCGGTGAACACCATCAGCAGCTTCTCGCACACGTCCTCACCAGCGTCAGCCCAGCCCTTGAGCATGCGCAGCGCCTTCAGGCCATCACTGGCCACGTGCAGCTTCACGCCCAGCTGGGACAGGGTGTCGCGCAATTGCGCCAGGGCCACGCTGGAGTCGTCCACCAGCAGCACTTCGCGGCCACGGGCACGGGCCAGCACCGGGTCGGCGAGCTTGTCGCCGGAAACCCGCGCGTTGTACGGCACGATCTCGGCCAGCACCTTCTCCACGTCGATCACTTCTACCAGCTTGTCATCGACCTTGGTGATGGCGGTCAGGTAATGCTGGCGTCCGGCGCTGGATGGCGGCGGCATGATCGCTTCCCAGTTCATGTTGACGATGCGGTCGACACCGCCCACCAGGAAGGCCTGCACCGAGCGGTTGTATTCGGTGACGATGATGGTGCTGTCCGGCCCCGGTTGCAGCGGGCGCATGCCGATCGCCTGGGACAGGTCGATCACCGGCAGGGTCTGGCCGCGCAGGTTGACCACACCGCAGACGAAAGCGTGGCGCTGGGGCATCAGGGTCAGCTTGGGCAGTTGCAGCACTTCCTGCACCTTGAACACATTGATCGCGAACAGCTGGCGGCCGGCCAGGCGAAACATCAGGATTTCCAGGCGGTTCTCACCCACCAGTTGCGTGCGTTGGTCTACCGTGTCGAGAATGCCAGCCATTGGAAAGCCCCCAGGCTTGAGTCGGAAAAAGTGAAATCATCCACCCTGTATCGGCGGCTTCACGCACACCTTGACCCTTGCGGGAAAATGCCGTGAAGGCGATTGATATCACTTTACCATCATGCTTTACTGCGGGAAGCACGGGTGATCAAGCGGGACAGTAAAAGTTCCCCACCTGAGGCCCTTATCAGGGAAACCCTTAGCCACAATCGGGTGCAACCTGATGTTCGCGATATCCTTTAGCCATTAATGTGACGCCATTCTCATTGCATGAATGGAGTCAGGCTTTTGCTAGCTATCGTTTTGGCGTGCCCGTCCCCTGCGCCCGCCCCACGCGCGGGGGCATCATGATGGACAGCGCCTTGTCGTTCGATAACGCCCTGCAGGGGTTCCTGCTGGATGCCCAGGTATTGCTGACCCAGGCCCAGGAATGCCTGCAGCATCTGGAGCTGATCGACAACGACCCGGATGCCTGCCACTGCCTGGACAACGCCCTCGACAACCTTGCTCGACAGGCCACACACCTGGGCCTGCGCGAAGTCGCCCATTACACCACCGCCCTGCAGCAGTTGCTGGCACCGGCCTGCCAGGTCGGTCGCCTGCAGCGCGAAGCCCTGCCCGCGGTAGGGGCCTGCCTGACCCTGCTGGCCTGGCAACTGGAACTGGTCGACCCTTGCACCGGGCGACTCAACCTGGACATCGGCGAGCAGCTGGTACTGCTGGGTGAACTGGCCAAGGCCGTGCAGCAAACGTTTGCACAACCCTGCACCTCCTGCGACGAGCAAGGCAGCGTGTGCATCCACCCGCATACCGAGACGGCAGGCAGCACGCACTCCGGCCGCTCATCTGCCACATATTGAACTGGTTTGAAATGCAGCCGGGCACGTTTATTCAGGCCCACCCAGGTCGAACTTGGAAAGTTCTCGAAGTTTTCCAGGTTGCCGGGGGCCAAGTTGAATCAACAGCGCGCAAGTTCAATGGCAAGTGCCTGTTGTGCGATCAAGCCAAGTGGCACTTTGCCACCCTCCAGCGCCCGCCCCGCAGGCGTTTCATAGCGTTACCCGATCGCGACCAATGCACTGCGAAGTGGTAATATGCGGCCCCACAAACGCTTGCGACCTGCAGCAAGGTCGCAAGATCACGTGTTCGAAAGAAAATATAAAGTACTGCTCCAAAGCCTCTGACATGGATTGTGCAAGGCCTCCATCAGCAATACTTCAGTGGCTTCCCTACCTATGTTTCCACGCTTGAAGACTTCTTTGCGGTGCTGCTTCCGCACTACCCTGCTGCGCTGGGCGACGGTCGGGCTGTGCGTGGCCTCGCTGGTCGCCACCCTGTCGCTGTACCTGACCGACCAGGCGATCCCGGCCAGCCTGCTGCTGCTGCAGCTGGCCGCCACGCTGGGCGCTGCCGTGCACCTGGCCCTGGGCGCCAGGTCGATCAACCTGCGCCCGGCGGAACTGGCCGAGCGCATGCTCAAGGTCCAGGAAGACGAGCGCCAGCACCTGAGCCGGGAATTGCACGATGACATCGGTCAGCTGCTCACCGCCGCCAAGCTGCAACTGCAGTGGCTGCAGAAGCGTATGCCCGATGACCTGCAAGGCCACTGCGACGCCCTGCGCAGCACCCTGGATGACACCCTGGGCAACGTGCGCGATGTCTCCGCCCTTCTCAACCCGCGGCAGCTGGCCAGCCTGGGCCTGGAGGCCAGCCTGCGCGCGCACCTGGTGCGCACCCTGGGCAACAGCGGCGTGCACTGGAGCCTGGCGTGCAACCAGCGCCTGGGCGGCATCGACGAGGCCGTGGCCATGGCGGTGTTCCGCATTACCCAGGAAGCCGTGACCAACATGCTGCGCCACGCCCAGGCACGCAACCTGGTCGTCCGCCTGCAGCGCACCCCCGAGGGGTTGGCGTTGTCGATCCACGACGATGGCCGCGGCTTCGTGCCAGCCAGGCAACCGGCCGAAGCAGGCCAGCGGGGCTTGGCCGGCATGCAGGAGCGGGTAACCGCGTTGCAGGGCAGCCTGGACATCACCAGCCAGCTCGGCCTGGGCACGCGCATCGAGGCAATGTTCCCATGGCCACCGCGCACCCAGGAACGCGCCAGGAGTACTGCAACCCATGACCTGTAGACTGCTGCTGGTAGACGACCACTCGCTGATCCGCGCCGGGGTGCGCGCACTGGTTTGCGACATCCCCGGCTATGACGTGATCGGTGAAGCCGACGACGG
This sequence comes from Pseudomonas sp. UBA6753, assembly GCF_002453565.1. Lineage (NCBI taxonomy): Bacteria > Pseudomonadati > Pseudomonadota > Gammaproteobacteria > Pseudomonadales > Pseudomonadaceae > Pseudomonas > Pseudomonas sp. UBA6753. The sequence goes on along the minus strand of NZ_DKHD01000057.1, from coordinate 13,065 downwards.
CAGCCAGTTGCTCGAACAGGTGCGCACGCTGGCGCCGGACATCGTCTTGCTGGACATCTCCATGCGCTCGACCAGCGGCCTGGACGCCCTCACCCAACTGCGCGCCAGCGGCAACACCTGCAAGGTGCTGATCCTGTCGATGCACACCGACCCGGACCTGATCATGCGGGCCCTGGAAAGCGGCGCCCACGGCTACCTGCTCAAGGACACCAGCGCCACCGAACTGGAACAGGCCCTGGCCGCGGTGCGCAACGGCGAGCGCTACCTCAGCCCAGCCATCGCCCATACGGTCATCAACCAGGCGCTGCAGCACGCCAGGCAGGGCAAGCAACCCGCGGGCGAGCGGCATAACCTCACGGCGCGACAGCTGGAAATCCTGCGCCTGATCGTGCGTGGCAAGTCCACCCGGGAAATCGCCACCGGCCTGGGCCTGTCGATCAAGACCGTGGAAACCCACCGCTCGCAAATCATGAAACGCCTGCAGATCCATGACGTGGCCGGCCTGGTGCTGTTCGCCGTGCGCGAGAAAATCATCAGCCTGGACGACTGAGCAACGGCGACCCGTCCGGCAGATGCAGGCGCAGTGCAGCGGGCCTGGCCTGGAAGCGCAACTTGTCGGCCTGCACCGGTTCGCCATCAAGGTTGATGTCCAGGCCCTGCGAGCACTTGATCTCGACCCAGGGCAACCTGGCTCTGACTAACAACCCGTTGCCAGCCAACAGCTCACGCAGCGCCCCTACCATCTCCTGTGGTGCCGGCAGGATGGCGATATCGAGCAAGCCGTCGTCCACCAGGGCCTCGGGGCACAGCACTTGCCCACCCCCGGCCTGGCGGCCATTGCCGATCCCCAGCGCCAGCAGGTCACCCTGCCAGTCGAAGCCCGGCCCTTGCAGCTCCACCGAGGCTGCCTGCAGTTCGCTGAAGCGCGACAAGCCGGTGAACAGGTAGGCGGCCGCGCCCAGCACTTTCTTCAGGTCTTCGGAGGTGTTGGCCGTGACCTGGCTGCCAAAACCGCCCGTAGCCATGTTGAGGAACAACTGGTCGCCGGCCTGGCCCAGGTCTATTGGCCGTGCGGGTATGTTCAGCAATGCCAGGGCCGTGGCAGGCTCCAGGGGTATGCCGGCGGCCTTGGCAAAATCATTGGCCGTGCCCAGCGGCAACAACGCCAGGGTGGCCTCGGTACCTGCCTGCCCCATGGCCTCGGCGACATCACGCAGCGTGCCATCGCCGCCACCGGCGACGATATGGCCGTAGCCGGCGGCCAGCGCCTCGGTGACCAGGCGCTGCGCGTCGCCGGCCTCCCAGGTGACCCGCACATCCAGTACCCAGCCGCTGTCGCGCAGGCCATGCACGGCGCTGCGCACGTCTTCGTTCATGGCCTGCTTGCCGTGCAGGATCAGCATTGCCTTGCGCCATTGCATGTGCGCGCCTCCGTGAAGTGATCAACCCAGATCTCGACCCTTTGCAGTCGCGGATCGTTGCATGCGCCCGAAAAAATAGCAGGCCAACGCGATTGATTGTGGGCATCAACCGACAAGCGTCGGCCGGTCTTTTCCCACACGCCTGGCAATGCACGGCTATGCTCAGCAGATACACTTTATTGCCACGGACGCGCCCCCGGCAGTGATTCTACCACTGCTGCCCACGGGCGCGTCTTGCTATCCGCAGCCTTTAGCGAGGATTTCGGGTCATGCGCATTCTCTGGACACTGCCGTACCTGCCCTGGCCAACCACCAGCGGCAGCAAGACCCGGCAATACCACCTGATACGCGCACTGGCACAGCGGGGCCACCGGATTACCCTGCTGGTGCAATCGAAGATCCCGCTCGGCGATGCCGCCCGCGAAGCCCTGGAACCGCTGCTCGAGCGCCTGATCGTGCTGCCCCGCCGGCCCCTGCACAGCCCGCTGAACCTGCTGGCCTCACCGATCATCGCCTACCCCATGCGGGCAATCATCAATGGCCTGGCCCCTTGCCTGCGGCACCGCTTCGAGCAATTGCTGGACGAGCCCTGGGACGTGATCCAGATTGAGCACAGCTACAGTTTCCAGCCCTTCGAAAAGGCCCTGCAGGCACGCGGGCTGCCGTACATGCTCAGCGAGCACACCCTGGAGTCGGTGATGGGTGGCGCCAGCCACGATCGCCTGCCGCTATGGCTGCGCCCGCTCAACGCCTTCGACCGCTGGCGCTATCGACGCTGGGAACAGCGGGTCTTGCGCCAACCCACCGAACTGGTGGCAGTCAGCGCCCACGATGCCGAATTGATCGCGCAGATCAGCGGGCGCCCGGTGAACGTGGTGGTCAATGGCGTGGACTGTGATTTCTACCAGCACGTGCAACCCGCGCTGCACAGCCAGCGCCTGCTGTTCGTTGGCAACTTCGAGTATGGCGCCAACCTGGAGGCCATCGAATGGGCGCTGGAAGACATCATGCCGCAGGTCTGGATGAGCAACCCGGCAGTGCGCCTGGCGATTGCCGGGCATGCCATGCCGGCCAGCTGGAAACTGCACTGGAACGACCCGCGCATCGAGTGGTTCGGCTACCGCCCCGACCTGCGTGAACTGCAACGGCGTTCGGCATTGTTCTTCGCACCGCTGCGCTATGCCGGTGGCTCCAAGGTAAAAATCCTCGAAGCGATGGCCGCCGGCTTGCCGGTGATCACCACCGGCAAAGGCGTTTCAGGCCTGGCCGCGAACAATGGTGAGCACTACCTGGGCAGTGAGGATGGCGACCAGCTGGCCCTGCTGATCACCCAGTTGCTCAACCAGCCCTGGCGCATGAGCCAGTTGAGCGACGCCGGGCGCCAGTTCGCCCGCCAGCGCCACGACTGGAGCGTGGCCGCCCAGCAACTGGAGAACGTGCACATGCGCCTGGCACTGGCGGCACCGGCCGAGGCCACGCCGCTGGCCAGTGCCTGACTGGGCCGCTCAGCCAAGTAGTTCGCTGAAGGGGATGAACGGCACGCTGTCACCCTGCTTCGGCGTACTGCCTTCACGCACCTCCACCAACCCCTCGGCCCAGGCCGCACTGCGCAACACGCCAGAGCTCTGGTTCTTGTAGATGCGCACCTGGCCCTGTTCGATGCGGGCGCGCAGGTACTCGCGGCGCGTGCCGGCCTTGGGCCAGTCAAAGCCGGCCGGCATGTCGAAGCGCAACGGCGTGACATCGGCCACGCCCTGACGCCGTAACAGGTAGGGCCGGGTCAGCAGGCCGAAGGTGACCAAGGTCGAGGCCGGGTTACCCGGCAGGCCGATTACCGGCACGCCCTGGAAGTGGCCGAAGGTCAGCGGCTTGCCCGGTTTGATCGCCAGCTTCCACAAAGCCAGCTCGCCAGCTTCGCGCAGGGCGGCGCCGAGGTAGTCGGCCTCCCCCACCGAGACACCGCCGGTGGACAGGATCAGGTCGACATCGCCCAGCTCGGCCAGGCAGCTGCGGGTGCGTGCCAGGTCATCCGGCAGGATGCCCGCATCGACCACATCGCAGCCCAGCCTCTGCAGCCAGCTGACCAGCAGCCGGCGATTACTGTTGTAGATCTGCCCCGGCCCCAGCGGCAGGCCGGGTTCGACCAGTTCGTCACCGGTGGACAACACCGCCACCCGCACCTTGCGCACCACGTCCAGCCGGCCATGGCCCAGGGTCGCGGCCAGGCCCAGCTCGATCGGCCCCAGCCGGGTGCCGGCGCTCATCACCTGTTCGCCCTTGCGGGTTTCCTGGCCCTGGGGACGAATGTTCTGCCCGGTCTTCAGCGCTTCGAGAAAGCGTACCCGGCCATCCTCCGCCACTTCGGTGTTTTCCTGCATCTCGACGCAGTCGGCACCTTCGGGCAGCGGTGCCCCGGTGAAGATGCGCGCGCAGGTGCCCGGTTGCAGCGGCTGCGGCGCATGGCCGGCGAAAATCCGCTGGCTGACCGGCAGTGGTTCGCCCTGCCAGTCAGCCAGGCGCAGGGCGTAACCGTCCATGGCACTGTTCGGCCAAGGCGGCAGGTCGAGCGAGGCCACCAGGTCGGTGGCCAGCACACGGCCCTCGGCCTCGGCCAGCGGCAGGTTCTCGGTGTCGCGGATCGGTGCCGCTTCGGCCAAAGCCAGCAGCTGCTCCAGGGCCTGTTCTACCGGCATCAGCGGCCGGGCCTGGCGGACCTCAGCCACGGCTGTCGCAGGCCGCTGCCTGCTTCAGGTGCGGCACGAAGTTGCACGGGCGATGGCGGGCATCCAGCTGCTCGGCGAGGATACCGTCCCAACCGGTGCGCACCGCGTTGGTCGAACCTGGCAGGCAGCACACCAGGGTACCGTTGGCCAGCCCGGCCAGGGCGCGCGACTGCACGGTGGAGGTGCCGATGTCGGCCACGGAAATCTGCCGGAACAGCTCACCAAAGCCTTCTACCTGCTTGTCCAGCAGGCAGGCCACGGCCTCGGGCGTGCTGTCGCGGCCGGTGAAGCCGGTGCCGCCGGTGATCAGCACCACCTGCACGCTGTCATCGGCAATCCAGGTGGCGACCTGGGCGCGAATCTTGTACAAGTCATCTTTCAGCAGCACGCGCTCGGCCAGGCGATGGCCAGCCGCGCTCAGCCGGTCGACGAACAGCTGGCCGGAGGTATCGGTGTCGAAAGTACGGGTGTCGCTGACCGTGAGCACGGCGATGTTCAGCGGCACGAAGGGGGTATCTGCCTTGGCTTTCATGGGGGTCCGTCACAAGAAGATGGGATGGCCGCAGTTATAACACAGCACGCGCCCATCACAGCGTGACGCCCGTGGCCCTTGCCCTCGATCAATGCCCCGGGTTTGCCGCTATGCTGCACTGTAGACGGAACTTGCGTGGACGCCCTGCGTCTTAATGTCATCTAGCACCATCGCACTGGAGAAACACGATGATTCAACGGACCCTACCCGCCTTCCTGCTCGCCTTGGGCCTGGGCGCCCTCGCTGGCTGCGCATCGCCAACCGTCATTACCCTGAACGACGGTCGCGAAATCCAGGCCACCGACACACCGAAGTTCGATGAAGACTCCGGTTTCTACGAATTCGAGCAGCTGGACGGCAAGCGCACACGCCTGAACAAGGACCAGATCCGCACCGTCAAAGAGCTCTGATCGCAGCCTGTTTTTTGCAAAGGCCCTTTTAACAACAAGGGCTTGCGTGCAAAAAAAGTATGCAGTAGGATTTCCTTCATCGGAGTGTAGCGCAGCCAGGTAGCGCGTCTCGTTCGGGACGAGAAGGCCGCAGGTTCGAATCCTGTCTCTCCGACCAAATCCTCGTCAAAAAGCCCGCCTAGTGCGGGCTTTTTGTTGTGCCTTGAAAAGTGCCCCGCCCCAGCGCGCGCCCCCTTGTGGGAGCGGCCTTGTGTCGCGAAAGGGCTGCAAGGCAGCCCCCAGCAACTTGTGCAGCCTGGCAGAAATCCTGGGGCCGCGTTGCGACCCTTTCGCGACACAAGGCCGCTCCCACATGTGTCAGTGCGACACCTCGGCCTCCACCGGCACATACAGCAACTGCAGGCGCTCACTGCTCCAGGCCCGGGTCTGGTTGGTCAGCGCCAGGTTGTTGTTCAGCTTCTGCCCATAGCTTGGCACGATTTCCTTGAGCCTGGCCTGCCAGGCTGGCGACTGGATACGGTCCTTGAAGGTCTTTTCCAGCACGGTCAGCATGATCGGCGCCGCGGTCGAGGCACCCGGCGATGCCCCCAGCAATGCAGCGATGCTGCCGTCCTGGGCCGCCACCACTTCAGTACCGAACTGCAGCACACCGCCCAGTACCGGGTCCTTCTTGATCACCTGCACCCGCTGGCCGGCCTGCAGCAGCTTCCAGTCTTCGTTCTTGGCATTGGGGAAGTACTCGCGCAGCGCGTTCATGCGGTCATCGAAACTGAGCATCAACTGCCCCATCAGGTAGGTGCTGAGGTCGATGTTGTCGATACCGGCGTTGACCATCGGCAGCACGTTGTGGCTGTTCAGCGAGGCGAACATGTCCAGCAGCGAGCCGTGCTTGAGGTACTTGGTGGAGAAGGTGGCGAACGGGCCGAACAGCAGCACCTGCTTGCCATCGATCATTCGCGTGTCCAGGTGCGGTACCGACATCGGCGGCGCGCCGACCGAGGCCTTGCCGTACAGCTTGGCCTGGTGGCGGGCGACCAGGTCGGGGTTGTCGGTCATCAGGAACTGGCCACCGACCGGGAAGCCGGCATAGCCTTCGGCTTCAGGGATGCCCGACTTCTGCAGCAGCTTCAGCGCGCCACCACCGGCACCGATGAACACGAAGCGGGCGTTGACGGCCTTTTCCTCGCCGCCGTTGGCCAGGTCAGCCACCCGCACATGCCAGGTGCCGTCGTCGTTGCGCACGATGTCGCGCACTTCATGACGCAGGTTCAGCGACACATTGGGGTTGCGGGTCATCGCCGCGAACAACTGGCGGGTGATTTCGCCAAAGTTCACGTCGGTGCCGATGGCCATGCGCGTGGCGGCGATTTTCTGCTCCGGGTCACGGCCTTCCATCACCAGCGGTGCCCACTTGCGGATCTGCTCGTGGTCTTCGGAGATTTCCATGCCGCGGAACAGCGAGCTGTGCTGCAGGGCGTCGACGCGCTTGTGCAGGAAGGCGACGTTGTCGTCACCCCAGACAAAGCTCATGTGCGGCACGTTGTTGATGAACGACTTCGGGTTGCTGAGCACGCCCTGCTCGACCTGGTAGGCCCAGAACTGCTTGGACACCTCGAACTGCTCGTTGACCCCAACGGCCTTGCTGATGTCGATGCTGCCGTCTTTGCCGACGCTGGTGTAGTTCAGCTCGCAGAACGCGGAGTGACCGGTACCGGCGTTGTTCCAGGCGTTGGAGCTTTCTTCGGCCACCTGGTCCAGGCGTTCGTAGACGTCGACCTTCCAGGAAGGCTCCAGCTCGGTGAGGTAGGTGCCCAGGCTGGCACTCATGATGCCACCGCCGATCAGCAGCACATCGACGGTCTTTTCCGGCTCCGCGGGTTTGGAGCAGCCGATGACGCCCAGGCAGAGGAACGTCAGCAGGAATTTCTTCATTGATGTTATCCAGTTGTTGTGTACACGCGCGCCGCCTTGAGCAGGGAACGTGCCAACTGAGTCTGGAGCAGTGAATACAGGGGGCGGGCAATGGAGTAGATGGCGACAATCCGCCAATGGGAAAGAGCTTGCCCTTGTCAGATGGCGGGTTTCCCCCCGAGGGCCGCTACGCGCCCCATCGCCGGCAAGCCAGCTCCCACAAAGAGCAGGCCTGCACCGTCCCTGTGGGAGCTGGCTTGCCGGCGATGGGGCGCGCAGCGGCCCCTTTGAAAGATCAGGCGCTCAGGCGGGAGGTGACTTCACCCAGCTGCCCCGACAACCCATGCAGGCGCTGCCCCGCCTGTTCGGTATGCTGCACCGCCTGCTGGTTGGCCGTGGCGATGCGGGTGATTTCGATCAGGTTGCACGAGATGTCCTCGGCCACGCTGGTCTGCTCTTCGGCCGCCGTGGCGATCTGCCGGTTCATGTCGCGGATCGCTTCCACTGCCAGGGTGATGCGCTGCAGCATCTGCCCCGCCTGCTGCACCTGCTCGGCACCCTCCTCGCTGCGCTGCTGGCCGCTTTCGATGGCCTTGACCGCCTCCACCGCCCCAGACTGCACCGCTTCGATGATCTGATGGATCTCGGCGATCGACGCCGCCGTGCGCTGGGCCAGGCTGCGCACTTCGTCGGCGACGACCGCAAAACCTCGCCCGGCCTCGCCGGCACGGGCCGCTTCGATGGCCGCGTTGAGCGCCAGCAGGTTGGTCTGCTCGGCAATGCCACGGATCACTTCGAGCACTTTGCCAATGCGCGTGCTGTCGTGCTCCAGATCGCGAATCACCGCCGCCGTGCCGGCAATTTCGCGGTTGACCGCGCCGATGATGTCGATGGTCTGCTGCATCACCTGCTCGCCCGCCTGGGCACTGTGGTCGGCGTCGTCCGCCGCGCGGGCGGCCTCGGCGGCGTGGCGCGCGACTTCCTGGGCGGTGGCGGACATCTCGTGCATGGCCGTGGCCACCTGGTCGGTGCGCTGGAACTGGTCATGGGTACCACGGGCCATGTCGCCGGCGATGCTGCGCAGCTGGCCGCTGGCACCTTCCAGTTCCTGGGCGTTGTCCTGCAGCCGGCCGACCGTGTCGGCGAGGAAATCGCGCAGGGTGTTGGCGGCCCGCGCCAGGCGCCCCAGTTCGTCCTCGCGGCGGCTGTCTACCCGGGCGGCAAAGCGGCCCTGGCTCAACTGCGCGACATAGTCGATCAACTGGCGGATCGGCTCGACCAGGCTGCGGTTGACCAACCACAGGCTGAGCAGCCCCACCAGCACGGCCGAAGCCAGCATCACCAGCAAGCCCAGCCATACCGTGCGCTCGGCGCCGGCACTCAGGCTGGCGGCATGCTGACGGGCTTCGGCACGCAGTTGCTCGACCAGTTCGCTCATCTGCTCGCTGACGGCGCGGTCCACGCCCTTGACCGCCTGGTCGCCGGCTACCGGGTCGCTGCCCGACGCCATAAATGCCTGGCGACCCTGCGCATAGGCCTGGCCCAGCTGCCGGTGGCTGTCACGCAGTTGCTGCAACGGCGCCTTGAGCCTCGCGTCGCTGCTGTCGATCAATTGCCCGAGCAGTTGCTGCACCTGCTGCTCGCGAGCCTGGAACTGCTGCCAGTACTTGTCCATGTCAGCCGGCTGGCGCCCGCGCAACAACACGTTCTTCCACTCCTGCACCTGGATCTTGAACTGCAGGTTGGCTTCGTCGATCAACTGCGAGGCCCGCAGCGGCCCGTCGACCAGCTCGGCGTACCCGCGCACGCTGGAGGAGAGGAACTGGAAGCACACCAGGGCGATCAGCAACATCGCCACCAGACTGCCGCCGAGCAGGGAGAGGATTTGCACTCTGAGGGATTTACGCAACATCTTGGATCTCGGAAAGCAGGAGGAAGACCGGGGGCCGCGCAAGTTGGCAATGGGGTGCAACGCAGCCCGGTTACTGGCAGGCCACAAAAAAGGCTGCCATCAAGCAATGGCAGCCAGGTCGAGCACTTACGCAACAGTTGAGCTAGATACTCTCAGGCAAATACTACAGAAATGTTACAACGCCACTACAAGCTACCCCGTGGTGAACTGCAAGGCCGCCAGCCGGGCATACAGCGGGCTCTCTTCGATCAGCTGGCGATGCGTCCCCACCGCCACCAGTCTGCCCTTGTCGATGACCGCGATACGGTCGGCATGCTGGACCGTAGCCAGGCGATGGGCGATCACCAAGGTGGTGCGCCCGGCCATCAGGCTGGGCAGCGCCTGCTGGATCAGGTGTTCGCTTTGCGCGTCGAGTGCGCTGGTGGCTTCGTCCAGCAACAGGATCGGCGCATCGACCAGCAACGCACGGGCGATGGCCAGGCGCTGCCGCTGCCCGCCGGACAGGCCGATGCCGCCCTCGCCCAGCGGTGTCTGGTAGCCCTGCGGCAATTGCCGGATGAATGCGTCGGCATGGGCACCCCGGGCGGCTGCCTCGACCTCGGCCAGGGTCGCCTCGGGCCGGCCATAGCGGATGTTGGCCTCGACCGTGCCGCGAAACAGCGAGGGGTTCTGTGCCACCAGGGCGAACTGCTGGCGCAGGTGATCGGGGTCGAGTTCGGTGATCGCCCGGCCATCAAGCAGGATGCGCCCCTGCTGGGGGTCGTAGAAGCGCAGCAACAAATCGAACAAGGTCGACTTGCCCGCCCCCGACGGGCCCACCAGCGCCACGGTCTGCCCCGGCTCGATGGTCAGGCTCAGGCCATCGACAGCCGCCACCGAGGGCCGTGACGGGTAGGCGAACACCAACTGCTGCAGCTCGATACGCCCACTGGCCCGCTGCTGCGGCAGCACCTGCGCCACGGCGGGCGGCAGGATCGCACTGCGCGCCGCCAACAGTTCGGCAATGCGCTCGGCGGCGCCCGCCGCCCTCTGCAACTCGCCGATCACCTCGCTGAGGGTGCCGAAGGCACTGCCTACGATCAGGCTGTAGAACACGAAGGCGGCCAGCTCGCCCGCGGAAATGCGCCCGGCGATCACGTCCATGCCGCCAACCCACAACATCACTCCCACCGCTCCCAGTACCAGCACGATCACCAGGGTGATAAGCCAGGCGCGCTGGGCAATCCGCTGCCGGGCCACGGCAAACGCCGCTTCCACCGTGCCGGCGAACAGCTCGCGGTCATGCGCCTGGTGGTTGTAGGCCTGCACGGTCTTGATCTGCCCGAGGGTCTCGGCCACATAGCTGCCCACATCGGCCACCCGGTCCTGGCTCTGCCGCGACAGGCTGCGTACCCGGCGGCCGAACAGCAGGATCGGCGCCAGCACCAGCGGCAGGGCCACCACCACGATGCTGGTGAGCTTGGGGTTGGTGATGAATAGCAACACCACGCCACCGATGACCATCAGCGCGTTGCGCAGGAACATCGACAGCGAAGAGCCGATTACCGATTGCAGCAAGGTGGTGTCGGCGGTCAGCCGCGACTGGATCTCGGAGCTGCGGTTGTCTTCGAAAAACCCGGGATGCAGGCCGATCAGGTGGTCGAACACGGCCCGACGGATATCGGCCACGCAGCGCTCGCCGATCCACGACACTAGGTAGAAGCGGCTGAAGGTACCCACAGCCAGTGCCACCACCAGCAGCAGGAACAGGCCGATGGTCTGGTTGAGCTGATGTGCGGAGCGGGTCATGAAGCCCTGGTCCACCAGCAGGCGGATACCCTGCCCCATGGACAGGGTGATGGCGGCGGTGACTACCAGGGCCAGCAAGGCCAGCAGCACCTGGCGACGGTACGGACGGACAAACTGCCAACCCAGGCGCAAGGCGCGGCGTTGACGCGGGGAAACCGATTCGGGCATGGCGCTGACCACATTGGCGGGGAAACCGCAGCCTACCACTCATCCACGCCTGTGGAACCCTTGCAGGGTTGCTATAGCCTATCGGTCTAACCAGGCTATGGAGCTTTACCGCCGTTTCTGTTCGACTGTGCCTGCCGTGACCCTGCAGGTACTGTCACAGGCCAGTCACGGCACAGGGTTAACCTGCGCTTGAACCTGATGAGGAGACAATACATGAGCTTGCAGCATGGCAGCGACAACCAGAAGCCCCGGACTACCCCTCAGCCGCAGGTGTGCGGTTCGATCATCGATGCCCAGGGGCGCGAAGTACCGATCACCGAGCAGATGATCCAGAAGGCCTGCAAGGCGCTGGAAGAAAGCCGGGTAGAGCGCGTACGCAAAGGTTGATCGGCGAATTCTTGCAACCCGGCGCTTGCGCCGGGTTTTTATTTGCCTTGGATAGTCCTGACAGATCAGCTCAACCTTCTTCGCGGGCTTGCCCGCTCCCACAGGTCCCCCATTGACCTCAGGGTCTGTGTGGTCCCTGTAGGAGCGGGCAAGCCCGCGAAGAGGCCGGTACAGCTTTCAAAAGGCTGTCAGACCAACACCCCACCCAAGGCACTGACCAACTGCGCCAACTGCGGCGACTCCCCGCGCAAGCGCACCGCCAGCCCTTCGATCTCGCGCCGTGGCGGGTACTGCTTGCGCAACTGGTCGAACGCTGCACGCTGCTGCTGCGGGTCGTCGCTGAGGCTGCGGCGGAAATCGGCATCGTCGCGGCGTGGGTCGTACACCGCGCGGCACAGGGTGGCCAAGGCCCAGGCCGGGTCGGTGCTGGCATCCAGCTCGATCTGCGCCAGCGGCGGCCGGGGCAGCAGGTCGGCCAGTTGCACCTGTTCATCCACACCGAGGAAGCGGCACAGCGCCTGGTAGATCTGCGCCGTACCACGCTGGCGGCCGTCGAGGCTGTAGCCGGCAATGTGCGGCGAAGCCAATGTGCACAGGTCGGCCAGTTGCAGGTCGACCTGCGGCTCACCCTCCCACACATCCAGCACCGCATGCAGGTCTTCGCGGTCCAGCAGCAGTTCGCGCAGGGCGGCGTTGTCCACTACAGGGCCACGGCTGGCGTTGACCAGCCAGGCACCGGGGCGCAACTGCGCCAGCTGCGCCTGGCCCAGCAGGTGCCAGGTCGGGTGCTCGCCGCCACGCTGCAAGGGGGTGTGCAGGCTGATCACATCGCACTGTTGCAGGATGGTCTCGAGGCTGACGTAGTCACCGCCCTCGGCGGCCTGGCGCAGCGGGTCGCATACCAGTACCTTCCAGCCCAGGCCGTGCAGCACCCGCACCAGGCGGCCACCCACCTCACCCGCGCCTACCACGCCATACACGCGCTCGGGCAGTGCCACGCCATCCAGTTCCGCCAGGGTCAGCAGGCTGCCCAGCACGTAATCGACCACGCCGCGGGCATTGCAGCCCGGTGCGCTGCTCCAGTGGATGCCGGCCTCGGCAAAGTAGTTCAGGTCGAGGTGATCGGTGCCGATGGTGCAGGTGCCGACAAAGCGCACGCGGCTGCCTTCGAGCAACTGGCGGTCGACCTTGGTCACCGAGCGCACCAGCAGGATGTCGGCGTCCTTTACGCTGGCGGCATCGAGGCTTCGGCCCGGGTAACGACGGATTTCGCCGAAACCCTGGAAGAAGGCATCGAGCAGCGGGATGTTCTCGTCGGCAACTATCAGCATGGCGCTCTCCTGTCTGGGGAACGCAGTGTAGGCGCAACGCCGGGCGTGTTCCAGAGCGGCTCAGTCGGCTTTCTTGCGGATCCAGTACAGGAAGGTACCGGCGTCTTCCTGCTGCTGCAGCAGTTCGTGGCCGAGGAAGTTGCAGAACTTGGGGATGTCGCGGCGGGTCGAGGGGTCGGTGGCGATGACCTTGAGCAGGCCGCCAGCGGCCAGGTTGCGCACGTGCTGGTGCAGCATCATCACCGGTTCCGGGCAGTTCAGGCCGGTGGCGTCGAGGATGGCGTCGGGGGTGAAATCGGTCATGGGGGACTCCGCAAATGATCGCTATTGTCGCGCATCGCGCGACGTGGTCCAAGCACCGCCTGTGAAGACGCGCCCTGCTCTTGCTCTTGATCTTGATCTTGATCTTGATCTTGATCTTGATCTTGATCTTCGCGACTTCAGGAGGCCGAGCAGAGGGCTTGCGGAGGGAGGTGACGGGC